>CAZSTV010000008.1:34175-47054 GCA_964609665.1 uncultured Acidimicrobiaceae bacterium
ACTCGGCGGGCGCGGACCGCCCTGGAGTGGGTGTGGCGGTCCAGGACGACAATTTTTGTGCCCGCTGAGTCCGCTAGGACGTCCTCGGCTTCGTTCCATGCTCCGTACGAGAGGTGCACCGCGTGTCCGCCTGGTTGGACGCGCTGGGAGATCAACACGGCTGGGTTTTCTCCTTCGTACCGCTAGCCACGGCCAGAACGTATCAGGTGGTGGCCGGCTACGCGCGTAGCGTGCTTGTTTTCGGCCCACTTTGGCCGACTGGACCCAGGTGACTGTTGCTGGCGGACCTCCGAGCCTTTCAACCGCCAGCCCGGCGCGCCATCGACCGACCAGAAATCGTCCGCTGCAGGCCCCCGTCCGCCCCGACAACGGCCCTCTGGAACAGCAGGCGACCACGCACGCCGAGTCATCGCCTCCCGTGGTTTCGGTCATCGTTCCGACGTTCAACGAGGCGGAAAACATCGCCGAAATGCTTCGTCGGCTCACCGCAGCGATGGCCGAGCTGGACTACGAGATCATCGTGGTCGACGACGACTCACAGGACAGCACCTGGCGCATCGCTGAACGCCTTTCCCTGGCCGATACCCGCATTCGGGTAGTCCGCCGGGTCGATGAACGTGGCCTGTCCTCGGCGGTCCTGGCCGGGATGACCGCGGCAGGTGGCCGGTCGCTTGTCGTCATCGACGCCGACCTACAACACGACGAGACGAAGATTCCCGACCTGGTGGCAGCGGTCGTCAGCGACGGCGCCGACATTTGTCTTGGCTCGCGAGAGGTGGAGGGCGGAAGCTACGGCACGTTCCAACGCCATCGCCGCTTTGCCTCATGGACCGGGGCTGCCCTGGCCCGCCAGCTGCTCGGTCTCCCCGTCAGCGACCCGATGAGCGGGTTCTTTGCCGTGTCCCGAGAGCGATTTGAGTTGCTTTCGGACGAGGTGAATCCTCGTGGCTTCAAGATCCTGCTTGAGTTCTTGGCTCGCGGTCCAAAACCAACGGTGAGCGAGGTTGGTTATGAATTCGGCGAGCGGCTGAACGGAACAACCAAGCTCAACAGTTCGGTGGTGCTGGCCTACCTGGTAGCGCTGAGCAGTCTGATGAAGCAGCGGCTCCAGCGGCGATTGCGCCGTACTAGCGCAGACGCCCAATAACAGAGGTCACCAGCTGGTCGATCTCGGCCACCGCTTTGCGGTACGCCTTGGTACGTCTGCCGTACGGATCTTCGACATCCCATTGACTCCCGAGGTACTGACGCGGATCTCGATGCTGGTTGAGTTCCGCGATGAAGTCTTCAACAGTGGTGTCGCGTCCACCCATTCGGTCTAGCACCGCTGCCGCCTCACGAAGCGGAACAATCTTCGGGAAGGAGTCCGGGGAGATCATCGTCGCCTTCTGCACGTGACGCCCCTCCATGGTCAACAGGAGCTCTGCGGCGTCGAGACTCGCCTGATCGAGCTGGTAGCTGCGGTGGTCGCTGGCGTTGATCGAGCGGGCGCCCAGGACCGACACCAGTTCCGAGGGACACGATTCCCCCGCGTGAAGAAAGCCAGCGGATCGGAAGACCATTGCGGACTCGCCAAAGTGCTCGCGAGCGATCAGCTCTGCTGTTGGACTACGGCAGATGTTGGCGGTGCAGACAAACAGGAGCCGTCGGCGCCCGGCTTGTTCCGTCAACTGCCCCGACCGGACAGTACGAACACCGTCCGAAAGAGAATTGCAGCGTCGCTACGGAGCCGAACGTCGGCAACGTAGGAAACGTCGAGATGAAGCCCAGCCGAGATGCGGTTCTGCGCTCGTAGCTCTGAGATCTGGAAACGTCCGGTGATGCCGGGGCGCTCCAGGTGCCGTGGGTGCACCAGGAACCCTTCGCGAGCGGCGACCGATACCAGCTCCGGCCGGGGGCCGATCAGGCTCATGTCGCCCTTCACCACGTTCACCAGCTGCGGCAACTCATCCAGGCTGCTTGAGCGCAGGAAACGGCCGAACCGGGTGTGGCGAGGATCGTTTGCGGACTTGTGGGTCTTGCGCCGCTCCGGCCCGATGTAGGCCTTACCGTCGCCGCGGCGATCGGGCAGCATGGAGCGGAACTTGTAGATCTCGAAACTCTGACCGTTACGACCGACGCGCTCCTGGCGGTAGATAACGCCACCCGGTCCCAGGTTGATGCGTACGAGCACCACCAGGATCAACAGGATTGGCGAAAGTACCAGCAGACCGATCGACGACAGCACGACGTCGAGGGGACGTTTCAGGTACTGCGAGTAGGCGCTGGAGCGGGACCGCATAACAATTGGTGCCTCAGCGACCACTGGGGTCGCCGCATCAACGCGTGTCCGCTCCAAGAGTTGTACATCAACGTTGGCCACAGACACCATCCCGTTGCCGCTCTTCACTACCCGAACCGACAGAGTACTTGATGTCGTAAGGAAACTGACGCATTTCAGCATGAGCCACATTGCTGCATTGCAACGGCTTGTTCATGGTGCTACAAGCAACGCTTTTTGTTCGAAAAACAACTGTCACAGTGTCCTCAGAGCAATTCACGGGCCAGACTGGCGGATCGGCTGCACGAACTTTAGCCACGTTCGCATGAGAATGCCCGAATACGGATCGATCCAATGAACTCCCTCCCCCAACCCTCACCTGAAAATCCGCCGTCGCGCCCTGTATCACTGGGTGTTTTGACGTTTGAGCGAGACGATTCACTCCGCCGAGCGGTGCGCAGCATGGTGGCCTGCGCCACCCCGAAACCCGAATCGGGATGGACGCTGCACGAGATTCTCGTCGTCGACAACAACCCTTCTGGGTCGGCAAAACCCGTCGTCGACGAACTCGCCGCCGAGACCGAGGTAACGGTGACCTATGCCCACGAGCCAGCTCCGGGCATTGTGGCGGCCCGAAATAGGGCCTTAACGGAAGCTTCGGGCGAGATTTTGGTGTTCATCGACGACGACGAGGTGGCGTTGCCGGGTTGGCCCGATGGCCTGCTCACAACAATGCAACGCACCGGGGCGGCGCTGGTCGGTGGCCCGGTGGTGTCCGAGTTCATTGAAGAGCCCCCGCAGTGGGTGATCGAGAGCGGCTTCTTCGACCTGCCGCCACAACCCGACGGTTCCGAGCCGACGTGGTTGAGCACCTGCAACGTTGCTATTGATCTGAACAAAGTCAGGGCGAAAGACCTGCGCTTCGACGCCCGCTATCCCCACGGCGAGGACGGCGCGTTCTCCCGGTTGGCGGCAAGTAAAGGGCTCGGCTTGCGTTGGAGCGCCACCGCACAGGTAAAGGAATTCATCGAGCCGGAGCGCACCACGCCGGCCTGGCGTTTCCACCGCCACCGCATATCGACCGACGCATGGGTACGGGTCGATCTGGACCTCGATCCCTCACCGCGGGTCAAGGCCATGATCGTCGCCAAAGCGGGCTACCGCTTTGGCCAGGGCGTCCTGACGACAATGCTCGGGATGGCGACCCGCAACGAGGCGAAGCGGTTTTCGGGCCTGGCGCTGATCGCCCAGGCCAGGGGCGGTATTGAGGGCCTAATCGCTCACCGCCGATCGCCACAACCGGTGGCCTAAAGCACCGACGCAGAGACACGCCCGCAGTTTCGGAACCGGTGCCCGAGGGCATGCAGCAGTCCGGGCTATGTTCTAGTAACATTGCGGTTCGGTAAAGGAAGCCCACTGCTCATGATGTACCAAGCCAACAATCAAACCGCCGAGGCAGCACGGCTCGAGGATTACATACAAGCGGTGAGTCACCGTAAGTTCCTTGTGCTTGCACTGACTGCACTCGGCTTCCTTGGTGCCTTTCTCTTCGCAACGGCCCGCACCGAGGTCTACACCGCCACCGCCACCGTGATCGTCAACCCGACGCCAGCCGGCGCTGCAAACGGCGGCATGCGCAACGTCAACCTGGATCGTGAACGCCAAATCATGGAGTCCACGGTCACCGCCGAGCAGGCCATCGCCCGGTTGGAAGAGCTTGCGAGCACCCGCTCAAACGAAACGCTCAACACCGAGCAGGTCCGAGCGTTGCTCGGTCTGCCGATCACCCCGGAAGATCTCCTCGAAGACCTTGAGGTCTCCTTTCAGCCCGACTCGGATGCACTTGAGGTTGCCTACACCTCCCCCGGCGCCGAACGTTCCCAGTTTGTGGCAACCGAGGTAGGCGAGGCGTACACCCAGACTCGCGAAGGTGAAGCGGCCCAGCACTATGAGGCCATCCGAGAGGCGGCGAACCTTCAGATCGAAACGGCGACCGCTGACATCGAGGAAACCCAGCAGCTCCTCGCAGAAACCAGGACCCGTCGCAACGGTTTGGTGGCCGGCACCGATCAGAGCATCATCGCCGACCTGGAATCACTGATCGCCATCTACCAGGGCGACATCGCCAACCTGAACACCACCATTAGGAACGCCAGGAACACCCTGACCGACGCCGATCAGGATGATGCCATCCGCCTCCCCGCCGCGGTGATGTCACGGCGAGCCATCGCCCCGGAGGCGCCCGACGGGATCGGCACACCGCTGACCGTGCTCGGCGGTCTCGCCCTTGGCCTCCTCGCCGGTGTGGTCACCGCATTCTTCCTTGAGCGGCTCGACACGACGGCCAGAGACGAAGAGGACGTCGCCCTCGCCCTCGGCACCACGGTCATGGGCTCCATTCCGACCCTCGGACTCGGCCACCGCAGCGGTGCGAGCAGCCTCGTGATGCTGTCCGCCGGCGGTTCGGCAAGAATCGCCGCAGCAAGAGAGGCATTCCGCCGTCTCCGCAGCTCCCTGCAGTTCCTCAGTACGTCCAGCGGCGTCAGCTCGATCATCGTGACAAGCTCCGCCCCTGCCGAAGGCAAGAGCCTCACCTCTGCCAACCTGTCCATCGCTCTGGCCCAGAACGGCTCCCGGGTCGTGCTTGTCAGCGCAGACCTTCGCCGCCCATCGCTCGAAAAGCTGTTCGGCATGGAAGCGGCCCGTCCAGGCCTTTCCGAGTACCTGTCCAACTCTGCAGAGCTCAACGCCGAGAAGGTCCCCGGCATCGAGAACCTCTGGCTCATCCGAGCCGGACGCCCACCGTCCAATCCTGGCGAGCTGCTCAACTCCGATCGCTTCGAGCAGATGGTCAAGGAGCTTGAGCGAGAGGACGTCGAGTACATCGTCGTCGACACCCCGCCGGTGCTCAGCACCGCTGACGCGGTGTCAGCCGCCCGCTACGTCGACGGTGTCCTTGTTGTCGTCGATACCGAGCGGACCGAGACCTCGGACCTGCTGCAGGTTCGGGCGGACCTCGAACGAAGCGGTTCCAAGCTCCTCGGTGCGGTGATGAACCGTCAGAAGTTCGAGCGTGGCGGCCTGTTCAAGCGTGACAAGTACGCCTACTACCGGGCCGAAAACCAGCGGGCTGGCCAATAATCACACCGAGGTTGACGCCGCTTCCTGTCGGCGTTCCCATCGGACCCACTTCACAACGATTGCCGCCAGCAACGTTGCGAGCAGTATCTCGCTGACAAACGTCGTGAAGATGGCTGTGCGCCACGTTCCGTCCGGTAGCAGCCAGATGTTCAGGCCAAGGTTGACCACCACCGCTGTCGCCGTTGCCCCGGTCCGCCACCACTGACGGTCGGCGGCGCTGAGTGTGTTGCCGAGCAGGTATTGAGCCATCCGGACGATGGGCAGCACCGATAGCAGCCGGATGACGCTGACCGAGTCCTTGTAGTCGTCCCCCGCCACCACCGGAATGAGCGGCGCGAAGACGAGGAACCCAACGCCGACCGCAACTGCAATGGACATGCCGGGAGCGACCATCCGCCTGGTGACCCGCAGAGCGGCCCGCACGCCGTCTTTGCCCGCACCGAACAACTCTGCGTCAAAGGTCCGCAGGAGCGTCCGCAGCGGCAGGTAGCCGAATTGGATGATTCGAGCGCCGAGTCCATACAGCGCCGCGTCGGTTTTGTGATCGAAGCGAACGAGCAGCACCTGGTCCGATTTGTCGACCAGTCCCTCATTCACCGCGTTTGCCGAGAACGGTATGCCCTGTGGCAGATCGGCAAAGCTGGTCCGCTCGTAGCGTGGTTTCAGGTCGAACACCCGACGGACGAAGATGAGCGCCCCGATTCCCCCGGCGATGAAGCTGACCGTACTTGCGGCGGCCCATGCCACCAGCTCGCCGCCACCCCAAACGGCGAACCAGCCCAGGGCCACAAATCGACAGAGCACCAGGATGAAGCGGGCCTGCGCGGCCTGTTTCATCCGCCCGGAGCCAACGCCGAGATAGACGGCCAGCTCGTTCATCCAATAGAAGGGCAGGTTGCCAATGAAGATCAGCGCATAGGCCAGCGGGTCGACGTTTGGAAGCAGCAGCGGCCGTATGGCGATCATGACCGCGGCGGCCAGGACCGGGCCGACAAACCCAACGGTGATGGCTCGGTTCCAGGCGTCTGCAAGGTCATGGCCCTGGGAGGACCTACGCAACAGCAGGAAGTGGGTGCCAAGCGTCGCAACGCTCAGCGCGGGGAAGACCAATGCCAGCAGGCCGGTCAGTTCGCCGTAGGCGTCGGTCGACAGGAACTTGACCAGGATGAGGAAGACCAGCGTTGAGCTTGCCAACTGGAGCAGCTCGACGGCCAGCGACCAGCCGGCTTTGCCGCCGAGCAGTCGTAGACCGGTTGCCGCCAGTCGTGAGAACCGCCCGTTGCCGGACGTCGGTTCCTCGTCCACCGCTTGGCCCTCCGCTAACGGTTCATCGCCTGAGATTCCCATATCAGCGCCCGTAGGCGGCGAGCGCGTCGACAACACCGGTGGCGAAGTTGTCGACCATGGCATCGAGGGTGAAGATCGCCGACGATGCTCGGCATCCAGCCTGGAGCCGGGCCAGTTCCGCCCGGTCGCCCAACAAGTCGGCTACCGCGGTGGCAAACCCGTCAACGTCAGCCTCGGCCGGCAGGACAATCGAGTTGTCCGCTGTCAGATACTCGATCTCATGGCTGTGGTAGTCGATGTCTGCGGTGACCATCGGCGATTCGGTTGCGAAGGTCTCAACGACATGTAGCCCGGCCAAGCCGGGGTGGATCGTGACCGATGCGAGGGCCCCGATCGCCGCCTTGTCGGCACCAAAACGAGCGCCGAGCGAATGCAGCCAGGGGCGGGTCTCGGCCGCCTCAGCGATCAGGTGGGCCTGGTCACCAGCGCCAAGCGCCACAAAGGCGAACCCATCAATCCGTTCTGCGCAGGCGTCCAGCACCTCGATGAGGAACGGCACCCGCTTCCATCGGTCGAGCGCGGAAACGATCCACCCGAGTCGCGCTCCGCTGGCGTTCAGCTCAGCGACGAGTTCCGCAACGTCGTCAGAGACGGTCCCGCTGGGGTTGCGAATGGGTTCGATGTCGAGCGAGTTCTGGACAACGGTGATGTGATCGGGGTCCATCCCGATCGACCGGAAGACCCCAGCGGAGTGTTCGGTGTAGGCGAACACCCAATCGGCCCACTTCGTGACAACCTGCTTCACCCGTTCGGCCGGGCCGCTGGCCTCATGGGGGTTGAAGTTATGACCATGGCCCCAGAGGGCAATCTTCGGTCCGCCGACCCGAGATTTTGCCATCATCACGTAGTTGAGGAGCAGTCCGGTCTCCTGTTGCATGACCACCAGGTCGGCGCCGCGCAGCAGCTTCAGGACCGGTTGGGCGGTGAGTTCAAGCCCCTTCACCGTCCACAGCCGGTTCGGCACGTATTCGGCCCAGTCGATGACCTTCGAGTCGTTCCGCTTCTTGCGGCTCGTCGGCGGATCGCCGTGTACCAGCCGCATCTCCACCCCTCGGGCTGCGAGCTCTACCCGAAGACGTTCATAGAACGGCGCCCGGTACTGCGGCACCCATTCCATTGCGAAAACGACGACCGGCGTGGTCATTCGGTGGTCGCTGCCCGTTGCGCGGCCACCGATTCGAAGTAACGGCGCAGCCCCTCGTCGGTCGACACTGTCGGCGACCAGCCGAACGACTTCAGCTTTGTGTTGTCAAAGGTGTTCCCGGACCACACCGCTCGGAACATATGGGGACTGATCGCGGCGGGCATTTGCCCTTTTGAACGGCGGTGATACCACTCAACCGCCTCAGCAAGTCCCTTGGTCACCGGCTTAGGAAGCGACACGGTCTTCAGCGGCTCCGCTGCCTTGCGGTAGCGACCGAGAAACTCCTTGGCCGTCAGCAGCTCGTCATCGTGGATGTTGATCGTCTCGCCGTCGGTGCTGGCGTGTCGGCCAAGCAAGACCATGGCCTCGGCGCAGTTGTCGACGTAGGCCAGTGGCAGCAGGTTCTTGCCGCCCATCGCCACCATCAGGTTTCCCTGACGGATACCAATGCGCCGGGACAACCCGCTTCCACCGGGTCCATACACCACGCCAGGACGTACCACCACGAGTTCAAACCCGATCTCTGCCGCTGCGGATCGCACCAGCTCTTCCTGGCGCAACTTGGCGTGGCCGTAGTCGTCGGCCTTGCTGCGGTCGGTCTCAACCGGCGTGTTTTCATCGACCGTGGCTCCGGGCGGAAGCGCGGCGACGCCGTACACGGCGAACGAACTGCAGTGCACCATCCGCCCCAGGCTGTGCCCGTCGGTCTTGCGTTTTGCCAGCGCCTTCAGCAGGTTGTCGGTGGCGACGACGGTCGTCATCCACACGTCAGCCATCGCACCACCGCCCATCCCGGCCGCCAGGTGGTAGATGGTGTCGACGCCTTCGGTGGCGGACCAGCAATCGAAGTTGCTGTTGAGCGTGCCACGGTGGAGCTCCACCCGACCGGACTCGATCAAGTCATCGATCCGTGCGGTGGACGACCCGGGCCGAACGAGACATCGGATCGGCGTGTCGTCGGCGTCCACCAGCTGACGCACGACGGCCGAACCGAGAAAGCCGTTTGAGCCTGTAACCAGAATCATCGTGCGCCTCCCGCGTGATCGCCGATCTGTCCGACGTCGGCCGAGGGCAGCGCTTGGGGGTTCGTGGTGGGTGAGGCCAGCGCAAGCTGAGCCCAGATTTTGTCCTGCAGGTCGGCCATCCGCTCCATGTCTGCGAGCGGGATCGGTTCCGGCCCATCGGTGTTGATGCTCTCATAGAAGGCATCGATGAGGCGGCGAAACCCGGCGAAATAGTGGAATTCCGCTGTGGCGAAGCGACCGGCGTTCGTCGCTGCCTGCTTCGCGGCCGCCGCGACCTTACCGACCGACGGCAACAGCCGGCCAAGGTTGGTTGGCAACGAGACCCCCGCAGCAACCTCCACCGTGCGCAGGTTGAAGTCAGCGGTGGCGGAGCCTTTGGTGCCGTACACCTTGACCCAGTGCCCTCTCGGTGCCGCGGACGAGCTGAACGTTGCGTAGGCCGTCGGCCCCGTCGGATCGGCCAGATATACCCGAAGCTCGTCCTGCAGCTCATCTCGCCTGTCGCCGTAGTGGCGGTCGTGGCGACGGAACGCCGTCGCCTGGACTACCAGATCCGTCGAGGGGAGGAACTCCAGAACCTTGTTGAAGAGGTGATCGACGTTGTTCTGGAACAGCTTGCCCGGCAGGTGGTGGACCCAGTTGTCCGGGGAACTCATGATCGCCTTGCCGTAGCCGCCATCCAGGTCGTAGCCGTACCAGCTCTCGACGTGAACCACCTCGCCGATTGCTCCGCTATCGATCAGCCGCCGCAGGTCAAGGGCGGGGGTGTCAAGCCAGTACGAATGACCAACGGTCAGCTTGCGACCGGTTTGGCGTGCGACGCGAACCAGTTCTCGCGTTTCTGCGGCATCGACCGCCAGAGGCTTTTCAATCCACACGTGAGCCCCGGCCTCCATTGCTGCAACGCCAAGCTGCAGATGTGACTGTGGCGGTGTGGTGATGTGGACCACATCTGGTTGCTGCTCGGCCAGGAGCAGCGCAAAGTCGTCATAGACCCCGTCGATGTCGAATCGGGTCGACAGCTGTTCGGCCATCAGCAGCGTGAGATCACAGCAGGCGACAACTTCGACGCCCTCCATGAAGCCCAGGGTCTCGGCGTGATCGTCAGCAATCTTGCCGCAACCGACGATGGCGATCCGCAGCGGCTTCATCGACGGGCACCGGTATGCCACACTTGATGTGTGGGGCGGCCATCAGGGGTCGGCGTTGCCGAATTCGGTGGGAAAATCACAACCAATAACCGTACCGCTGCAAGGGCCCTGCGTTACGTGCAGGGCAAGGTGCATCTGACGGCTTTCTCAACCAGGGTCGTCCGGTACCAGAAGACCGCTGCTTTTCCTTGTCGCTTGATGGACAGATGTGACCAATGCCCGTAGGCAGATGCGCCCACACGGCAGTACCTACCGCCAAACATGCGTAAAACACTGGTAAAACTGTAAAGGGAATCATGTGAGAGGGCGTCTTCTTGGTAGCAAAATTGCAAGGGGTGAAGAGAGTTCCTGCGCCATCGAGCGTGCAGTTCATCGTTGACCTCTTGACCGTGACGATCGGCTGGGGCCTCGTCCTGGTCGCTTCGAACATCACCGAAGAATTTGTCCGCTCGAGCCGCCGCTCCGTGGCACTCACCCTGACCGCAGCTGCGGTCACCCTGTTGATCATGGAACGCCGTGGCCTCTACGAGGGGCGGCCGACCCTGCCTCGGACCGAGGAAATATCGCGCGTCTTCGTCGCCGTTGTCGGTGGAGCGGCAAGCGTTGCTGTGGCCAGCGCCTTCCTCGACTGGCACATCGGCGCCTGGGAGCTTGCCATCGGCGGCTTCGGCGTCTTCATCGGCCGCACACTGTTGCGTGGCCTGCTCCGCTCCCTTGGCACAGAGCTTCCTTCGACAACCGCCCCCGAGCGCGTGGTGGTTGTCGGCGCAGGCTACGAAGCCAAGGAACTGGCCGAGCTCATCATCGATCACCCCGAAGCTCGCTTCGAGCTTGGCGGAATCGTCGGCAATCTCAGCGTCGCTGAGCGCAACGGTTTGGCCGACCTCTGGATTGGCCCCACCGGTCGCCTCATCGAGTTGATGCATCAACACGAGGTCACCGGCGCCATCGTCACCGCAACCGGTTTCCGCAGCCAGCAGTTCCGGAACATCACCAAGGAACTGTTCGGCTCCGGCTACGAGGTCCACCTGACCACCGGCGTCAGCCGCATGTGGGAAGGCCGCTTCGACGTCCGCTCGCTTGCTCACGAACCGCTGATCGTGATGGGCCGCAACGATCCCCCACCATGGCAACACTTCGCCAAGCGCGTGATGGACATCGTCGGCGCCTCACTGGCAATCCTCATCTTCTCCCCCATCATGATCCTGGCGGCACTGGCCATCAAGATCGAAGACCGCGGCGCCGTCAGCTACACCGCACGGCGCGTTGGGCGCAAGGGCCATTTCTTCGAGATGCACAAGCTGCGCTCGATGGTCCCGAACGCAGACCAGCTCCGCAAGGAGATGGAAGAGCAGAACGAACGCACCGGCCCGCTGTTCAAGGTCTCAAACGACCCCCGCATCACCAGGGTCGGCAAGATCATCCGTGAAACCTCGGTCGATGAACTCCCGCAGCTCTTCAATGTGGTCAAGGGCGACATGAGCCTGGTCGGCCCACGCCCCGCTCTCCCAGAAGAAGAGCAGGCGTTCGACGACGAGCTGAAGGAACGCTTCAAGGTTCGTCCTGGCATCACCGGCCTCTGGCAGGTCGAGGCTCGCTCCAACGCTGCCTTCAATGCCTACCGCAGGCTGGATCTGCACTACGTGGAGAACTGGAACATCGGTCTCGACATTCGCATCCTGCTGGCCACCGCCGAGCAGGTCATCGTGACCTTTGCCCTCCTACCGCTTCGATTCATGCGGCGACGGTCTCAGGCCCGGGTGGACGGCATCAGTGGCAGCGCGGCAACGAACGGCCAGGTTCCCTCACCGGGTGAGAGCAACACCGGCGACGTTGTGATCGATCTTCGGGATCGCAATCGGGCCCGGCTCGCAGCTGCCGAAACGGCGGAAATCGAGGCCATGGAAGAGACGAGCGAAGGCACGGAGCCCTCCCTCAAGTAAATCTCTGGCCCGTCGCTGATGGCGTTGGAAGCACGGCGTAGAATGACGTCGACATGCCGCCGCAACATAGTGAATTTGATGACGAGCTTGAATTAGCCGACTACTTTCGGATCCTCCGGAGGCGTTGGCCATGGGTTGCTCTCCCACTGCTGACCGTCGTGAGCCTGGCGACGGGCTTCAGCGCCAGCCGCCCCGCCCAATACTGCTCGACTGCCCAGGTACTGCTTGCGGACTCACAGGCGCAGGTCGCCATCCAGGGAGATTCGAACGTCTTCGTCGCCAACCGTGACCTGGCGAACGAGATAAACATCGCCTACAGCGACGATGTTCGGGGAACGGTGATCTCCCAACTCGGCTTCGATCCAGAGGTTGACGTCACCGGAGACGCTGACTCCGACGTTCTGTGGTTCGAGGGGTGCGGTGCCACCCCGGAGCTGGCTACCGAGTACGCAAACACCTGGGCCGATATCTACGTTGGGACGAAGCAGCTCCAGGCGGCGGAAAGCACTCGGGCAGCGGTTGGCGGCTTCGAAGTCCGCCTCGCCGAGCTACGGGCGCAGCGCCAGGAGCTCAGCGAGCCGTTGAACCGGCTGGACGCCAGCCTGCAGGCCGCCACCACCGATCAGCGCCGGAACAGCTTGCAGGCAGAACGGGACACCCTCGCCGCCGATCTGGCGGTAGAGCTGCAGCTCATCGACGCCCAGTTCGAGGCGATCGCCCGAACCATCTCGCTGTTGGAGCTCGATAGCGAACTGGCACGCAACGGCACGGCCAGGGTCATCCAGGTGGCTGCGCCGCCGCTAGATCAGTCCAACGCTCCCCTGTCCCGCAACATTGCGCTCGGCGCCATCGTGGGGCTGGTCCTCGG
>CAZSTV010000008.1:47064-50748 GCA_964609665.1 uncultured Acidimicrobiaceae bacterium
AATCTCGACCGATCCATCAAGACGGCGGATGACATCGTCGGTGTGCCCGTCCTGGGCTCCATACCGAAACCCGGCCGGGAGCTGGCAGGGACAGAGCTGGCGTTGGCGACGATGCAGCACAACGACAGTGCGGTGGCCGAGGGCTATCAGCGGGTGCGAACGGCGCTCGAATTTGCTCTGCTCGGCCGCAAGCTGACTTCGCTCTTGGTTACCAGTCCCGATCAAGCGGAAGGCAAGACCACCACCTCATCAAACCTTGCCTGGGCGATGAGCGCCGTAGACCACCGGGTGGTGCTGGCCGATGTCGACTTCCGACGGCCGCGCATTCACGAAGTCTTTCGGTGTGCGCCAGAGCCCGGCCTCTCTGACAACCTCTTGCAGGGCACGCCGCTGAACCAACTGGCGCTACGGGTGGACGATGAGCGCAGCCACATGGTGGTGATTCCCACCGGCGTCCAGCCGCCGAGCCCCGGAGACTTCGTGGCATCGCCGGCGTTCAGTGCGCTGCTTCGGGATCTGGAAACCGAGGCCGACCTGGTGATCCTGGACTCACCTCCGGTGCTGCCGGTCTCCGACGCTCTCTCCATTGCGAGACAGGTCGATGGTGTGATCATCACCGCACGAGCGGGGCGGACGTCAAAGCAGCAGCTCGCCAAGACCGTTGAAAGCCTGCGAGCGGTTGGGGCCGAAGTCCTCGGTGTTTGCCTGACAGGCACGAAGCCCGAGAGCAAGCCCTACGGGTACGGCTATGGCACCGGCGCCGCCAAACCTGCATCTCCCCGACGGTCACGGCGTGACAGGGCACCTGAACGCCAAAGTGAGTTGATCAATCTGACCGAGACACCACAGCGTGGCGCTGCGCAATCGGCAACCTCGGTGCCGTCAAAGCCGGTTGCCCCCAAGGGCCGCGCACCATCGAAGGCCAAGCGCTAACCGACTCGGCTACCGCTGCCGCTGCCGCACGATGGCTGGTTAGGACCAGACCTTCCAGGGGGCCTGACCTTCGGCCCACATCTCGTTCAAGGCCGTGTACTCACGGAAGGTGTCCATACCCATCCAGAACCCGGTGTGTGGGAACAAGCCGAGCTTGCCCTCCCGGGTGATCTGGTGAATCGGTTGCTGTTCGAAGAAGTGCAGCGGATCGTCCTTGACCTGATAGTCCAGGAAGCTCCGTCGGAAGGCGAAGAACCCGCCGGAAACCCAACCCTCAGATGCTGGCTTCTCGGCAAAGTCGGTCACAACGCCGTCACCATTGACCCCAAGCTCGCCGTAGCGGGAGGTGGGATGCACACCGGTCACGGTGCCAACCAGATCGGTCTCGCTGAGCGCCTCAAGCTGGCGGGCAACGTCGACGTCGGCAACGCCATCGCCGTAGGTCAGCATGAAGTAGTCGGCGTCGAGCTGTGACGCCACCGCTTGCAGCCGCCCGCCCGTGCCGGTATCCATACCGGTGTCCATCAGTGAGACTTCCCACTCAACGTCGAGGCTGGCCCGCTCCAGGTACTCGGTCTCCTTCGACACCCCCATGTGGATCTTCAGGTCGGACATCATCTCCTCGTAGTGCAGGAAGTACTGCTTGATGTCCCAGGCCTTGTAGCCGAGGCAGAGCACAAAGCGTCGGAAGCCATGATGGCCGTAGAGCTTCATGATGTGCCACAGAATCGGCTGGCTGCCGATATTGATCAGCGGCTTGGGGAGCTTCTCCGACGCCTCTCGGATTCTGGTCCCCTGTCCGCCGCAAAGGATGACTACAGGAATGTCTGCAGGATTCGGACTCGCTGTCATTGCTCTACCGCCTCAGGTCAGTTGAACTCGCTATGAGGAACCGCTGGGAGGTGGAGCACTGGAGCTGTCCTGGCTACCTCCAGATTGGGATCCAAACATCATGGTTTCCCGGTCGGCGGATTGCGGGACGCCATTGGTCGGCGCGGCAGGTGTTGTCGGCCGCTCCTTCTGGGCGCCAAGCCCGGGCATCGAGATAACGCCGTCTGCGCTGACGATGGCGCCTCTTGCCGACCGCCTGGCCGGTGAGGTGACGACCGGCAGCAGCCGATCACGAACCTCGCCGAGCTGGCGGGACAGGTCTGCGAGGGCATCGTTCTTCTGACGGGAGAGCGGGATGGCGAGCACAACAGCGTCCGCAAGGGCGGTGAGCTGCAGCGTTGATGCAAGGTCGAGCGCCGGTCCACCGTCGATCACGACGATCTGCGCCTTGCGGCGGGCCGCTTCGAGGACCGAGGCCACGGTGTCTCGACGCAACGACGCTGCGCCGCGATTGGAGCCAAGGCCAAGCACGCTGACTTCGGGATCCATTGTCCTGGTGAAGACCGACCGTCCACGCTGGTCGATGAGAGCGCCATCGTTGGCGACGACCGATGGAACACCGCCGTCCGATGTTGCGTTGAAGATGGCGGTGATTCTCGGGTCGCGGACGTCCGCATCGACGAGAACGACAGATGAGCCGCCACCGGCGAAGCGTTCCGCCATGGCCAGTGCAAGCGTGGTGGCACCAGCGCTTCGCTGCGTACCGACGACGACAACGGCAAGCGGTTGATCGATCCTGGCCCGCGCCTCAGCCAACACACAGAGCTGGTCGATGACCGGCACCGCAGAGCGTGGCAAGGACTGGAAGGCTGCCAGCGGCTGGCGGGCCAGCGAGCGGTAGTGCGGGAACTCCGAGACCACCGGGGCACCGAGAATCTCCGATGCGGTGTCCTCATCCAGGACCTTGGTCGAGAACCGGGCCCAGGCCAGTGCGGCAACGATGCCGAGCATTGCGCCGGCGAACAGACCACCGGCAAGCAGGAACTCTCCGCCTGCCGGAATCGGCTCGGTTGGCAACGTGGCGTTCTGGATGGCCTTGGTGTTCACCCGCAGCCGTGAATTGGACTTGAGGGTGTTCTTCGCCGTCAGCAGCTCACGCAGCTCAGCCTCGGCCAACGTCTTTTCGGTGACGGCGGACGGGTCGACTACCGAGGCGGGCGGCACGGGCGGTGCCGGGTCACGTCGGAGGTTGGCCAGGAACGGCGCCATGGCTTCCTGGATGCGGGTGTTCAGCACGCTCAGGCGGTTGGTGAGGATGGAGATCTCCCGGTCCAGACGGTCGAGCTCTGCCTGGTCGGTGCTGTCGGTCTCTAGGCCCGCGAGATATGAATCCACGTATCCCTGGGCCATACCTCTGGCAGTGTCTGGGTCGGTGTAGACCCCCTGGACCTGCACCACGTCGGTGTCCGGCACCTGTTCGATGGTGACGGCCTCACGAATTTCAGGCACGGTCACGTTGTTCAGCTCTGCTACCTCGGCTGCAAGTCCGGCACTCTCAAGAATGCTCAGCTGACCGATGACGTAGCGGTTCGGATCTACGGTGAGAAAACCGTTGCTGCCCTGCGTCGGCTGCTGGATAAACAACTCTGCCACGGAGCGGTACTCGTTGCTGACCGACGGTTCGGTGAACAGGCCTGGCAAAGCACCCAGCAGCGCGAACAGCGAAACGATCCAGAATCGACGACGCAACGCTGATAGTACGAATGACAGTTCCAATTTCGGACCCTTCCGGCCTGACCGTTCCCGCTGCCTATTTACAGGCTACGGGCCTCTTTAACCATACTCGTTCGGCGGAACCCTTTTGTTGCACGCAACCAGGGCGTTAACGCTCGGCAATCAGACCTATCACACGGCCTGCGG
>CAZSTV010000009.1:0-18150 GCA_964609665.1 uncultured Acidimicrobiaceae bacterium
GTGCACGCCGCCCTGTCAAGGCGGAGGTCGCGAGTTCAAATCTCGTCGGGACCGCTGGAATCAACCCAGTCGACAACAAACCCCCGCTGGCCGGAGGTTCGAAATGGTCGATTGGAGCGGTTCGTATCTTGTCGGCCATTGGCCGCCAAGGTCGGGTAGCTCAGTTGGTAGAGCGGCCGCCTGAAAAGCGGTAGGTCACCGGATCGACGCCGGTCCCGACCACATGGACAAAATCTCAGGATCCTCGAAGTCGAGGTCCTGAGTTTTTGCTTTTTGGCGTGCGTGCTGGACGCAGTTTCGTACCGGCCCTATCACTTCCATCGCTTGCAGTGCTTAGTGAAGCTTCCTTCGTAATTTGACTACTAACGAACGATGTCGTTGGAAGGCTAATCGTCAAGGTTCAGCAACAGAACTATCTGATCAAACGGTAGATTCTTGCCAAACCATTCTGTTCCAAACTTCACATGAGTCGTACGAACTAGATCGCGACGGTGAAACAACCCAGGGCCACCGACTGCTATCTTGGGAAATCTACATAGCGAAAAGTCACGGCAACAGGGATCGGCAGTTCTTCTAGCTGTAAGAGATTTAAAGAACAATTTTACGCTAAAGGATTCACCGAACCGATCCGATACCTCCTCGGCCTGCTCGCTTCATAAAAACCAGATCTATTTCCAAGTTTTTGCGCTATGAACCTGGGAGATCAAGCGAATATACATTATGGTGAAAGTGCAAGTCTTGAAAGAACTCCAAATCAAGGCTTCGTTTTGAGCTAGGCAACTCGACCGTTGAGATTTGAAGAGAAGGATGGTCCGCAATCATGGCGGCTAAGAAGTCCCAAATGACCGAAGATCACAAGCAGGCCTTGGCCGTAGGCCGCGCCGAAGGACGCCTCGTCCGTGCGTATCTTGAAGCGCTGGAGTCCAGCCGGCCAAAGCGTGGCCGCAAGCGCACCAAGGACTCGATCGCTCGCCGCCTGGAGCGTATTGATGTCGAGCTGGAGGCAGCAGATCCGCTAAAGCGGCTGCAGCTCACCCAGGAGCGCCTTGATCTCTCAGAAGAGCTGGAACAGATGGATTCCGGCATCGACCTGGCCCGTCTCGAGTCTGACTTTGCTCGCGTGGCCAAGGGCTACGCCGAGCGCAAGGGCATCACTTATGCGGCCTTCCGCCAGATCGGCGTCCCCGCCGCTGTGCTGAAGAAGGCCGGCATCAGCCGAGCCGCTTGATCTTCTAGATCGCTTCGGCCCTCTACAGGGTCGGAAAGCAACTGAATGTATGTGCGGAGGGTCAGAGAATCTCTGACCCTCTGTACGTTTTGGCGTCCCGGCCAACCCGAAGCTCGCTCACTTGAGCACAGAACCGGTCGACCTGTGACGCAACGGTGCCAAGCAATGAGGTTGGATCGGCGATCATGGCATCCAAATCGTTTCGATCACCCGGAAAGCTGGGATCTTCGCCCAACTTGTCCAGCATGCCGGCACCGCCTGAATCCCCGCTTCGCATCTCCAATGCAGCGGCAACCGCATGACCTTTGATTAGCTCGTGTGCTTCTTCACGCCCCAGGCCGTTTCGCACCGCATGCATGAGCAGCTTGGTAGTCGCAAGGAATGGAAGATACCGCTGCATCTCATTGCTGATCACCTCGGGGTAGACGCCGAAGTCCCTAAGCACAGCGAACGTGACCTGATAGAGCCCATCAAGAGCAAAGAATGAATCGGGCATGACAACGCGACGCACGACCGAACAAGAGACGTCGCCCTCATTCCACTGATCGCCGGCAAGGCCTGCCGCCATCGTGAGGTGGCCACGAAGCACGGTGAACAACCCGTTGATGCGCTCGCATGAGCGGGTGTTCATCTTGTGGGGCATGGCAGACGAGCCGACCTGACCCGGCTGGAATCCCTCGGTCGCAAGGTCATGACCGGCCATCAACCGAACCGATAGCGCAAGGTTGGCGGGGGCAGAGCCCAATTGCACCAGCGCCGATACCACCTCAAAGTCTCGTGACCGGGGGTAGACCTGGCCAACCGCACCAAGAACATCTGGTACGCCAAGGTGTTCTGCTATTCGGCGCTCGAGCTCATCGACATTGTCCGCCGAGCCCAGCAGGTCGAGCTGGTCTTGCTGTGAACCAACGGGTCCCTTGATGCCTCTGATCGCATAGCCGTCCATCACCGCTACCAGATGACGGTGGGCGGCGAGTAGCTCCTCGCCGATCTGGGCGAAGCGTTTCCCAACGGTCGTCGGCTGGGCGGGAACGTTGTGGGTGCGACCGACGATTGCTTGGGAGGTGTACTGCGCGGCCAATTCCGCAATGACGGTGAGAAGATCGACCGAGCGACTCTCCACAAGCTGCATGGCCCGCCAGGTCATGAGCTGTTCGACGTTCTCGGTCAGGTCCCGACTGGTAAGGCCCTTGTGAACGTCTTGGCGGCCAGCCAGTTCACTGAACTCATCGAGGCGAGCCTTCACATCGTGCTTGAGTTCCCAGTCGCGTCGCTCGATGGACTCCAAGTCAACGTTGTCCACCACCGCCTCGTAGTCGGCGATGGCCTTTGGATCCACATCGAGGCCAAGTTCCATCTGCGCTTTGAGGACGGCAATCCAGAACTGACGTTCCAGCACCACCCGATTGTGTTGGTCGAAGATGTCGCTCATCTCCGCACTGGCATAGCGGTCGGCCAACACATTTCGGATCGCCATCGGGGGAGGTGCTCCACTCTGTCTCGTCACGCCCGCGTCTGGCCGCGAGCCGTCGACGGATTCCGTCATCGACCTATCCAACCGTAGCGAGAATCCGGTCGGCCCATGTTGCTAAAGCAGCCCCTGTGGCCAGTCGATGCACTTGGATACTGCTCATTCTGCGAGAAGGATCTCATGAACGGTCGATGCGAAACTGATCCCTTTGATCAGGCCCGAAACGTGTGTGGCCTGTGCTACGGCGAGTTCTGCTTGAGTTGCCTCGTCAATGTCAAAGGCCGCAAACACCCGCTCTGCAAGGAATGCGCCATCATCGCTTCCGGCATCAGGGCCGGCGCCAAACCGACGATGCGAGGTCCGAAACGAACCGCTCCGGCTCGCCGCAAGGCACTGCTGGAAGCGCCGGTGCAGGACTCGTTCCAGTTCTTCGACTCCGGGGCCGGTGGAGACCTCGCGGCCATTGAGCAGACCATCGCCGAAGCCGAGAAGCCCGCACCGAAGACCAAGCGAGGGAAGCCAGCTAAGAAAGCGGCAGCAAAGAAGGCGTCCGCCAAGAAGAAGCAGCGCACGACAGCGCCGAAAACTAAGAAGGCGCCGAAGAAGGCAACGGCAAAGAAGACTCGGTCCTCGAAGAAGGACCCGAGCCACGACCAGGCGGGCGACGCGGCGTCGACACCGGTCTCCCCCGCCGTCGATCCGGACGCCACAATTTCATCAAGTGACCGTCTTTCCGAAGCGGTCTCGCCACCCCCTGCCGAGCCAGCAGCGCCACAGGCAGCACCAGCGGCCGCGGCCGAGCAACAGGTGCCGTCAACGGAGGACGCGGCGACGACCGGCTCTGCAGTGGACCAACTGGACTCCATTCGTGAACAGGCGCTCGATCAGTCGGTCGAGCCTCAAGAGCAGGAGCGGGCGTTCCGCAAGCCCCGGCCGTTCATCAAGCCGGCGTCCAAGTCCGGCACCGATACGGGCGCCGTCGTCGAGAGCGAGATTGCGCCGGGCCCCGCAGCTCACAACACCGCCGCGGCCGCCGCTACGAGTGCCGGCACGGCCTCGACCGCAGGCACAGCACAAGCGCCGTCACCGGTGCAGGAGCCAGCGCCAACCCAGCAGCTCCCCGTGCAGCGGCCGACCGAAGAACCGGTCGCCGAAAAGACCACCGAGCCTGCGGCCCCGTCTGTGGCCGAGTCGTCATCGGCAACCGCTCCCACGCCTGCCGCTACCCCGGCCGATCCCCACGCCGCGGCCGAAAAGGCCAGGGAAGGTTCGCCGAAGCCGCTGGCCCGCCGACGCAGCACCGCCAAGGCGGCTGCGCCCGAACCAACAGCAGCCGAACCCACGACAAGCGAACCCGCCACAAGCAGATCCGCCACAAGCGGATCCACAGCGCCCACACCCGCAGCGGCCGAATCGAAAGAACCAGCACCGGCGGCCACCACGGCCGAAGGGACAGACGCATCGATTACCTCTGAGTTGTCGTCACCGTTCAACGTTGCTCCGCCGCCTCCTCTCCCCCGACGCCGGGCCAAGCCGGAGGCGGGACAGGATCCCTACGAGCGCAGCAACCCTGACGAGCGTTTGGAGTCCGAGCCGGACGCACGGTCAGGTCGTAGGCGCAGCGACCGCGACGTGGCGACTGCCAACACCGATACCACCGCACCGGATTCAGCGGCAGCCGATCAGGAACCACAGAACCTGCCTACGTTGCCGAAGCGACGCCGGGCGGTTGATTCGCCCGTGGGCGGCCGGCGGGGTGCTGCGCCAGCGGCAACGAACGCATCCGTCGATGAGGCGACCGCTAGCGATGCTGAGCCCATCGATCCCGATGAGGCCCCGGCGATCCGACCACCGGCGTGGACCCAGCGGCCCCACGATCGACGAGCCAGTGACTATGCGCGGGCCTCGAAGTCAACGGCAACAAGCGCCGAGTCGCAGATCGAGTCCAAGACCCCATCACAGACGCCGTCACCGACCGGCTCTGACGCCGACATCACCAACGAGCTGCCGGTCGACGATGACCAGCCCCTCGTGGCCGCGGCTCCAAAGCCATTGCCGAAGCGACGCCGTTCATCCAACTAGGTCACGCCAACGTGCGGGACTACTGGGAGAAGTGCAGGTATTGATTGCGGCCGGGCCCGGTGGACACCAGGCTGACCGGCACCCCGACCTGCGCCTCGATCAGCTCAAGGTATGCCTTGGCCTCGGCGGGGAGATGGGTCCGTTCGGTGGCCTGTGTGAGATCGGTCTTCCAACCCGGTAGTTCCTCATAGACCGGGACGACCCGGTGGACGTCCGACTGGTGGTACGGCAGTTTCTCGGTCCGTACGCCGTCGATCTCGTAGGCGACGCAGACCTTCACCGTGTCAAACGTGTCGAGCACGTCCAGCTTGGTGATGGCAAGCTCGGTCAAGCTGTTGAGCCGCACGGCGTGGCGGAGCATGACCGCATCAAACCAGCCCGGACGACGCCGACGACCGGTGTTGGTGCCGAACTCCCGCCCGATGTCGACAATCTTGTCGCCGTCTTCATCGAACAGTTCGGTCGGGAACGGACCGGCGCCAACCCGGGTGACGTATGCCTTGGCAATGCCGAGCACCCGGTCGATATGACGGGGCCCAACGCCGGCACCGGTGCATGCGCCGCCTGCGGTTGGGTTGCTTGAGGTCACAAAGGGGTAGGTCCCGTGGTCCAAGTCCAAGAAGGTGGCCTGGGCCCCTTCGAACAGAACGTGCTGACCGGCCTCGAGCGAGTCATGGATCAGGTCGGTGGCGTCTGCGATGTGGGGCTTGAGCGGTTCAAGGCACTCCGAGAGGACCTTGTCTGCCAGGCCGTCGGGGTCAACCGGAAGCCGGTTGAAGATCTTGGTAAGCACCTTGTTGGTGTGGATGAGGCTGGCCCGCAGCTTCTCCCGGAAGATCTGCTCGTCCAGGAGGTCCTGCACCCGAACGCCGAGCCGCATTGACTTGTCGGCGTATGCCGGGCCGATGCCGCGCTTGGTGGTGCCGAGCTTGGACTTGCCGAGGTGGCGCTCGTGCAGCGCATCGAGCTGCTGGTGGTACGGCATGATCAGGTGGGCGTTGCCGGACACCCGCAGGCGGCTGCAGTCAATCCCTCGGCGGGTCAGCATGTCTATCTCGGCCAGGAGCACGAACGGATCGACGACGACGCCGTTGCCGATGACCGGGACGATGTGGTCATACAGCGCGCCGCTGGGGACCAGCTGCAGGGCGAAGGTCTCACCGTCTACCACGAGGGTATGACCGGCGTTGTGGCCACCCTGGTAGCGCACGACCATTGACATTTCCTTGGACAGAAGGTCGGTGAACTTACCCTTACCTTCGTCGCCCCACTGCGTTCCGACCACGATCGTTGCTGGCATTACATCGATACTATCGGCCGACGGCGCAGCGAGGCTGTGAGATTTTGTCCAGATGATGCCCGAGCTGGAAACCCAGTGGGATACCCCGTCTGGGTGTTCAGTCTGGAGCCCGCTAGCTCACGGCGAAGCTGAATGCCTCGTCCTCGACGCCAACGGCCACCTTGGCCCCATCGTCGATCTCGCCATCCAGGATCAGGAGCGCCAACTCGTCGGCGATCTCCTTCTGAATGACCCGCTTGAGCGGCCGTGCACCGAAGCTCGGGTCGTAGCCGATCTTGGCCAACAGCTGCTTGGCGTCATCATTGACATCGATGGTGATCCGACGATCGGCCACACGGTCAGCCAGTGAACCGAGCTGGATGTCGACGATGGACACCAGGTCTTCCTCGCTCAGCTCGGCAAAGCGGACGATGTCGTCCACCCGGTTGATGAACTCGGGGCGGAAGAAGTCCTTCGGATCGCCCGGCAGGTTGGAGGTCATGATGAGGACCACGTTGGTGAAGTCCACGGTGCGACCCTGACCGTCTGTCAGGCGACCATCATCCAGGAGCTGCAGCAACACGTTGAAGACGTCCGGGTGGGCCTTCTCCACCTCGTCGAGGAGCACGACCGCATAGGGGCGGCGGCGGACCGCTTCGGTCAGCTGACCACCCTGGTCGTAGCCGACGTACCCCGGCGGGGCACCGATGAGTCGACTGACGGTGTGCTTCTCCATGTACTCCGACATGTCGAGGCGGATCATCGCCCGCTCGTCGTCAAAGAGGAAGTCGGCGAGGGTTCTGGCCAGCTCGGTCTTACCGACACCGGTGGGACCGAGGAACAAGAAGCTGCCGATCGGACGGTTGGCATCGGCCAGCCCGGCCCGGCTGCGCCGGATTGCCGAGGACACCGAGGACACCGCTTCGTCCTGGCCTATCACCCGCTCGTGGAGCTCCCTCTCAAGGCGGAGGAGCTTGCGAGCCTCACCCTCGACCAGCCTCGAGACCGGAACGCCGGTCCAGCGGCTGACGACTTCGGCGATGTCTTCCTCGTCGACCTCTTCTTTCAGCATGGTCTTTTCGGCCTGCAGCTCGGCGAGGGCGGCGGACGCCTCTTCCACCTGCTTTTCAATGTCCGGCAGCTGGCCGTAGCGAATCTCGGCCGCCTTCTCCAGGTCTGCCTCACGGTCGAGCTGACGGCGCAGGTTGTCCTCCTGCTCCTTGAGGCCACGGATCTCCTCGATGGCGCTCTTCTCGTTTTGCCAATGCGCCTTCATGCCGTTCCGCTGCTCCGACAGGTCAGCGAGCAGTGACTCAATCTCGCCAAGCCTGGTTGCTGACGGGACGTCTGACTCTTTGCCGAGCGCCACCTGCTCCATCTCAAGCTGACGGATGCGGCGCTCGACAATGTCGATCTCGGTCGGCAACGAGTCGATCTCTATCCGCAGCTTTGATGCCGCCTCGTCCATGAGGTCGATGGCCTTGTCCGGGAGGAACCGGGCGGTGACGTAGCGGTTGGAGAGCGTGGCCGCGGCGACGAGGGCGGAGTCTTGAATGCGGACGCCATGGTGGACCTCGTAGCGCTCCTTCAAACCGCGAAGGATGGCAATGGAATCTTCCACCGTCGGCTCGCCGACCAGCACCTGCTGGAAGCGACGTTCGAGGGCGGGGTCCTTCTCGACATACTGGCGGTACTCATCAAGGGTGGTGGCGCCGACCATGCGCAGCTCGCCTCTGGCCAGCATGGGCTTCAACATGTTTGACGCATCCATGGCCGAGTCTCCGCCGGCACCGGTACCAACCACGGTGTGCATCTCGTCGATGAAGGTGATGACCTCACCGTCGGCGTCGGTGATCTCCTTGAGGACGGCCTTCAAGCGCTCCTCAAACTCACCGCGGAACTTCGCCCCGGCGAGCATGGCCGAAATGTCGAGCGAGATGACTCGGCGGTTCCGC
Organism: uncultured Acidimicrobiaceae bacterium; assembly: GCA_964609665.1. GTDB lineage: Bacteria > Actinomycetota > Acidimicrobiia > Acidimicrobiales > SZUA-35 > JAHELU01. The sequence goes on from CAZSTV010000009.1 coordinate 8,016, forward strand.
AGACTCTCGGGAACATCTCCCTCGATGACCCGCTGGGCCAGACCTTCCACGATGGCGGTCTTGCCGACGCCGGGTTCACCGATGAGCACCGGGTTGTTCTTTGTGCGACGGCTGAGCACCTGGATGACCCGACGGATCTCGTCGTCACGTCCAATGACCGGATCAAGCTTGCCGCTGCGAGCCTCCTCGGTCAGGTCGACGCCGTACTTTTCGAGCGCCTGAAACTGCTCCTCGGGGTTTTGACTTGTGACACGATGCGAGCCCCGCACCTCTTCCAGCGCGGCCATCAGCTCATCACGGGAGAGGTTCAGCCGGGCCGCGGTGGCACCACCGGGGTCTGGGTTGGCGAGGCCGAGCAGTAGATGCTCGGTGGAGAGATAGTCGTCACCGAGTTCTGCCCGGACAGAGTCCGCGTCGTTGAGGACACGGTTGCTCTGGCGCGACAGACGCGGTTCAGTGCCGTACGCCTTTGTCTGAGCGGCGATGGCCGCCTCGGTCTCGGACCGGAGTTGCGACGGTTGACGCTCAACCTTGGTCAGCAGCGGAAGGACAACGCCCTCTTGCTGGCTGAGCAATGCGAGGAGGAGATGATCCGGTGTCACCTCGGGGTTGGATTCTGCGCCTGCCCGTTCGAGGGCGCTGGCCACAGCCTCCTGCGTCTTTATTGTCCATTTGTTGGGGTCAATAGCCATACCGACAGTGTACAAGCTCTATGCAAAGTTGATACATAGACCATCAAGTTTTCTAACTAGTCGATGTGAGTTGTTCATCCGACACACCCAATTCGTATGGAATAGGGCGATTCTGTGATTCAACAAGGAACCCCTTGACCGCCTGGACTCCGGACGATTATAAACATGAATAGTTCTTCACATTCATGTTTCGACTAGCTTGTAGGATCACATCAGGAGGTCCCATGTCCGCAGTTCTCTTACATGAGCCGTCACCGACTCGACGGCGGTGGCACGCGCTGCTTGCCGCGCTGTTGCTTATGGCGGCGACCACCGTCGCAACAACGGTTCCAGCGTCGGCCCAGACCGAACCGAACCCACCCGAGTCAAAGCCAACCGCTGCGGTTGCGATGGGTGACAGCTTCGTCAGTGGTGAGGGAGCGGGCGGCTATCTACCGGTGGTCGACTCGAGCGGCGCCGTTAGCTACCTGCCAGACGGCTGGACTGCCCCGAGCGATGAGGCGTACTTCTGTCACCGGTCCCCCAACGCCAGCATCGAGAAGGCGGTGCTTTCCGACATTGACACCAAGTTCAACATCGCGTGCTCGGGCGCACAGATCTTTGACATCGAGAACAACTCGATCGGGCGGTCCGACGGCAAGGGCCGCAAGGTGAAGTCCCAGTTCAGCCAACTTGAGGACATCGCCGCCACCCATGACATCGACCTGGTGCTCTTCGGGGTCGGCGCAAACGACGCTCGGTTCACCCCTTCCGCAGAAGCCTGCATCGAGGGGTTCCTGACCGACGGCTACACCGGTTGGTGGGAAACCCATGCGGACATCGCTGACGACCCGGGCATTTTGCTCCAGCAACTGCTCCTCCCCGGTACCCCACCCCAGCTAGCTGCCGATCGGCCGACTACAAAAGGAGCGTGCACCAGCGCTGACTTCCCATCTCCGGATCAGGCCGAACCGTTGACGACCAAGCTGACCGACTCGGTACAGGCCCTCATCGACAAGCTGGCCGACATCGACTCCGACGGTGAGCACCGCATCGTGATCCAGAACTACGTCAACCCCATGCCCGAACGCTTCGCTGATGAATACCTCACCCAGAACGGCAGGGATGACCAGCGCGACAAGTTCCGGGACCTGGTCGACGAGCGGTATGCCGCTGGCTGTCCAGTCCATGTCGCCGCACTGCCGCTCGCACAGTCGATGACCGAATCACTCAGCGACATCGTGGCCGAGACCCAACACCGGGTGTTGCTCAACAACCCCGGTGCGGACATCGTCTTTCTCGACGTGATCGATGCGTTCAACGGCTCACACCTCTGCGAGCAGAGCGGTAGCCCCGAGAGCGCACTCCACACCGCTGTACGCGCTCGGACCATAAACGGCGACGTGGTCACCGCCCTCAAGGGTGAAGGCAGCCACTCCCTGTTCAGATACCACGACTCGGTCAGCCGCTCTGATATCGACCTGCCGTTTCCTGTCGGATTCGAAGACAAGAAAGCCATCGCCGATATGTTCAGCCGGTGCAAAGGATACCGGCAGCTCTGTCAGGAGTCGCTGCACCCGAACGCTGCGGGTCACGCGCTCCTCGGTGAATGTCTGGAAGGTGCGTGGAGTGCGCAACACGCCGTGGTCTGGTGCAACGGCAGCGGCGGCGAGGTAGGCGTGCATGGGCGGGCACCAACCATTGACCCCCATCTGTCTATGCGGGTCTCGGAGGGTCTCGATCGTAACGGCAACGAGGTCCTGGTCGTCGACGCAACCTGGTGGGCGGAGCTGTTCGACGCTCCGGGTCGGACCGTGCAGTCAACGTCGGTTCGGATCAACACCGGTACGACAACGCTCGGGACCGGCTCCTCCATCAGCGGGGCGATCAGCGCCAACGTTCGCTGCACCGGATCGTCGACCACCATCTACGGATCTGTCACCGTCACACTCGACGATGGCACCAGGGTCAACGGCAGCGGATCGGTCCAGGCAACGTGTCCCGGCCAATCCGGCGGATCGGGCGGATCGGGCCCCGGTGGCCAACCCGGGCGCCAACAGCCCATTCGCTGAACTACTAGGATCACTGTCGTGAAGGCTGCCCCACAACAACGACGATCGAGGGCGACACTAGATCGGATTCTGGCCGCCGCGAACGAAGAGTTCGCGGCGGCCGGCCTTCACGGCGTCACCACCACTGGCATCGCCGCCAGGGCCGGTGTTTCGGTGGGGTCGCTCTACCGTTTCTTTGACGGGAAAGAAGCGGTCGCCGACGCCATCGTCGATGCCTATCTCCATGATGCGTTGGCGCTGTTCCAGCCAATCGTGGAGAACATCGCTTCGGCGGAAGACCTCGTGCCGGCGTTGCGCAACCTTGTGTGGGCCGCAGCATCGCTGCAACAGGATCACCCCGGCTACTACCGCATCACCCAGGACGCACCGCCCCAGGTCGAGACCGGACCGACGGCCGCAGTCAGAGCCCGCCTCGTCGACGTGTTCGGCGAGGTACTCGACCAGCTTGAGGTCGGAGAGTCACCGGAGGTTCGACGAAGAATTCTGATGCTGGTGATCGAAACCGTCCGCCACACCCTGGCCGGTACCGACCCGAGGACCGACAATCGGCGTGAGGTAATCGCCGAGCTTGAAGCCATGTCGGTTGGCTACTTCGTCTATCGCCTCGGCCTCGCCGACAACGTAGCAAGCGTCGAGTAGTCGCAAAGAGCCAAGCGTCCACCCAGCTTCTCAGCCGGGCGTCACCCGGGACGCACGGCGACGGCGGAGACGAGACGGGCAACGGCTTCTTGGAGTTCCTCCGCTGAGGCGGTTGCGAAGCTGAACCGTGCATAGGAACGAAGGTCCCGCTCAACGGCAAAGGCAGTACCGGGCACGAAGCAGACACCGTGCTCCAGCGATCGAGCAAGCCATGCCCCACTATCGAGCGGCGCCGCGTCGAGCGACCCATCGCCATTGCCAAGGCGAGCCATGTCGACCCACAGGAACATGCCACCGGTCGGGCGGACCAGCCGGATACTGTCTCCAAAGGTGGCCAGCAGGGCGTCGATCAACGTGTCGCACTTGTGCTGATAGGAACGACGCAGCCGGTCCAGGTGCCCGGCGAACCACGGTGCCCCGAGAGCCCGGCTGACGATGGCCTGATTCAGCGTGCTGGTGTGCAGGTCCGCCGATTGTTTCGCGATGACCATTGCCGCATGCACCATTGGTGGTGCGTGGATGGCGGCAACTCGTAGGCCCGGTGCAAGGCACTTCGATGCGGTCCGCAACCGGACTGTCCACTCTGGGTCGACTGCAACGTCCGCCGGTGCGGGCGAATCATCGTGGTAGAGATCCCGGTAGGGATCGTCCTCGATAACCACGAATCCGTAGTGGCTGGACAACCGGTGCAGCTCGGCCCGACGGTCGACGTTGAGCGTGGCCCCCGATGGATTGTGGAAGTGGGGCACGAGATAGCACACCTTCGGCCGGAGGCCGGCCGCAAGCCTGGCCGCCAACGCCTCGACGTCCAGCCCATCACCATCGCTGGGAATTGGCACCGGTTGTGCACCATGGGACCGCAGCACCTGCAGCATGCCCAGGTACTCGGGATCGCTGACGATCACCTCGTCGCCGGGATCCAACAGGACTTGGGCCACAAGGTCAAGGCCCTGTTGCGAGCCGGTGGTGACCAACAGCTGGGCCGGATCGCCGAGACCGAAATGGTCGGCAAACACCTCGCGGCTCTCGTCCAAGCCTTCGGTCCGGGCGTACTGCAACAGACGGCGACCGTCGACGTCGATCAACTCCGCAGTCAGGTTCGCCAGCTGCTCGGTCGGGAAGAGCGAATCATCGGGCAGGCCCCCGGCCAGCGAAATCATCCCGGGCTGGGCCGCCTGAGCCAACAGGTCCCGTACCGCCGATGACGCCCCGGGCACAACGCGGCGGCTCAGCGTCAGTTGTGGCACGGGGGTAGCAGTGTCAGGAGTAGCACTGTCAGGAGTAGCACTGTCAGGAGTAGCACTGTCAGGAGTAGCACTGTCAGGGGTAGTGCAGTCAGGGGTAGCGCTGTCGGGGGTAGAGGTCTGGGGTGTCACAGCTACTCACCCTGATCGAGGTGCTCCTGGCGGCCAAGACTCCGATGATGGTGGTACCACCAGTGGTAGGATCATCCGGCTTCGGTTCGATAGGTTGGACGTCGGGGGAGGTTGGTCGAATGGAAGCCGAAGAGCTCGGGGACTTTCTCCGGACCAGACGGGAGCGGCTCGATCCGTCCGCGGTCGGTTTTCCCGCCGGCACCAACCGGCGCACCCCGGGGTTGCGGCGCGAAGAGGTTGCGGTCCTGGCCGGGGTTGGCGCGTCATGGCTCACCCGTCTGGAACAGGGTCGGGCCAACCGGGTGTCGGCCGAAGTCCTCAACGGTTTGGCCGCCGCCCTGCGGATGAGCTCAACGGAACGGGCCCATCTGTTCAGCCTGGCCGGGGTGCACTTTCGGGCCACGGTAGACCCGGGTTCCGCCGCGGCGGACACCCACCGACGGCTGGTGGAGGGACTCAACCCGAGCCCGGCCTACATCCTTGACCACCACTGGAACCTGACGGCGTGGAACCAGTCAGAGCAGGACCTGTTTCCGCTCCTCGGCGATGACGATGTCGGCGAGCACCCGAACCTGTTGCGGCTCTTTCTGGAACGGGAGGAGTTGCGGCGCTACATCGACGACTGGCCGCTGGAGATCGAGCGGCTCACCAGTCAGTTCCGGGCCCACATTGCAGACCACCCAAGCCCGGAACTCGACGAGCTTGCCGACGAGCTTCGACGTCACCACCCCGAGTTCGATTCCTCATGGGTCCGCCACAACGTTGCCCCGCTCGCGTCCCACATCAGGGTCATCAACCATCCAGAGGAGGGCCAGCTCCGCTTCGAACAACATCGCCTCGGTCTGCCGGATCATCCGGGGTGGCTGCTCGTCCTGTTCCTCCACGCCGACGACCGGTGACGCCCCGGGGCCAGCGCTATGAATTCGAGCGTCGGTTGACCAGAAAGCCCGGACCGTCGTTTGGAGGGTGAGCGGCCAGCGCCGCCTCGTCCGGCTCGGTTCCCCACCCCGGCGTGTCCGGCAGAATGAGATGCCCGTCCACGATGTTCGGCACCTCGGTGAACAGATCGTCGTCCCAGGGCAACCGGTCGATGTCGGTCTCCATGATTCGCAGGTTCGGCACCGCCGCTGCGAAGTGAGCGCTCATCATCGTTGAGAGGTGCCCGTAGAAGTTGTGGGGCGCAACGTGGACCTCATGAGCGTTGGCCGACGCGGCAATCTTCATCGACTGCCAAGTGCCGTTCCACACCGTGTCGACGATGGCAACGTCAACCGCCTGCTCACGCAGGTACGGCACAAACCGAGGGAGGCCGATCAGGGTTTCCAGCGACGCCACCTGGGTCTTGGCGTTGTCCCGGATGTAGCGCAGTGCCTCGGGGCTGTCGTTGTCGTACTCCAGCCAGAACAGGTCGAAGTCCTCCAGCATTCGCAGGATCTCCAACACCCCTGATGTGCGGAAGTTGAAGTTCAGGTCCAAGAGGATGCCCATGTCGTCGCCCGCTCCCTCGCGGAACGCGGCCAAGGTCTCATAGATGCCCTTCAGGACCATCGGTTCGGCGTTGAGCTCGGGGTTCCACGGTCGACCAAACCCCGGTGCCCAGGACCGCAGCGCACCCTTCCACTCGGTGAAGATGTTGGTCTTCAGCGCGGTGAAGCCGGAGTCTCGCACTTCTTCGCCGAGTGCCCGCACCCCGGCCAGGTCGGTGATCTGGTTGCCGTAAAAGCCGTGATAGGCAATGCGCCAGGTGCCGCAGTGGGACCAGTACACCCGGATCTTGTCGCGCAGCTTCCCGCCGAGCAGCACGTAGACCGGCACGCCGAGCGCCTTGGCCTTCGCGTCGAGCAGCGCGTTCTCGATGGCCCCAAGACCCTGACCAACGATGGACCCCGCACCGGGCCTCGTCGCGGCGAACAACTCGGTGTAGATGCGCTCATGGTTGTGCACCGACTGTCCGATGAGCCTGCTCGACAGGGCCTCGATCACCGTGCTTACACCCGGTGAACCGAAGCCCTCGTCAAACTCGCTCCACCCGACAATGCCCTCATCGGTGGAGATCTTGCAGAAGTGGTAGTTGCGCCACCCGGCGTCGCAGTGGAGCGTCTCGACTGCGGTCACCTTCACAGAATCTGTGGTCATGCTCGCAACTTAGTTTCCGTTGGGCGCCAGGTACACGTTGACTCCCGCCGGCGGCAGGCGATGTGACGGCGCTAGCCGATGGCGGCACCAACGGTTTTGCCGGCCAGGGCCACCATCTCCGGGTCGTGGCCGACCGTTGCCAGGTTCAGCGTGACACCGTCCAGGCCCTTGGCCATCATCTCCTGGATCTGCTCGCCAATACCGTCCGGGTCTCCAATCACCAGGCGGGGCACCATGAGGTCCACCACCTCGGCGGGCCAACCGTGAGTCTCGGTGTAGGTGGTCAACGAGGCCATCGCCTCTTCGTAGGTCCGGCCGAGCACCATCATCACCAGCTTGGTGACCTTGATCTCCGAACGGTCCCGACCGAGCCGCTCGCAGTGGGCGGCCAGGGCGTCGAGCTTGCGGGGGATCTCGTCAACGTCACAGGTCAGGTTTGACTCGTTTGCGTACTGGGCCACCATCCGCAGAGTCTTCTTCTCACCGGACCCGCCGATCATTACGGGAATGTCGGAAATCGGCGCAGGCGAGTTGATGGCCTCGGTGACCTGGTAGTGCTTGCCGTCGAGTGTCGGCCGCTCGCCGCGGAGCATCGGCAGGATGATGTTGAGCGCCTCTTCCAGCTTCTCGAACCGCTCGGAGAACGAGTTGAACGGGATGCCGTAAGCGTCGTGCTCCAACTCAAACCAACCGGAACCAATGCCCAGCGTTGCCCGCCCGTTCGAGACGTGATCCAGCGCGGTGATGGTCTTGGCCAGCACAGCCGGGTTGCGATAGGTGTTGCCGGTCACCAGCGCACTCAAGCGGACCGTCTCGGTGTGCTGGGCCAGCGCCGCCAGGGTGGTGTAGCACTCGAGCATGTAGTCATCGGGGTCACCGATGCCCGGCAGCTGGTAGAAGTGGTCCATCACAAAGACCCGGTCAAAGCCGCTGGCCTCCGCCGCCTTTGCCTGCTCGACGACGTTGGCGAAGATCCCTTCCGGGCCGACCCCCGGGTAGGTGAAGTTTGGAATCTGGTAACCAAGCCGAGTCATAGCAGTGTCCTGTCGTTCGAAGAGTCTGTCGTCGCCGGCTGCGACCATGCAGGCCGGTGACGTTCTGACACTCTACGCTGAATATGTCAGATTGTCTATTGCGTCAAAATCGTTCATGATGGATCGCATGGGCGAGGACCAGCGTCAACTGAAAAGGGAGCGCATCCTCGATGCTGCGCTCGCCAAGTTCTCGGCCTACGGGTTCACCAGGACCTCCATGAACGACATTGCCGAGGCCGCGTCGATGTCACGCCCCGCGCTGTATCAGCACTACGGCAACAAGGAAGAGGTCTTCCACGCCATGCTGTCGCGGCTGCTCAACGACGCCGCCGATCAGGCGTTGGCGGCGCTGACGACAGAGCCAACGCTCGAAGCGCAGCTCGATGGGTTTCTGCAACGGTGGTTCGGTGACCTGACCCAACAGGTCCGCAGGACCGAACACGGCGATGAGCTGATGGAGGCAAAAGCCTCGTATGCAAAGCCGGTATTCGACACGGTCAACAAACGGGTGGCCGAGACGGTGGCGGCCCACTTTGAGGCAGTGAACCCCGATCGGGCGGGCTCACTCACCGACCTACTGCTGTTGTCGCCCCTCGGACTCAAGTACGACAGCCCACCAATGTCGACGCTGCGGACCAGGTTCTCAGAACTTGCCGCCTCCCTCGCCGCCACCGCCCTGGCCGACGACACCTAGACCGACGACACCTAGCTCAGCAACGGCGCCAGCCACCGCTCGGCCTCGGCGGCGAACGTCTCCCGGGTGTACAGCAGACTGTGACCGCCCGCTGCGGTGAAGTCATCGGTGTTGTGGGACTTGTTGTCGATGAGCAGCGTCGTTTCCAGGCCGTCCGCCAGCCCGAGCAGGCGGCGGGCCCGTTGCGCCATCGGTGGTTTGTGCAGCTGCTGCGTCTCGGCACTCGTCACGATGATGTCGACCATGGCGTCAAGGCCACAGGCCATCGCCATGCCGTGAAACTCATGGGGGTTGACCGTGACCACCGCCTGCATGACGCCGGCCTCGCCGAGGCGCTCCACCCACCGCCGCGACGATGGGAACCACTCGATCCGGTGCCACACCGTGCGCAGGTGTTTTGCGATTTCCCGGCGGGGCAGCGCGACCCGTTTGGCAAGCGGATCGATCAGGTCGTTGAGCGTGGCGTTGCCGATATCCAACTCGGCGATGAGATCCGGGTGCTCGGCGACCACCGCCTCGTAGTGCCACGCCCAATCGATGCCGTCAACCGGGGGCAACCGCATGAACATCTCGTCGACGAGCGTGTCGCCGAAGTCCCAGCAGACAAGATCTATCGCTGCGTCGGTGGACACCGATCAACCCCAGGCTCGGGCCAGCGCTCGTGGTAGCTCCTCGCACCACTGGATCAGGTCGTGGCCTGAGACCCGCTCGGTGAAGTGGCACCCGGCGTCCTGCATGTGGAGGAAACCCGCCCATGCTTCGGTGGCCTGGTGGAAGCCGCCCTCGAGCGTGCCTGCGCACAGGTGCACGAAGGGGTGGGTGTCGGCGTCCCAGGCGGTGGAGGGGTCCGGGGGCATGCCGGTGCTGTAGGCAAAGACGTGGCCGAACTTCCTGGGGTGCAACATGGCGGTGGTCAGCGCGTGACCGCCGCCATCGCTGCAGCCGAAGATCCCCCGGCGAGCTGCGTCGCTGGCAACACCGAGTTCGGTCTCGGCCCATGCGGCAAGCTCCACGATGAAGAACCGCTGGTGGGCATCAAAGCGTTGATCGTCGAAACCCTGCAGGTATTCGAGCGCTCGGATGTTTCCGTTGATCTGGTCCATCGGCGCGGCGTGGGCCGCCACCACTACCACCGGTGGACAGTCCCCCGCTTCAATGGCGGCATCGAGCCTGCGGGCATACGGGGAGAACATGTTGCCATCGGTTGCGTACACCACCGGCGTGTCGTCACCCGCTTCATGGCCCGGCGGCCGGTAGACCGTAACGGTCCTCGGTCCACCCAACGCCAAAGACTCCACCGCATGATCGAATGTCGATCCCTTCAGCGGATCGTTCGACGGCAACTCGGCGGGAGACGCCGCACCTCGGAACCGTCCGTCGTGGGAGCCGCGAGAGAAGTTCATCGGACCGCCGCCGGACAGCGGGGTGAAGGTGTAGGTGATGACCGCCTCTTCCAATCGCTCCACCCGCAACGACAACACCTGTAGGCCATCACCGGCGTCCCAGGAGCTGA
>CAZSTV010000009.1:18160-49466 GCA_964609665.1 uncultured Acidimicrobiaceae bacterium
CGACGCGCCCTCGGCCGCCATCCTGGCTCGAAGTTGCGTTGGGTCGGGGTCGGTCCAGACTCGACAGAACCGCTCCCCCGGTGGCAGCACGCCGGGCGCGGCCGCTCGTTCCACCGCCATCTGCCGCGTCACCTCATCCATGCGGCGGCGCAGTTCCGCCATCGACGGCACACCGAGTGAGGCCCGCTCGTCATCACTGACCGACGGGTCAACCGGCGGCTGGACCACATCACCCTGATGCTCCACCATCACGGTCCCGTAGCGCTGCGGCTGGCCCTGGTAGAGCGAGATCTTGTCCACCGCTTCGGCGAAGATCACCCCGGCACCGTCGACACCACCCTGATGGGCCCGGCCCGCCAGCTCGGCTACGGCCGGGAGGTCCGCCGGGTCACCCGACGCCGCCAGCAGCGCCGCGGCCCGCATGGCGTGGTCGGCCGGGGCCCCACCAAGGCCGGGATGGTCCCGGAGGCGGTCGAGCAGGTCGAAGCGACCTGTCGCGTTCTCAGCTGCGGTCTCGACTGCGGTGAGCAGCTCGCCAAGTTCGTTTTCGGTCACGCCCGACCCTACCGGCCGCCTCCAACGGCGGGCAAAGGGTCCCGCCGTTCACCACGGCCAAAGCAGCTACATCCGCCGACGTTTCGCGCCGATAGGACCCTCATATGTCAACGCGGATGTGACCGGATGCGGCCACAGCGACGAAGCGGACCGGAGGGTCTCCTATGCAGGTCGGGATGATTGGAATTGGAAGGATGGGGGCGAACCTCGTTCGGCGCCTGCTCTTGGGCGGCCATAGCGCGGTCATTTACGACCTGGATCATGAGGCCGTTGACAAGCTGGCCGCCGAGGGCGCCACCGCCACCTATGACCTTGCCGAGTTCGCCGCTGCCCTCGATGGCCCCCGGGTGGCGTGGATCATGGTGCCCGCCGCCTTCGCCGGCGAGACCATCGATGCCGTCGCCGACCAGTTCGAGGCCGGGGACATCATCATCGACGGTGGCAACTCGATGTGGCAGGACGACGTCGACAAGGCGGTCGAGCTTGCCGAGCGTGGCATTCACTTCGTAGACGTCGGGACCTCCGGCGGCATCTTCGGCCTTGAGCGAGGGTTCTCGCTGATGATCGGTGGCGAGGACGAAATCGTCGAACACCTGACCCCCGTCTTTCGCACCATCGCTCCCGGTGTCGAGTCCACCCCGCGTACCGAAGGCCTTGTCGGGCCGCTTCTTCCTGGGGAAGAGGGATGGCTTCACTGCGGACCGAACGGTGCCGGGCACTTTGTAAAGATGGTCCACAACGGCATCGAGTACGGCATGATGGCCGCCATCGCCGAGGGCCTTGGCATCCTTGAGGCAGCCGATGCGGGCACCGAGGTCCGTCAGGCCGACGCCGAGACCACCCCGCTGCGCGACCCGCAGTACTACCGCTACGACATCAACACCCAAGCGGTTGCCGAGGTGTGGCGTCGCGGCTCGGTCATCAGCTCATGGCTGGGAGATCTGACCGCCCACGCCATGTCGGTCGACCCTCACCTCGACAGCTTCGCCGGTCGGGTGTCCGATTCCGGTGAAGGCCGCTGGACCGTACAGGCCGCAGTGGAACTTGGCGTGCCCGCCCACACCATCACCGCATCGCTGTTTGAACGGTTCGCCAGCCGCGGCAACGACCAGTTCACCAACAAGGTGATCTCGGCCATGCGCTCGGAGTTCGGCGGCCATCACGAAAAGACCGACGATCAGTGACCGGTCCGGTCAACCCGGAGGCCAACGCCTTCATCCTGTTCGGGGCATCCGGTGACCTCGCCCGCAAGAAGCTCCTCCCGGCGCTCTATGAGTTGACGCGAGAAGGGCGGTTGGAGATGCCGGTCTTCGGCGTTGCCAACAGCCCGTGGGATGACGACGACTTTGAGGAGCGAGCGCGGGCCGCCGTCGATGAGCGCTTCGGTGCTGACCCCGCCCACGACATTGATTATGACGCGCTCGACCGTCTCTGCGACCGGCTGCAGTTCATCGCCGGGGACTACAGCGACCAGGCCACCTGGAAGCGTCTCGCCGACCTAACCGTCGACGTCAAACTGCCCGTCGCCTTCCTGGCCATCCCGCCCCACCTCTTTGACGACGTGGTCAAGGGCATGGCCGGCATCGGTCTGGCCGAACGTGGTCGGGTGGTTGTCGAGAAGCCGTTCGGTCGGGACCTCGCATCGGCCAAGGAGCTCAACCACACCCTCCATCGGTATCTCGATGAGTCGCAGCTCTACCGCATCGATCACTTCCTCGGGAAGGAACCGGTGCAGAACCTCATGGTCTTCCGGTTCGCAAACAGCCTGATGGAATCGGTCTGGAACCGAAACCACGTTGAGTCGATGACCATCACCATGGCCGAGTCGTTCGGGCTGGAAGGGCGCGGCCGGTTCTACGACGAGATCGGCACCATCCGAGACGTGGTGCAAAACCACCTCTTGCAGATGGTGGCGCTGTTGACCATGGAACCGCCTGCCAGTAAGAACCAGCACGCGTTCCTCGACGAGAAGGTCAAGGTCTTCCGGGCGATGCAACCCTTGGACCCGGCAAACGTGGTCCGCGGCCAGGTGGAGGGCTACCGGGCCGAACGCGGCGTGGCCCATGATTCCGACACCGAAACCTTCGCAGCGATGAAGATCGAGATCGACTCGTGGCGTTGGTCCGGCGTGCCGTTTTACCTGCGGGCCGGAAAGTCGCTTGCGGCCACCGTCACCGAGGCCATTGTGGAGTTCAAGCAGCCGCCGCGCATGCTCTTCAGCGAAGAGGACCACCTGCCGGATCCATGTCGGCTCCGGTTTCGAATGAAGCCCGACGACAACATCACCCTCACCATGCAGGCCAAGGTGCCCGGCATGGAGATGGTCAGCCGGGCGGTCGACATGACGGTCGACTACGAAAAGCAGCTCGGCGGTTTCGTGCCGGATGCGTACGAGCGGTTGATCGCCGACGCGCTCATCGGTGACAAGCGCCTGTTCGCCCGCCAAGACGGTGTCGAGCAGGCCTGGCGCATCGTCGACCCGTTGCTGCACAACCCGCCGCCGGTGGTGCCATACGCTGCCGGTTCCTGGGGGCCAGAGGAAGCCGCCCGCTTTGTGCCGAAGGGCTGCGGAGACATCTGAGCTGCGGCCCGAGGGCCCGCGGGTCAATAGGTCTCTCAGGTCAACAGGATTCTCAGCTCGAATTACAGCAGCGCCCGAAGACCCTTGCTGATCGCCGCGCCGATGACCGAGGCGTGGGCGTCCCCGGCGATGACCGCATGTGAGAGCGAGAGCCCCGGGTAGTTCCTGGCGGTCAACCTGGACACGAGGTCCTCAACGTTGCCGCCCATGTTGAAGCTGATGCCGTCAATGGGCTGGATGACATCCTCCAACTCGCCGTAGCTGGCAAAAACCCTGGCTGACAGATCATCGTGTGCTGCTGCGTAGTCCTCTTCGATTGCCAGGACGGCCCGGTCGTCCCACCAGATCGACGGGCTTGCCAACAGCCACTTGTCGAATGCCTCCGGTGCGGTAAACAGCGCCCGCAAGCCAAACAGGGCGCTGAAACTGTGGCCGATCAACCACCGTTCGGACACCGCGGTACCGCCTAGGTGATCGGCCTCGACCGTTGGCAGCAGCTGTTCGGTGATGAACGTCAGCAGTTCGTCGGCCCGACCGCTCTCCTCCTCTTTCATTCCTTTTACCCCGGTGATCTCGGGCGGAACCCATGGCGTCGGGGTGTACCAGCGAGCCCGCTGTCGGAGGTACTCCCCCATGGACGTGTCCGCAAAGGACAGCCCGATGACCGCGGCCTCGGGCGCCTCCTTTGACATGGACATGATCCGGGTTGCGTCCAAGGTGGTGCCGAACATCCACGGTCCGTCCAGACACAGCAACAGCGGCATTTCGTCCAGCGATTCGTGGCGGACCGGTAGGCCCACCGAGACCACATGGGCGAGGCCAGTGCGCTCGCAGACAACAGGAACTTCTTGTGTGGTCCATGCCATAGCCGGGTCAGGCTAGCGGAGAGGCCGCAGCCGAAGAAAGGCCGAGCCACACCTGGCAACGTCATCTGTTCCCGGCACGATGACTCTGCGATGCTGTCACCATGACATTCGACCCCGACGCATTGACCCACGGAACCATCGAAGCGAACGGCATCAACATCCACTACGTCGAGCAGGGCACCGGGCCACTCGTGGTGATGTGCCACGGGTTCCCCGAGAGCTGGTACTCGTGGCGTCATCAGCTCCCGGCGTTGGCCGCCGCCGGCTACCGGGCGGTGGCACTTTCCATGCGCGGCTACGGCAAGACCGATGCCCCGGCCGACATCAACAGCTACACCCTCAGCCACCTGATCGGGGATGTGGTGGCGGTGGTCAACGCGCTTGGGGGCGACGACACGACCGCCGCCGGCGTGCCGCAGGCCGTGGTGGTCGGCCACGACTGGGGTGCGCCCGTCGCCTGGTACAGCGCGCTGACACGGCCGGACATGTTCCGTGCCGTGGCCGGGTTGAGCGTGCCGTTCCTCCCTGCGGTTGGGGGGCTACCGGATGGTGTCACCGTGAACGACCTGATGCGCATGAACGCCGGGCCGGAGCGTGACTACTACCGGCTGTACTTCCAGGAGCCGGGAGTTGCCGAAGCAGACTTGGAGGCCGACCTGCGCCATTCCGTGCTCGGGTTTCTCTACACGATCTCCGGCGATGCTGTCGCCAACGGTGACCTCGCCGAAGGCTGGGACGGGCATTTCCCGATGGGCGAATCGATGGCCGCGCAGATGATCGTCCCCGACGTGTTGCCTTCGTGGTTGACCGAGGAGGACGTGTCGTTCTACATGAGCGAGCTGTCCGAGCATGGGTACCGGGGTGGCCTCAACTGGTACCGCAACATCAACGCCCTGCCCGGCACGCTGGCCCCGTGGCTCGGAGCGACCTTGCAACAGCCGTCGTTCTACATGGGCGGGTCAACGGACCTCATCGCGGGTAACACTCCGGACCAGATCGACGCGATGAAGGCGACCGTCGCCGACCTTCGACACTTCGACCTGATGGAGGGTGTCGGTCACTGGATACAGCAAGAACGACCGGACCAGGTCAACGAAGCACTGATCGCGTTCCTCAACGGGCTGTAGCCGCTAGGTGCAGCGACCCCACTTGTCGATCAGGCGCCGACCTTCGATGCAGTCGAGCAGTTCGTCTTCTCGCTCGGTCACATCAGGCGGCGGCGTGCCCTCCGAGACCGCGAGCCGCCATGGGAATCGCTGGTCCCAGACCATGATGGCGACGAGGCGATCGTCCTCATCAAAGCCGCGGGTGTAGACAAAATCTCGGGTGCCTCGACCGACGCCATGGTCGAACAACATGATGTCTCGCCCCGGCTCGGTATCGAGGTCGCCCAGGATGAACGGTCGACCGTCGATGAACTCACCATCGATCAGGGGTTCACCGGGTTCCGCGTTGCGATCGGCCCAGTCGAGCACGGACCTGGTGGTGATGCCGCCGAGACCGTTGCTGCTTTCGTAGGCGTTGGCGAAGCTGCCCCATCGCGCCACCGTCCGGTCCTGCAGACCGACGAAGACACCGAGGATGGACTCCTCATGTGCTGAGTCAGAGTCCGAGTCCGAATCAGAGTCCGATTCCGATTCCGAATCAGCATCCGGCTCGTCGACTTGGCGGCGCTCCCAGACGATGCGCAGATCGAACTCTCCGGATTCGCGAAAGTCGATGGTGGTCGTGTCGCTGACGGTCACCGGGTTCGCCCGCTGGAACGCCTCACCCTCGACCAGCTCAATCCTGCCGCCGGGGACCTGTAG
Organism: uncultured Acidimicrobiaceae bacterium; assembly: GCA_964609665.1. Lineage (GTDB taxonomy): Bacteria > Actinomycetota > Acidimicrobiia > Acidimicrobiales > SZUA-35 > JAHELU01. The sequence goes on from CAZSTV010000009.1 coordinate 23,971, forward strand.
TCGTGTCAGCAGTCGCATTTCGGCGATTGCACCTTCGGGACCCCAGTAGTTGTCGTAGGGGCGCCCAAACCGATCCAACGCAATGCCAAGGTCGTCCGCACTCGTCGGTCGCATGGTCGGCACAATCGTGGTTCTGGCGACACTGCCGTCTTCGGTGGCGTCGTCGGTGACAGCTCCATCCTCAGTGGCGGGGTCGCTCTCGGCGTCTGACACACAGGCGGCGCAAAGCATGGCGAAAACGACAGCGAGGCACACCAAGAGCAGCTGTCGATTTACACGCACTACAGACCTCACTGAACGACCAGGAACACCAAAAGTACCATCGGCCGATCGGTGGAAAATCCAAGCCCGAAACCCAGAGATCGAGCCACAAACATGGGTGCCGATAGTCAACGATCGAGTGGGAGTACACTTGTGTTGATGGCACTGGATATCTGCGTTGAGAGCTACGGCATGATGGTGCACGCTCTCGACACCGGCTTTGTGAGCCATCTATCGAACCTTGGATTCCGTGCTGACCGGCGCCAGAGGCCCCAAACGGAGGTGCAGGACCCCTGTCCTGTCAAGCAGCACGCTGACGAGTTGCCGTTCCGCCAGGCCAAGTCCCTGTGGCTCGTCGACGTCTGCGGCTGCAGCTATGACCAGGCCGCAGCGGAGATGCGAATCGACCGGGCAGACCTGGCGGCAAGCGTCGCTGCCGGCCGAACCAGCATCCGAGATGGCATAGAGGCCTAGCGAAAGCGCCATAAAGTTTTTTCCTGCTTTCGTCGATACTCCAAGCATCGACGAGTAGGAGGCAGCAATTGTCAGACCAGGCCCTTGTGGACGACCCGACGCTTGAAACGGACCAGTCCGAAGACGAAGCGAGAACGCAGACACAGATTGCGAAGCGGACCGAGAAGTTCCGCAGACAACATGACGTCCTGCTCAACCTGGCCACAGAACTGGACGGACGTTCAACGTCGATCCACAGCCTGGAAGACGCGAAGGTCATTCGCACCCAGCTGAACCACTTTGCAGGCAAGCTGGTGGTGCATCTGGCCAAGGAGGACAAGAGCCTCTACCCCAAGCTGCTCGAGTCGTCCGATGCCCAGGTCGTGTCGCTCACCCGGCGGTTCATCCGCGAGATGGGCGACCTTTCAAGCGCGTTTGAGGCCTTCACAAAGCGATGGGTCAACCCGACAGACATTTTTGAGCAGCGGGCGGAGTTTCAGTCCGAGATGGCGGGCATCATCAGCGCTCTGGCAACCCGAATCGACAAAGAGAACAACGAGCTCTACACCCTGGCCGACTCACTGACCGAGTCGTAGGGGCGCTCAGCTCCGCTCGGCCAGTTCCTTCTCGGTCCAGAAACCGGGCAGGGACTCCGGCGTCTTTGCCGCTGCGTACTGGGCGAGCCTGGCCAGACCGGCCGGGTCATAGAGTTCAATTGCGTCGAAGATGACGTCTGGACCGACCGAGCGCAGCGCTTTGTCGGCCGGCGTTCCACGCTTTGGCAGGCTGGATGTCAGAACGATCACCGGATCCTCCGAGGCGTCCTGGTTTGCGGTGAGCACGTGCAACCGACCGAGCAGCCGCCATACAGCGTCGGCGCGCTGCAAGCCGGGTTTGTTGATGGTGAACGCGCCGGACACGTCTACCCACCACCGAACCCGCTTCTTCTTTGGATGGGTGACGCGGAAGGTGAAGTCAACGATGCCCGAGCTGTGCTTGGCCTTCTCGTCGATGGCGGTGAACCCCGCCTCCTCCAGCCGACGCTGCGCAATGTCTTGGACCTTTTTGCCCTCACCGACCGCCCTGGCCTGGAAGAGCTCCTGACGGTCTTCCGCAGACAGGGTGGCGACGACGTCTGGCTGATCTGCGACAGGAGCGTTCTCAATCTCCTCCGCGGTGTCTTCAAACTTGGCGAGGCGCTGCAGTTCTCCGGCCAGCCGCTCCTCTGACAACTCCACGTACGCCGGGTCGGTATCGAACCCGACGCCAATGCGGCCCGCCCTCGCCGCGGCAACCAGCGACGTTCCCGATCCGGCGAATGGGTCAACCACAATGTCGCCGCGGTAGGTGTAGAGATCTATCAACCGGCGAGGCAACTCGATGGGGAACGGGGCCGGGTGACCAATCCTGGTTGCTGACTCGGCGTCTATGCGCCACACGTCCCTGGTGACGTCGACGAACTCATCGTTGGCGAGCGATGACTCATGGGGTAGGCCGCGTTGGCGGCGCTGCTTGGCGGTCAACGCTCGGGAGAACCGACCCTTGGAGGCGATGATGACCCGCTCGGTCATGTCCCGCAGCACCGGGTTTGACGCCTTGGCGAAAGATCCCCACGCGCACGAACCCGATGAGACGGCGGCCTTCTCCCAGATGACCTCGCCCCGGAGCAGCAGCCCAAGGTCGTCTTGCAAGATGGAAATCACATCCGCGCTGAGGCTGCGGTACGGCTTGCGGCCAAGGTTGGCCACGTTCACCGCAATGCGCCCACCGGGCTCAAGTACCCGACGACACTCGGCGAAGACGGACCGCAGCATGTCCAGGAACTCAAAGTAAGTGGAGGGGATGCGGTCGGTGGCGTCCGAGCCGGTGACCGCAAGCTCGTAGTCCTTACCGACGAAGTACGGCGGTGAGGTCACCACCAGTGCAACGCTGTTCTCGGGCAGGGCCTGCAGGCGGTCAATTGAGCCGACAAACACCTTGCCCTGACCCAACTCCTCGATCAGTTCGTCAGGCCGAACCACCGTTTCATCGTCTGACAATTCGGGGGCGGAGAACCGCTCGTAGAAGGCCGAAGCGTCATGCCCTTCCCGCCGACCGACGCCAAACGACGACGTTGCTGTCTGGCGGTTCGCATCACTCACCTTTGAATCATAGACAGACGGTCTGACAAGACCCCCAGTGCCAGTCTGACAAGACCCCCAGTGAGGCCAATCGCCAACGCTGAGCGCGGTGACTACGTTACGTATATGGCCACCAAACAGTTCTTCGAGACAACGCTCACGCAGGCCAGGATCGATGCGATGGTTGCGGCCGGCCACTGGACCAACGAGCACCTGTTCGATCGATTCACCGAGCACCGAAAAACCCGCCCGGACCAGCCCCTGGTGGTTGATGCGGCGGGCGTCATGACCTGGGCCGAGGCGGCGGTCCACGTCGACGAGCTCAGCAAGGGTCTGCTCGGCATCGGCGTCCGTCCGGGCCAGGTGGTCCAGTTGCAGTTGCCGAACCGGCGGGAGTTCCTGCTGGCGGTTCTGGCCATCGAGCGCATCGGCGCAGTGGTCAACCCGGTGGCTCCGATCTTTCGGGCCAACGAGGTGTCGGTGATGTCCGAGCTGGCAACGCCCACCGCGGTCATCACCGTCCAGACCTACCGCGGCTTCGCCCTTGGCGACATGCACCGGGAGCTTCGGGAGCGCTTCTCGTGGGTACAGAACGTCATCGTTGTCCCCGACTCGGCGGGAGAATCGGCCCCGGCGGGAGAATCGGCCTCGGCGGGGGAACCGGCTCCGGCGGACACCCTGGGGTGGACGGACCTGTTGGCCGCGGGCCGAGAGTCGACGTTTGACGATGCTGCGCTGGAGCTCTGTCGGCCGTCACCAAACGACGTGTGCGAGATCATGTTCACCTCCGGCACCACCGGTCAGCCGAAGGGGGTCATGCACACCCAGAACACCATCAACGTCGCCGCCGATCTGTGGCTGGAGCGGGTCGCCCCCGACTGTTCGATCTTCCACATGGGCTCCACCCTTGCCCATCAGACCGGTTACCTCTTCGGCATCCGAGCGCCGATCACCGCTGGCGGCCAGGTGGTGTACCAGGAGGTCTGGGACCCACAGCAGTTTGCCGAGTTGCTGGAGACACAGAAAATTGAAGCGTCGATGGGGGCCACGCCGTTCCTGGCCGACCTGCTCTCGGTGGAGGGCGTTGACGACCGAGACCTGTCCTCGTTCAAGGCCTTCGTCTGCGCCGGCGCCGCCATTCCGTTACCGGTGTTGGAAGAGGCCAGGGATCGGCTGCCATGCACCGTGCTCCCCGGTTGGGGCATGACCGAGACGGCGCTGTCAACGACGGGCCACCGAGACGACACGTTCGAGAAGCGAGCCACCGACGGTGCGGTGTTGGCGGGCAACGCGGTGCGGGTGGTCGACGAGGCAGGCGACGAGGTCCCGGCGGGCACCGAGGGTGACCTGCAGTTCCAGGGGTCGCTGACCTTCGTCGGCTACATCCAAGGTCGAGCGTTGACCGAATCCTGTTTCCGAGATGGCTGGTTCGACACCGGCGACCGGGCGGTGATGGATGCCGAGGGCTACATCTCCATCAGCGGGCGCACCAAGGACATCATCATTCGAGGCGGCGAGAACATCCCGGTCAAAGAGGTTGAGGACGTGCTGCTACGCCACCCCTCGGTGGTGGGAGTAGCGCTCATCGCCAAGGCCCACGACCGGCTCGGTGAGGTCGGCTGTGCGGTGATCACCGTGAACGGCACCGCACCGACGTTGGCAGACCTGACCAACTTTCTGGACGCCCAGGGCGTGACAAAGCAGTTCTGGCCCGAGGCGTTGGCCGTCGTGGACAGCTTTCCGATGACCCCGAGCGGCAAGGTGCAGAAGTTCCAGCTTCGCAAGCAGATCGAAGCGGAAGCCGGGACTTAGGACTGCCTACGCTTCGGTTCGTCCGGTCGGTCATCCTCACCGGCTTCAACCTGACCCGCTTCGAGCAGTCGCAGCAGCGAAATCAGCTCCTGTTGTTGCCCGGCACTCAGGGCCGAGATGATGGCGCTCTCGTTCTCGACGTGATCGGCAACCGCCGCATCGATTTTGGCGAGACCGGCCGCGGTCAGGGTGACCAACACGACGCGCCGATCGGCAGGGTCCTTGGCCCTGGCGATCAGTCCCCTTCCTTCCAACCGGTCGATGCGGTTGGTCATCGTGCCGGAGGTGATCATCATCAGTTCGAGCAGCGCACCGGCGGTCAGCTGGTACGGGGCGCCACTGCGGCGCAATGTTGCCAGCACGTCGAATTCCCATGACTCAAGCTCATGGCGAGAGAAGACCTCGTTCATCTTCGGCCTGATCAGTCGCTCCAGCCGACCGATGCGGCCGATGACCGCCATGCCCGAGACATCGAGGTCCGGGCGTTCGGCATTCCACATGCTGACGATGAGATCTACATGATCGGTCTGATCGGCGTTGTCCTTGTGATCGGCGTGACCGGTGTGATCGGTCGTCATAACGCTCGGTGCTCCACAGGTGTGACCTTAGCAACATCTCTTGACGTCAAGACACTTGTCGGTGACACTGGAGGTCAGGCAAATGTCTTGACATCAAGATACTTACCCACTTCCGAAAGATCTGGCATCTCATGGACGCTCCCCGTTCACCCATCGGCCCCAAACTCATCACCACCACTGCGCTCGCCCCCGCCATCTGGGGCACCTCGTACTACGCCAGCACCGAATTTCTCCCGCCGGATAGACCGCTCCTGGCCGGCACGGTCCGAGCGCTGCCGTCGGGCGTTGCGCTGCTGTTGGCCACACGACGCCTCCCACACGGCTGGTGGTGGTTGAAGGTGGCGGTACTCGGCTCGCTGAACATCGGAGCGTTCTTCGCCCTGCTCTTCGTTGCCGCATACCGACTGCCGGGAGGAGTGGCGGCAACGCTCGGCGCAATCCAACCGCTCGCCGCCGCCGGAATTGGCGCGCTGTTACTGAGCGAGCCGATCCGCCGCCACCTTGTCACCGCAGGCCTGCTTGGCATGGTCGGCGTCGCCATGTTGGTGCTGCGGGCCGACGGCGAACTGGATGCCGTCGGGGTGGTCGCCGGGCTGGCCGGGGCACTGTCGATGGCCACCGGCGTTGTGCTGACCAAACGCTGGGGCAGACCGGTGCCGCTACTCACGTTCACCTCCTGGCAACTCGTTGCAGGCGGTCTGGTGCTGCTCCCGCTGATGCTGCTCGCCGAAGGCCCACCGCCGATGCCGACAACCACAAACCTCATCGGCTACGCCTGGTTGACGATCATCGGGACGGTGCTGGCCTACAACCTCTGGTTCCGTGGCGTGCAGGCAATCCCGGTGGCCCAGGTCAGCCTGCTCGGGGTGCTGAGTCCGCTGGTCGCAGCGCTGGTCGGCCTGGTCGCGCTGGGCCAAACGTTGACGTTCGGCCAACTGGTCGGCGTCGCGCTCATCCTGGCTGCGCTCATCATCGGCCAGCGAGACCACTCAAATGTCGCTTCGGTGGAACGTCACCATCGCGGCGGAGGCGAAGACGCCAATCGACGCGGCGAGGCCGAGCGACGCCGGGACGATCGAGACGCCGAGCTCGCCTGGTCCACTAATCCACGTGGTGACGTCTGACGTGAGAGCCCAGGGTGTGTACTTCCCGACGTTCGGGATTTGAGCGGTGAGCGGACCGACGATGAGCATGATGCCGAGCGATCCGAGCATTGCGTAGGTATCGCTGCGCAACAGAATGCTGAGAACGAAGGCGATTGCCGCGGTGATGAGCGCAAAGACACCACCGCCGAGGATGTTTCGCAAGACCCCGTCCCAGTCGATGGTCTCACCAAACGAAGCGACCGAGGCTGCTGAGGCAAGCGCCCCGATTCCCGCCGCGATCGCCATACCGGCGGTCGCCGCTCCGAGCCCGATGACCGCTTTGGTGGCGATGAGCCGACCACGGCGAGCGTCGCTGCCAAGAACACGGCGCAGCGTGCCCTGACGGAACTCGTGGCCGATGATCCAGCCACCGAATACGGCGCCGAGGAGTGGTGACATGATTCCGGCCACGCTGAGATAGGCCTCGGTGAGCGATGCGGTGTCGTCTGGATTCTTGATTGCAAAGTAGATGGGCGCGATGGAGAGCGAGGCGACCAGGACGCTAAGGAGCACCCACGGGGTGCGGTGGGTTCGGAGTTTGAATAGTTCGGTGCGAGTCATGATGGGGCTTCTTTCTGAAAGGTATGGATTGGAGGGGGCTTGGTCGGGCTACTGAACGAGATCGAGAAACGCGTCCTCCAGGGAGGCCACGGGTTGGTTGATGGATGAGGCGTAGACGTCGGAGGACACGAGAAGGCGGTTGAGATCGCGGCCGCTCACCTCGGGCGAAGGCTCGATGACAAAGGTCGTGCCGACCCGGTCGGTCACCGGTACGCCTGCGGCGCAAAGTGCGTCCGCTGTTTGTTCGGTGTCACTGTCTTCGACGGTGACGTGAAAGATGTGCTGGGAGCGGCCGGAGAGAATCTGGGCGGTCGTACCTTGCGCGACGGTTCGGCCGTTGGCGAGGATCACGAGTTGATCGCAGGCCTGCTGGACCTCAGCAAGCTGATGCGACGAGACGAGCACGGTGGTCCCGGTTTCCGGAAGACGACCCATCAACTTGCGGATCTCGATGATGCCCGCCGGGTCGAGGCCGTTCCCTGGTTCATCGAGGATGACCAGTTCGGGCTGTCCGACGAGCGTGATCGCAATGCCGAGTCGCTGGCGCATGCCGAGCGAGTAGCCGCGGGGCCGGTCGTCGGCCCGATCAACCAGGTCGACAAGACGGAGCAATTCGTCAATCTCGGCCTCAGCGACGGCGCCGCCAACCGCGAGGGCTTGGTACTGCAGGTTTTGGCGAGCGGTGAGGCGGTCGTAGATCGGTGGCGCTTCGATCATCGAGCCAACCCGTCGGAGCGCATCGCCCCACCGGGGTTCGCCAATCGTGCGACCGAGCAGCGAGATGTCTCCGCCCGTCGGCCGGACAAGTCCGAGCAGCATCTTCATCGTGGTGGTCTTCCCGGCGCCGTTTGGCCCGATAAGACCCACCACGTGATTGCGAGGGATCGTGAAGTTCAGATCGTCGACGACGGTGTGAGCGCCGTAGCGCTTCGACAGATGTCGAACCTCACACGGACTGTCGGTCGAACTGGATGTAGGTGAATCAACGAGAGATGTCATGGATTCCATCGTGGCGTCGACATCGGAGCCGGGAATACGGCCCGGGGAACGTTCTTCCCTTGGTCGAAAGTACGAGGCCGGGCCAACCGCCATGGCCACAGGGCGAATGGACGCCGATCCGGGCCTGACTATTGTGACTATGTGCGACTGCAGATCCGTGACCGACTCGACGCCGTGGCCGTCGTCGAGCCGGTTCCGCCCCGACGCCGCTGGGACTGGGTGCTCACCGCGCTGTTGGCGCTGGCCGCACTCGTGCCCATCACCCTCGACGTGGCGCTACCGCTCTGGGCTCGGATCATCCCCGCCGTGCTTGCCGTTGGGTTCATCCCGTTCCGGCGTCACATCCCGCTGATCGCGTTGACGGTCGTGAGCACCGCAACGGCGGTGTGCCTTGCGCTCGCGCTCCGGGGACCGGAGGTGGTCGACGGTTGGCTGGCGCCGGCCGGGTTGGCCTACGTGGTGCTCATCTACTCGCTGTGTCGATGGGCGACGCCACTCCACGTCGGCATCGGCTTCATCGTCAGTGTCGGTAGTGAGATCATCATCGAGTGGGCGTCGGGAGACCCCCAGGTCTACAACCTGATCTTGGTGCTCCCGTGGTTCTTCGTTGCCGGGTTTGCGCTGGCGATGCGGTACCGAGCGCGGGCGATTGAAGGCCGCCACGACCAGGTCCGTCTCGCCGAGCGGAACTCGCTCGCTCGAGAGCTGCACGACACGGTCGCCCACCATGTGACCGCGATTGCGGTCCAAGCCCAGGCCGGCCAGTACGTTGTCGAGTCCAACCCCGGCGCGGCAGCAGAGGTGCTCAAGTCGATCGAGACGATCGCCAACGAGTCGATCGATGAGATGCGACGCATGGTCGGCATCCTGCGCAGCGAGGACGAGCACACCCGGACCGTCGCTCCCGACACGCTCGACGTGCTGGCGGTGCGAGAGGGTCGGCCAACCGTTCATGTGAGCGGCGACACCCGACTGGACGTACTGCCGGCAGGAGTTGGTGCAGCCCTGTTCCGCATCGCTCAAGAGTCGATTACCAACGCCCGAAGGCACAGCCGCGATGTCACGTTCGTCGATGTCGCCGTCAAGCGCCACGGCGACCGCGTCCAGATGACCATCGACAACGACGGCACGCCAACCACTCGCAACTCGGGCAGCGGGTTCGGCCAGGTCGGCATGCGGGAGCGGGTCGAGGCGCTCGGCGGCGTCTTCGAATCGTCGGCCCGACCGGCGCTCGGTTGGCGCACCGCCACGTCGATCCCGTTGGCCAGGGTGGACCAATGATTCGTGTGTTGATCGCCGATGACCAAGACATGGTGCGGGCCGGCTTCCGCATGATTCTGGATGCGACCGACGGCATCGAGGTTGTCGGCGAGGCGGACAACGGTCGAGACGCGGTCACCAAGGCACAGCACCTGCGGCCCGATGTCTGCCTGTTCGACATTCGGATGCCGGAGCTCGACGGCCTCGCCGCCACCACGCTCATTGCCGGTCCCGACGTTGAGGCTCCGTTGAAGGTGGTCATCATCACCACCTTCGACCTCGACGAATACGTCTACGGGGCGCTGCAGGCGGGCGCAATCGGCTTTCTGCTGAAGAACGCCGGACCCGAGCTGCTCATCGCTGCCATCCGGGCGGCCGCAAACGGCGACTCGTTGATCTCTCCGGAGATCACGAAGCGGCTCTTGGAGCACGTGGTCGTTCCGGACGCGCCGCTGCCGGTGGAGGAGAATCCGCTGACAGAGCGAGAGACCGAGGTGGTGGCGTCGGTGGCACAGGGCCTCTCAAACGCCGAGGTCGCAGACGAGCTCCACGTGTCGGTCAGTACCGTGAAAGCCCACGTCGCTTCGTCAATGGCAAAGCTCGGCGCCCGGAACCGGGTCGAGCTGGTGATCTGGGCCTACGAGCACCAACTCGCTGGTTGACGGCCACAGCATCTTTCCACCATCTTCTGCCATCTCTCCGCCATCTCTCGGCCCTTCGGATATCGGCATCGGCCTTTCGGACAATCGCATGATCTGAATCGTGGCCGCGGGACCGATGTACGGCATGGCCAGCATCTTCACGATGAGGTCATGAGACAAACCAACAGTGTCACGCACTCAAAACCGAAGAAACGACTCAGGTTCCTGGCCGGGCCGCTACTGCTCAGCCTGGTGATGATCACCGCCGCCTGTTCGAGCGACAACACCGCTTCCGACGCCGCTCCAACGACAAGCACGGCCGCAGCACCGTCCTCGAACGCAGTGCCACCCTCGACCACAGTGCCACCCTCAACCGCAGTGCCGCCCTCGAACACGTTCGACGTTGGCACGTATCTGGACGAACTCGAAGCCAGCGGGTTCGAAGGCGTTGTCGCCGTGCGCGAAGGTGAAGACATCACCAGCCGGGCGTTCGGCGTTGCCGATCGCGAGAATGACCTCCCGTTCGATGCCGAGACGGTGATCGACATAGCGTCAGTCACCAAGCAGTTCACGGCCGCGGCGATCCTGCGTCTGGAGATGGACGGGCGGTTGTCGGTGGAGGACACACTCGGTGAACATGTGCCCGGACTGCCGGACGACACGGCGGCCATCACCCTTCACCAGCTGCTGACCCACACGTCGGGTCTGCCCGATGGGTTCGGCCCCGACGACGAGCCGATCAACCGGGACGACTTCCTTGCCCGGATTGTCGAAACGCCGCTGACGAGCACGCCAGGTCACCAGTACGAATATTCGAACATCGGATACTCGTTGCTGACGGCGGTCATCGAGTTCGCGACCGGCGAGCCCTACGAGTCGTACCTTCGGACAGCGTTGTTCGAACCTGCAGGAATGCTCGACACGGGCTACCTGCTCCCCGACTGGGAGGACCACACAATCGCCGTCGGCTACGACTTTTTGTCGGGTGACCGGTTCGGGCGCCCGAACGAGCAACCGTGGGACGTCGACGGTCCGTACTGGAACCTGTTCGGCAACGGCGGTCTCCTTTCGACTGCGGCGGACATGCTGCGCTGGGACCAGGCGCTCCACGATGACCAGGTGCTCAACGCGGCGGCCAAAGCGAAGTACTTCGCTCCCCATACTCCTCTTTCGCCGGACTCGAGCGAGGACGTCAACTACGGGTACGGCTGGTTGATATTCCCCGCGCCGACCGGCACCCCGATCATCACCCACAGCGGCGGCAACCATATCTTCTTCGCCGATTTCATGCGCTTGGTCGACCAGGACAGCGCCGTCTTTGTCGCAACGAACTCAGACCGGGGGGACGACTACCGGTCGATCATGTGGGAGGTAGCAAACCAGCTGCTCGACGGCGCCCTGTCGGATGGCGAGGACGACGATGACGACGACAACGACATCGACCCGACCAATGCAACGGATGCCAACTGCGGCTTCGGGAACGTCTCGATCGATTCGAAGGATCAGCTCGAGATCGAGAGACTGGAGATCGAAACCCTGCCCGACTCCCCGGCAGGCCGTACCGCGGCAACCCTCGTGGACCTCATCGCCAACGGCGACGCCGCAGCCCGACTCGACTTCGCGACCAATCACGTGACCGAGGAGTTCGGCGGTGACGACCTGACGAGCATCGCCGACGACATCGCAGAGCTCCAGGAGATATTCGCTGACCACGAGGTGGTCCGAATGCTCCAGCAGGACGACCACCGGTTTCAGTTGCTGATGCGAGGCCCGAAGGTCGAGCTGCTGCTGTCGGTTGGCTTCGACGAGACCGACCCGGAACGCGTCTCATGTCTCAACCTGGCATGACTCCCCCGATGCGCAACTCACAAGGAGCCTTTGTCGGTGTTGCAGTCGGCGTTGGCTGCAGTCTTGGAGCGTTGCTGGGAACGACCACTGGCAACTGGTCGTGGATGCCAATCGTCCTCAGCGCATGCATAGCGCTGGGGGCATTGGCCGCCGCGCTGGCCCAGCGGGGCCGCTAGCCGGCCGTACACCGGGGCCGCTAGCGGCCTTCGAACACTGGCTCTCGCTTCTCGACGAATGCCTTTGACGCTTCTTTGTGATCCGAGGTCACACCGGTGTGGCGGTGGTGGGTTGACTCAAGATCGAGCGTTGTCGCCAGCTCGCCGGTCACCGACCGATTGATGTTCTCCTTCATGTATCGGTAGGCGATCGGTGGGCCTGCGGCCAGGCGGGCGGCCATGTCGGTCCAGGTCGCCTCGTAGTCATCGGCGGCGACAGCTCGGTTGACAATGCCCAGGTCCACCGCTGTTGTCATGTCCATCCGCTCCGGGAGGAAGTACAGCTCCTTGGCTTTGGCCGGACCGACCAGCTGGGTTAGGAACCAGGTGCCGCCGTAGTCGCCCGCCAGACCGACCCTGGCAAACGCGGTGGTGAGGATGGCCGTGTCGACCGCAACCCGCATGTCGCAGGCCAGCGCCAGGGACAGACCGGCACCGGCTGCCGGGCCGGGCAGCGCCGCCAGGGTTGGCTTCGGCATGTTGTACAGCACACCGGACGTCTTGTGATGGCTGATGCGCTGCTCATGAACGCCAACGTCCCACGAGGTTCCGCCGCCACCGGCGCCGTCCCCCTCCGCAAAGCCTTTGACGTCTCCGCCGGCGCAGAACGCGCCGCCCGCGCCGGTGAGCACCACGCAGCGAACGTCTTCGGCGGTTTCCACGTCGGCCAGCGAGATGGCAAGGCCGGTCAACATGTCACCGGTCATGGCGTTGCGCCGCTCCGGGCGGTCCATGGTGATCACCGCAACCCCGTCGTTGACGACGGCGGTCAGATGTTCAGATCCGGTTTCAATGGTGCGTGTCATGTTCGGCCCCCTGGCTAGTGCTGACGATCGGCGACCAGTCTCGCTTGAGCGACGAAACCCGAACAAATTCAGCAGCGCAGTGACCGGGCCCTACTTGGCCCCTTGGGCGTTTAGGAACTCCTACTTCGCCCCTTGGGCGTTCAAGAACATCGCATACAGGCCGGTGGTGGCACACATGTAGAGCCGGTTGCGCTTCAGGCCACCGAACTCGACGTTGGCCACCACCTCGGGCAGGCGGATCTTGCCGAGCAGGGTGCCGTCGGGGGCGAAGCAGTGCACGCCGTCGCCCGCCGAACTCCAGATGTTGCCAGAACGGTCAACCCGGAAGCCGTCGAACACCCCCTCGTCGCAGGTGGCGAAGGTCTCGTAGCCGCCGACAGATCGGCCGTCCGCGGCAACCTCGTAGGCACGAATGTCCGGTGGGCACTTCTTGCCGACGTGCGAGATCCCGGTGTCGGCGACGTAGAGGATCGACTCGTCCGGCGAGAACGCAAGCCCGTTTGGCTGGACCATGTCGGTGATCACCGCGGTGACCGAGTGATCGTCGGGGTCGATCCGGTAAACGTATGACCCGTCCTGTTCGGCCTCGGTCCGGTCCCCCTCGTATTCGCTGTCGATGCCGTACGTCGGGTCGGTGAACCACACGCTCCCATCGGAGTGGACAACCACGTCATTCGGCGAGTTGAGCGGCTTGGCGTCATGGGCGTCCGCCAGCACCTCCCGAGACCCGTCATGACCGATCCGACTGACCGCCCGGCCCCGATGCTCACAACTGACAACCCGGCCCTCAAGGTCGAGGCAGTGACCGTTCTGGTTCAGCGCCGGCTGCTCGAAGGTGTGGTCTGGCCGGTCAGCTCGTCATAGCGGAGCGTCCGGTCGTTCGGGATGTCGGAGAACAGCAGGTATCGCCCCGACGGGACATATACCGGGCCCTCGGTCCAGCGGCCACCGGTCCATAGATGGTCGATGTGAGCGTTGTGCAACACCAGACCGTGGAAACGCTTGTCGAGGACTTCAATTGCGGGATCGAGAGCCATAGGGATCGGTTCTAGCAGAGCCAACCCGCCAGCCCCACCCAACCCCGAACGATCTCAGGGGCGTCTCAGGGCCATTCCCGATGGTCCGAGGTCATTGCGGCCTACAGAATGACACCATGATCGGCTCACAGAACGCACTCGCACTCATCGGCATCGGTGGTCTGGCCCTGTTCGGGGCGACCGCATGCAACGTCAGTTTCTCCTTTGACGAAGAGGGGTCCGGTGTCGCTGAGACCGTCACCTATGACTTTGAGTCCTTTGACGAAGTTGATGTCGGTGGCGTCTTCGAAACCAGCATCACCGTCGTCGATGGACCGCCGACGGTCGAGATCACCGTCGACGACAACCTGGTCGACCGGCTCGACGTCTCGGTCGACGGCGGCGAGTTGAAGATCGAAACGAATGGCGGCATGGACTTCGGAGTGGACCCCACCGTGGTCATCACCATGCCGGAACTCACTGAACTGGACGTCGAGGGCGCAGCCTCCGTCTTCGTCACCGGCGCCAAGACAACCTCGCTTGCCGTCGACCTCTCCGGGGCAACCGATGTCGACATCGAGTTGGACGTCACCTCGCTCGACATCGACGGCAGCGGCGCATCCAGCATCACCGCCAAAGGCACCGCAACCGAACTGACCATGGACCTGAGCGGAGCATCATCGGCCGACCTCAGCGGCGTTGCAATCGAGACGGTCTCGCTCGACTTGAGCGGCAGTTCCGATGCCATCTTCGGCGAGACGGCCGAGGTGAGTGGTGACCTAAGTGGCGCCGCAACGATCGAGGTGCCGGAAGAGACGTCGGTCTCGGTCGAAAGTTCCAGTGGCGCATCGGTGGAGCGCCGCTAATCGAACGCTGGGTCAGCGGAGCGGCCGATCAGTTCGGTCGCTCCGCTAGCCGGGCAGTGGACCGACGGCCCCGGCCTCGGTGAGACGCTCCAGCTCGGTGGCGCCGATGCCCGCCAGCTCTGAAAGCACCGTCTGGTTGTGAGCGCCGAGGTCTGGGCTCGGGTCCAGCTCCATCAGTTTGGAGCCGTGCCACCGAATCGGGCTGCTCGGCAGCGGTAGGCGGCCCAGTTCCGGATGGTCGACCCAGTTCATCGAGCCCTGCTCAAACCGCACGGGGTCGTTGACCACCTCATCGACAAGGCGGACCGCGGCCGCCGGGACATGGGCTTCCTGGAGCGCTGCTGCCACCTCGGCCTTCGGTCGGGTCGACGTCCACGCCTCGACGAGCTCATCAACCTCGTCGATCTCCTTGGCCCGATCGGCAAATCCTCTCAAGCGGGGATCGGGAATCAGGTCCTCTCGCCCGATAACCCCGAGCACGGAACGCCAGTGGCGGTTGCTGGCGGCGATGAGCGCAACGTAGCCGTCCGCACATCGGTAGACGTTGTACGGCGCAAGCCCCAGCCCAACGTGGCGGTTGCCCTGACGGCTCACCTCGCCAGCGGAGTGCCATTGACCGAGCGCGGTGGCCAGGCCGAAGTAGGCGGCGTCGGCCATACGAACCTCGAGCGACCGACCCATGCCGGTCCGCTCCCGTTCGAACAGCGCAGTGGTGATCGCCCCGTAGAGGTGGGTGCCGCCGAGGAAGTCGATGAGGGCGGTGCCTGACTTGACCGGCGGGCGGTCCGGGTAGCCGGTGATCTCCATGTGACCCGAGTGGGCCTGGATGGTGATGTCCATGGCGGGCACAGACGTTTCCACCAGAGAGCCGTCCTCGGCTCGGACCCCGAAGCCGGAACCGTGGGCGTAGATGAGGCCGGGGTTGTTGTCCGCCAGTTGCTCGTAGCCAATGCCGAGGCGTTCGGGGACACCGGGGGCGAAGTTGACGAGCACCACGTCGGTCTCCGCCGCCAGTTTGTGGAAGACCGCCAAGCCATCGGGATGCTTGAGGTCGAGGGTGACCGACTCTTTGCAGGTGTTGAGCATGGAGAAGGTGATATTCGCTCCACGGACCCGCATACCCTCGCCCGCGAGAGGTTCCACCTTGATGACCCGAGCCCCGGCGGTGGCCATCAGGAACCCGGCGTAGGGACCCTGATAGATGTGGCCGAGGTCCAGGACCGTGATGCCGGCCAGCGGTAGGGGCCGGTCGGCATCTGCGGACAGAGGGCTTGTCATTTGAAGCTCCCGCCGAGGATTTCCCTGGCCATGATGAGGCGCTGCACTTCGCTCGGCCCTTCACCGACGCGGCGGATGCGCAGCTCTCGGTACCACCGTTCCAGCGGCAGGTCCTTTGTCATCCCGAGCCCGCCGTGTATCTGCATCGCTCGGTCCACCACCCGACCGGACGCTTCGGTTGCCACCAGCTTGGCCATGGCCGCCTCGGTCCGGAACCGTTCTTCGCGGTCGGCTTTCTGGGCCGCTTCCAGAATGCAGTATCTGGCGTGGCGAATGTCGATCTCGTTGTCGACGATCATCCACTGGACGGCTTGCTTCTCGGCGAGGGCGCCGCCGAACGTCTCTCGATTCTTGGCCCACTCGATGGCCATCTCCTGGGCCTTGATGGCAACCCCGAGGCAGCCGGCCGAATACGGGATGCGCTGGCGGGACAGCCGGTCATTGGCAATCGCGAAACCGCGGTTCACCTCACCGAGCACCGCGGAGCTCTCTACCCGCATCTCGTCGAACTCAATCTCGGTGGCGTAGTGGGTTGACCGGAGGGTGTGGACCACCCGGCGGACGTTGAAGCCCGGTGTGTCGGTGTCGACGATGAACGCGGTCACGCCATTGCGCCCCGGGTCGTCAGAGGTGCGGGCGAAGACCAGGGCAAAGTCGGCTTTGTCGGCCGAAGAGATGTACAGCTTCGATCCGTTGAGGACCCACTGCTCGCCGTCTTGGTGCCCTCGGGTTTGGATGGCTCGGGCCGGGTCGCTGCCGCCCGACGGTTCGGTGAGGGCGAAGCAGCCACGCTTCTCTCCCCGCAGCGTCGGGTAGAGGTAGCGCTCTTTTTGTTCTTCGGTCGCCTCGTACAGCTGGGCCAGACCGGCCCCGCCGAACGTTCCATAGCACGGGTTGTAGAGCCCGGCCCGATGCTGGCTCATCTCGATGGCCATGAGCGCTCTGGTGGTCACGTCCAAACCGGGACCGCCAAACTCTGCGGGGATGTCGAAGCCGTAGAAACCCATCTCTTTCGTCTTCTCGACAAGACGGAGTTGGTCGTCAGGATTGAGGGCACCGGCGTCCGGGTCGAGGTCGGTCTCAAGCGGCACGATTTCGGTCTGGACGAATCGACGCACGGTCTCGACGATCATCTGCTGCTCATCCGAGAGGGTGAAATCCATCACCCTGTTCTATATTGCCGCTGCTCCGGCGTCCAAGCGTCGCCGTATGCAGGTCACGGGATCGCCGCCGAAACGAGGCGCGAGAACTACGGTTTTCAGCAATGCCGCTGCACGAACCACTCCCCCTGTCCGACGAGGCCGCGCGACTAAAGCTGCTGTACGACCTGGACGTTTTCGACACCGAGCCGGAAGCGTCGTTCGACTCGCTCACCAACTTGGCCGCCATGATCTGTGGCGAGCCGATGTCGCTGGTCAGCCTTGTCGACAGTCACCGCCAGTACTTCAAGTCCCGATTCGGCACCGAGTTGACCGAGACACCACGGAGCCACTCGTTCTGCAGCCATGCGATCGATGAAGCCTCTGCGGGCATTGACGTGTTCGAGGTCGTTGACGCCCGCAGCGATGCGCGTTTCGCCACCAACCCGTTGGTCGTCGACGAACCGCAAATCCGTCACTACGCCGGGATTGCGCTGCGACCTACCGGTGACATCGCAATTGGGACGCTATGCGTCATCGGTCCAGAGGCCGGTCGTCTGGATGAGATGCAGCGATCGGCGCTCACCAAGCTCGGTGGGTTGGCCGAGGAGCTGCTGCGGCTTCGTCTGGTCGCCAAGATGGAGTCCGAGGCACGGGAACGGGCCAGAAGGAGCGAACAGTACTACCGGTATCTGGCGGACAACACCGCCGATGTGGTGTGCATCCACGACATCAACCTGGTCGCACGGTATCTGTCGCCGAACGCTCCGGCCTTTGTCGGACACACCCGACGGGAGGTCGTGGCGTTGGAGTCAGCGCGCTCGCTCTTCCACCCCGATGACGTCGAGCGTCTCGTCCAGCACTTCGCCGAGCTGACGGTGGAGAGCCCAACCCGGTGGATGCGAGCCCGGGCCCTTCACAAGGACGGGTCGATCCGTCACGTGTCAATCCACACCAGGGCGATCTTCGACAACGGCGTGCTCCAGGAGTTTCAGACGGCGGCGCGCGGCATCGACAACGTCATCGCCTATGAGCGTGAGTTGGAGGAGGCGAACATGCGGCTGCGGGCGTTGGATGAGCAGCGGTCGGCGTTGATGCGAGGTATCACCCACGACCTGGCGGCTCCGGTTGCGGCCATGCGGATCACGATCGAGTCGCTGCGCAGTCAGATGACCGATCCCGCGCTGACGAAACAGGGTGAGCGGCTACAGGACTTTGCAAACACTGCAGAGGCGTTCGTGAGCGACCTGCGCAATGTGGCAGCGCCCGAACACTCCAGCTACACCCTTGACCTGCGGGAGATCGACGCTCGGAAGGTTATTGAGCTTGCAATCGCTCAGGTGCCGCACGTCTCGGGTAGCGAACTGTCACTCGAGCTCGATGAGGTCAACGCCATCGCCGACAGTCATGCGTTGTCCCGCATCACGACCAACCTGCTGACGAACGCACACCGACACACCCCGGCAGGCACGCCGATCACGGTGTCATTGAAGGAACACAACGAAACGGCGATCCTCACAGTTGCCGACCGTGGCCCGGGAATCGCCGCCGAGGTCCGAACGAGAGCCTTTGAACCCTATGTGTCGTCCGACCCGAACGGTTCGGGGCTCGGGCTGGCCATAACGAAGGCTCTCACCGAAGCTCAGGACGGCGAGGTGTCTATCTCTTCGAACGAGCCGAAAGGGACCGTTGTGTCGGTCAAACTTCCTCTGGCGCCGAAGCCCTGGGAGGAACCAGATAGCCCTCACGCTGGGCTTGGGTGACGGCGGAGAGCTGGGTCGAGGCTCCGAGTAGCTTCATCACGTCTTTCACGTGGCCCCGAGCGGTGTGCAGGCTGATGTAGAGCCGGGTGGCAATTGCCGCAGGGTCGAGACCTTCGCCCATGAGGTCCAGCACGTCACGCTGGCGGTCGGAGAACACAATTCGGTCCGCCGTTGTTAGATCGAGTGGCGAGTCCGCCGCGGTGCGCACGGCGTCCAGGATTCGTTGCAGGGGCGCATCCTTCGACAGCACCTGTTCTATGCCGGCCGCCAACGACCGCTGTTGCAGGTCCGGCGAGGCGTGAGCGGTGAGCAGGACGAGGCGAACGTCGATGCCCACCTCGTTGATGCGTGAGGCACACTCGATCCCGTTGCTGTCGAAGAGTTGATAGTCGACGAGCATCACGTCTGGCCGTTGCGACCGTACAAGGCCGAGGCACTCCTCTACCGAGGTTGCGGTGCCAACGCATTCGAATCCGTCTGCGGCGTTTAGTGCGAGACACATCGCCTCCGCGAAGGAGCGATGATCGTCGAGAATACCGACCCGAAAGTCAGTGGTTTGATCCGGCATGCTGGTTCACCCTCAGTAGTAACGGACCGCGGCGGTTCGGTACGACAGAATTCGAATATTAGTCGAATACAAGGAGTTCGGTCGGGACTGTGGCGGGGGTTTGTCAGTGCGTCGCGGAGTCGTCAATCGTGAGAACGCCGAGCCGATGAGGGTGATCGCGGTTGCCGTCCGGCAGCTGCCCGTGCATGGCGTTGTGCACCATCAGTAGCTCTTCCCAGCGGGTCAGGTAGCTGTGGGTCAGCTCGACACGGAAGTACGTTTCGCTGGTTGGGGCCTGGTCTAGGGCGGCGTCGAGAGCGCTTCTCATACCGAACGGCTCCCGACCTCCGGCGTAGCCGATGCGGATGATCGTGTGATCTTTGTCGGCGATTTGGAACACGCCGAGCTGGGCTGGGACCGCTGCAATAGCGTCGGCAGTCAGCCGAATCCAGGGCGATGACATGGCCAGTCCGCTCATGGGAGCCAACCTAGTGGCACGGCGGTGGTGGGGCGGAATCGATCTGCCGGACGACCATCGGTAAGATCGGTGTATGGCAATCCCCACCAACCGGGATGCCGAGACCGGACAGGGCGGCCCGGAACCGGCGGCGGACGAGTTCATTGTCGATGCTCGACTTGGGGGCATGGTGCCGTCGGACTCGGCGCTGCCGACCGATGTGCTTCCAACCGATCGGTTGTTGATCAACGGCAAAGCGGTTCCAGAGATCCGCGCCGAGCTGCGGAAGATCCCCGATCTGCGGGCCGGGGTTGCGGTGGCCTGGGTCTGGATCGAGACGGTTGGCATTCTGGCGCTGGCGGCGTGGTGGGGGAACCCGATCGGGTACATCGCGGCGTTCTTCTTGATGGGTCGAGCGCTGGTGAAGTTCAATATCCTCGGCCACGAAGCGGTGCACCGGACGCTGTTCACCAACAAGAAGCTGAACGACTTTGTCGGCAAGTGGGTGCTGTCCTACCACGCCTGGGTTCCGTTCGAGCTGTATCGCCGGGGCCACATCAACCATCACCGTGATGAGATGGGTCCAGCCGAGCCCGACACCGCGCTGTACGCCAACTACCCGATCACCCGGGCGTCGCTGCGTCGCAAGTTGATTCGTGATGCCACGGGACAGTCCGGCTGGAAGATCCTTCGTGGCTTGCTGCGGGGGACCCGAAACCCTCGGACCCGACCAGTTGCGGTGCGTATTCTGGGGTTCCAAGTGGTGTTGCTTGGTATCGCCACGGCGTTTGGGCGTCCCGAGCTGTGGCTGCTCTTCTGGTTCTTGCCGTGGATGACACTGTGGCGGGTGACGAACCGTCTGCGGGCCATTGCCGAGCACGGCGGAATGACTCGGTCAAAGGATCGGCGTCAAACGACTCATCACGTGAAGCAGGGTTTGTTGCCTCGCTTCTTCATGGTGCCCTACAGCGTTGGTTGGCATCTCTCGCACCACGTTGACATGGGCGTGCCGTGCTGGAATCTTCGCAAGCTCCATGACGAGCTTGTTGCGTCGGGGTGGGTGACCGAGGAGTACACCTGGCCGAATTATCGCAGCCTGTGGCGGGCCCTCAGCGCTGCCGAGTAGCAGTCAGGCTGTCTGTAGTCAGGCTGTCTGTAGTCAGGCCGTCCATAGCCAGCCGAGGCTTTCCCACGGTGGTCGGGTCGGGTCAGTACCGGTTGACCAGAAGAACGTTCTTCGATCCGGTCGGGTCAGCGGTGTCGGAGGCGGGGTCTCTCCCGTGGCAACGGCGCTGATCCAGGCATAGCACTGCTGAGCGAACAGTTGGACCCGCCGAGCCGTGGTGCGGGGCGTCCGCCCGTAGCCATAGACACCGCGGCGAATCCGGACCACTCGACCCCGAGCCACTTCCCACCGCAGCGCGTCCGAGATCTCCTTGGATGGTCTGCCGTTGACCTCGTAGCCGCATTCGGCCAAAAAGGTCACCATGGCTGACACCGTCATGGTCCGGCGTCGACGAATCTCCGCCAGCAACACAAACCGTAAACCTCGGCCCCTCAATGGCCCCACCTCATCAACCCGCAGCATGTCCATATCTCAGAACGTAGTAACGGCCGGTGACAGCGAAGAGCAGTCCTGCCAGCAGCACCTCGGCTCCCCGTCACCACTCAACCCTCCCCTCCCCTTCCCTTCACTTCCCTTCCCTTCCCTCCCTTCCCAGGCCGCCTCACAGCGACAAGGGTCGAACGAGCCAGCAAACCGCCACCTACCGCCAACCTCGACGACCGCCTTACAGCGACAACGGTTGAGCGAGCCAGCGAGCCGGCGGCCGACGCCATGACCGAAAAGGGCAATGCCCCGATCAGCACCGGAAACAGTCGATCGCCACCCGTGCCCCCGCCGCGCCACTGCCCTGGACCTATGCACAGTTGTCGCTCTGAGGCGGGCAGGGTGAGCAGACCCTGTGGTGACGCCACGACCTCGCCTCCGTTGTCGCTCTGAGGCGGGCAGGGTGGATAGACCGTGTGGTGACGCCACGACCTCGCCTCCGTTGTCGCTGTGACGCGAATCTGGGTGGGCGGGGGGTCGTCGCCTCGACGCTACCTCGCACCCGTTGTCGCTGTGAGGCGGATTCGATTGGGGGGCTGCATAGGTGGCCGTAGCGCCAGCCCGACAATTGTCGCTCTAAGGCGGGTCGGGGCGTACGTCTTGTGGGCGGGGAAGTGTGAGGGCCTACACGGTGCCGGTCAGTGCGAGCGCACCCGACAGAAGGAAGACGAGAGTGAACGAGCCCGTCACATCGGCGATGAGTCCGCCGACTTGGGGGGCGAGCATTTGGGCGATGCCGAACGCCAGGGTGGCTGCCGCAAAGCTTGGCCCGTAGTTCTCGACCGAAGTGTTCTCGACCACGTACAGCGTGATCATCCCGGGGATCCCGGCGAACAGCAGACCGAGCGCAATCGACGCGGCGATCGTCGTTGGGAACCAACCGGGCAACACCGTCAGCACCGTGATGCTCCACAGCGTGAAAGCCAGCGCCAACGTAAGCCTTGGGCCAATTCGATGGGTCAACGAGATGAAGAGCGGACCGCCGAAGACAACCGCGACCCCGAGCAGCGTGAACGCCAACGCCGCCTGCGAACTGGACCAGCCGCTGTCGTCCTCGAGCCGCGTGGTCAGAAAGGCGATGATCAACAGGTACATGAAACCGAACGACGTATAGGCCATCGTCAACGGAAGCCAGCCTCGCATCTTTCGAAGCGCACCAAAGCCCGCAAGCCCCGCCCGCCGAGCCGTCGGCTGTACCTGAGCGTGGCTGATAAACGCAAGCGTCGCCAACAAAACCGCCACCGCGATGATCGCCTGGATCACATAGACCGTCCGCCACGAATCATCGCCAAGCGACGAACGGACGTAGCCGCTCAACTGACCGGTGAAAACGATGCCAGCACCGATGCCAGACCCCATCAGGCCCACCGCCAACCCTCGCCGCTCCGGGGCCAGCGAGTCAGCGGCGATCACCGGGGCCGGTATCCAAATGAACGCGCCGCCAAGCCCGGCCAAGAACATCGCCGCCCCGAGCACCCACTCATTGGGCGTGACCGCGGCCAACGTCAGTCCCGCCGTCGAAAACACGAACCCCACCCGCATCACCTGCAGCAGCCGATACCGACTGGTCGCCGCTGCAACCATCATCGTGCCGACAAGGTACGCCCCGACGTTCAACGTGCCGATAGACCCGGCCACCGTGTTGGAGATCCCAAGCTCGTCACGAATCGCCGGAAGCAGCACGCCGTACGTGAAACGACCAAATGACTGTGCGACCGCGGTACCGACCGCGACGAGGGCGACTGCAACGAAACCTTTGGCCTTCACCAGCGCCTACCCTCAGCTGCTTCAATCGGACAGGCCGTACGGTACAAGCCCCAGCCGCCCCCGAACAGCTGGGTTGCTACGGCTGGTCCGCAGTCAGCTCAATCATGCGATCGATCACACGCTGACGCTGCTCAGAGGAGTACTGCGAGGCCCGGTCCAAGAGATAGTGCCTGCCCTGCCCCTGATCGAAGTAGGTGCGGCCGCTTCCGTCGACGTTGACCGTGCCCGCCTCGGACCGCAAGAAGTAGTTCGCTCCCGGCTCAACCGCTTCGATGACCGACGTCAGATCCCACGAGCGCATGTTGTAGAACGGCGGAGCGTCGGCATGCCAGTCAAGATCTCGGAACTCATACGCCTCACGTACCGGATGGCGGTCCGTCCAGCCGAAGTCGCTGGTGATCGACGAGTACGGATAATGAATTGCGTTGCCAAGCTCAAAGGGCGACACCGCAATGCGGCCCGGCCACTGGCTGAACAACTCCTGGGCGGAGGAAATGTCGTGCTCGACGTTGAACTCAACAATCCCGAGGTCAAACGAGCCGGCCATGACCGACAACAACGACACGGTCTCCGCCACGAGATCCCGACCATTCAGCGGCGAGAACTCATCGGGCTGGCTTGAGACAAGTTCTGCCACGTTTCCGGAGAACCCGGTCTGAATGATGAGCACGTCACGACCGAGCGCCCGGGCCTCGGACAGCACCTTGCGCTGCACCTTGTACCCCTGACCGATCGGGGTGGTGGCAACATCGTTCGGCCAACTGTCAGCCTCGGAGACATAGTTCAACCGGTCATCGAAATAGGTGGTCTCGCCGTAGTACATCCCGATCGGGATGTCGGGGCGACCGTAGAACGTGTTGATCGCATCGCTGTACTTCGCGCCAGCCTCGGACTCACGCGAGACGGTGACGGCGGCCAACTCGATCAAGCCCTGCTTCTCGTAGCTGTGGAGCATGGCGAGGGCCAGCACATCGTCGACATCGGGGCCCATGTCGGTGTCGAATATGACGAGAGGCACATCGACGTAGACCGGATCTGCGAGCAGACCCTCCACCACGGTGCTCGGCGTCGTTTCAGGGACCGGAACCGTAGGAACGGTGGGCGTGACTTGGAGAACGGCGGCCTCTTCGCCACCCGCAATCAGGCTGTCATCATCGGTACCAGCAGCCAGCAGCGTGGGATCGGGGCTCGACGAACATGCAAGCAGCACCAGGGTTAAAAACCCCGAGATGAGGAGAAGTCTTGCCGCAAACACCGGGCAAACCTATCTCGTCGCGTCGCAGAATCGTGATCATTTCGTAACAATCATCAAGAAGATTCTCCGACCTGCCCCAGAGAGGCCCAAACATTGCCCAAATCCCCCCTCCTGGGTTCTACTTGGGCAATGAACTTGTTGACCGATGCCCAGCTGGATGCGCTCCGAACGTTAGACACCCCCACCGTCTGCAACGCCTTGGAGGTGGTCAGCCCCGAGCGGCGAGGGTCTGGGTACACCGTGAAACCGTTCTTCTGCCCCCGGCCCGAGCTTGGCTCCATGGTCGGCTACGCCAGGACCGGGACGATGCGGTCCATGCAGCCCACCGATGCAACGGCGACCGAAGCTACCGAAGCCCGCCTGGCCTACTACGAACACATCGGCGATGGCCCCGGCCCCACCATCACCGTCATCGAAGACCTTGACGCGGTTCCCGGCTACGGGGCTTGGTGGGGTGAAGTGAACACCAATATTCACAAAGGTCTGGGGTCCCTTGGCGTCATCACCAACGGCAGCATCCGAGACCTGGACGACGCGGCGGAAGGCTTCCACATGCTGGCGGGGATGGCGGGGCCGTCTCACGCCTGGGTCCGCATCGAGGACTACAACCTGACGGTCACCGTGCACGGGATGACGGTCAACCCGGGCGACCTGATCCACGCAGACCAACACGGTGCGGTGGTCATCCCCATCGACGTTGCGGACAAGGTCCCGCAGGCGGCGGCCGACATTGCCAAGGGCGAACAGGTACTCATCTCCGCAAGCCAACAGCCAGGGTTCAGCGCCGCCAAGCTGCGTGAACTGCTCGGCGGTGGAGCCGGCCACTAAGGCCGCCCGCAGAGCGAAACCCAGAGCAAAACTCAGAGCAAAACTCAGAGCAAAACTCAGAGCGCCCCTCACCCTGGGGCATTAACAAGGGTGAGGGGCGCAGGAGTGATACTTATGAGTTGCGGGTGATGGTGACTTCCATCACCGGACCATCCCAGTCGAGACTCGGGTCCAGGTCACCGACGCCCTGCAGGGTCTGGTGAGGCCTGATCCGACCGTTCTCTGCCAGCTCTGGGTTGGACTCGCCCGAGCCCTCGCCCTCACCACAGAAC
>CAZSTV010000010.1:0-1669 GCA_964609665.1 uncultured Acidimicrobiaceae bacterium
GGGGAGCTTCGCTCCTTTGAACGCAAATTCGGAGACTGGTTTGCGGTCGCTTGGCTTCTCGCGCTCCTGCTGCTTCTCATCCAGGTTCGAGCCATCGCCACGATGCCCGAGGAAAAACCCGGACAGCACGATGGTGTCCTCAGGGCTTGCACCGGTCAGCTCATGAGCGGCGTCGACTTCCACCCCGCCGAGCAGGTGCATTGACAACCCGAGCATGGTGGCCTGCAGCGTCAACGACATCATGGCCGCACCGGTGTCGAAATCTCTCGTCCGAGCCATGAACCCCTCCAGCTCGGTTCTGGCCAGCACCAGCCCGACCACCGGAGCCGCCGCGGCCCAGTCCCGATTGAACTCCATGAAGGTCTCAAGGATCGCAGCGCGGTCCGGTCCGTCGGTCTCGTAGACAAACAGCCACGGCTGGTTGTTCATCCACGATGGCGTCCACCGCGCCGCCTCGAAGACAGCGGCCAGTTGATCGTCGGTTACCGGCTCGTCGGAGAACGAGCGGGGTGACCACCGGTCGGTGAAAACCGGGTTGAGAAGTGGGGACGCCGAGTTGCGATTGGTCATGGACCCCAACCTACTGGCCCGGCGCCGCTCGTTCGCTACTGCCCCATCCAGCGGGCGACGATTTCTTCGACCTCGCCGGACGCCTGCAGGTCGGCCAGCGATTGGTTGATGGGCTCACGCCACGGCGAACCCTGCGCCAGCCCGAACGTCTCGAACTCCTCGTACAGCACCTCACCCGTCGGCACGACACCGTGTTTCACACCAACCGCCGTCAGCGCGAACGGGTTGGTGACGATGACATCAACCTCGCCGCTGTCCACCGCGTCGAACAACTCGGCCTGTGAGCCATAGCCGATGGTGGTGGCGCCCTCGGACTCGACATAGGCAGCGAAGCTACTCCCGGCGATCGCACCGACGTTACGGTCGCCGAGGTCATCCAGCGAGTTGACTGCCGACTCCGCCCGCCGCTCCGACAGCACATCGGTCACCTGAGAAACGAACGCACCGACAAGAAACAAGCTCAGCAGCATTGCCAGCAGAGCGATAAGCCGACCACCGATCGACCGTGGCGCTTTGTCGCCGTAGCCGACCGTGGTCACCGTCACCGTCGCCCACCACAGCCCATCCCAGATACCGCGCAGATACGACGGGTCGAAGTCACCGTCCTCGCCGTCCTTGTTGCGCTCCACCAGCCAGATCAGATGAGCGAGGATGACCAACCCTGCGAGGGCGGCGAACAGGATTTGGCGAACCGCACCGGAGAAAAGGGCGCTGAGCAACGATCGCTCCACCGCCAGCCGTTCGTGATAGCCGAGCTGTGGTCCCGAGCTGATTACCGCCGAGGTGAAATCGAAACGAACCTCTCGTTCCGCCGTTGGGCTGAGCGGTGCCACCGCCACGTCGGCATCGCCGCTCTCGACGGTGGCGAGCAACTCACCAAAGGTGTCCACCCAGACGACGTCGTAGTCAACACCGATGTCGTCTGCGACCGTGTCCCAGATCTCGGCGTAGAAGCCGTCTGCTCGGCCATCGTCGTTTGAGACGAATGGCTCGAAGTCGGTCATGACAACGCGCACCCGCTCGCTCGGCGGCTCCAGGGTCTGCGCGGAGGCCGTCGACCCGAAGGGCTGCACAGTAAAAACAACTGCGAGAAAAACAA
>CAZSTV010000010.1:1769-3235 GCA_964609665.1 uncultured Acidimicrobiaceae bacterium
AAAAACAACTGCGAGAAAAACAAGTGCGAGAAAAACAACTGCGAGCAGTGCCGCCGTGATGGCGGACACTGCTCGCATCCGAGAACAAATTCGGTTGGCCATCGCCCAGCAGTATTGCGGGAACGATCTTTCAAACCGAGCGCAACCGGTATTTCATCGTGATCAGCGAGACGTCACACCGGTCGAGGCGGTGAGCTTGGCTGCAACGTTCTCGGACTCGAGCACCAGGTGGCGGATGATGACCACGGTCGCCGCACAGATCACGACGGCGACAGGTGAGCCGAGGGTCCACGCCTTGATGGCCACCGAGATGACCGCTGCCAGCACCAGCATCGAAACCTGCCCGTAGCGCCAGGGCTGACGGGGGGCCAGGAGTGCCCGCTGCTCGAACCGAGCGACCAGAGCGACAATGGCGGCAAGGAAGACGAACGACAGTGCGAACAGTGGCAGCTTCTGCAACCACCAGGCACCGGTACCGACCGCGGCGGTGGGCAACAGACCGAGTGCGTAGAGGACCGCACCGGCGCCGACAGCGGCGGTGAAGTGCCAGAGGTAGACCGACATGGCAACACTGTTGCCAGCGACGACAGCGGACCATGCCTTGGTGGCGGCGGGGCTGCCCGTTGCAAACCAGTTGGAGATCCGGGGAGCCGCAACAAGAGCGGTGGCGCTGAAGGCTGCGCCGAACAACATGAGCGCAACCGACGGCGGGTGGGTCGGGGAGAGGTCGCCGATACCGGGGAAGTGCACCATCGAGACCGGGTAGGGGCCGACGGTCACCGCGGCGATGGCAAGACCCCAGAGGACCGTGGCGATCGCGGCCAGCGTCTTGCCGGTCGGCAGCAGCCCGTCTCGCCATGCGAAGCCGGCGACCTGGAACAGCAGCCAACCAAGAATCCAGTTCAGGTACGGGAGGAACGGCACGCCGGCGAAGCGGAGCGCTTCAAGACCGCAGAACATGGCGATGCCGACACTCGCGACCAGCGCCGGGTTCTTGCGGAACCGGGGGAGGAGATACGGGGCGATTGCCGTGTCGACGGTGTAGTTCGAGAGGAACCACAGCGGGATAGCCGCGGCGACGGCACCGGTCAGGATCAGTGAACCGAAGCCCAAGAGGTATCCGGCGGTCACGAGGACCAGCCAGGTGGCGGCCAGGACGGCGGTTGGTGCGAGCATGCGTCGCAGCCGAGCGACGACCCAGTCCTGCGGGCGACCGGGCTCGCCGCCGTCGCTGGGACGATTGTGAGCATCGAGCGAGGCTGCTGAGGAGTAACCGCCGACGACAAAGAACAGCGGCATGACCTGAAACAGCCAGCTGGCAATGGCCATTGATGGAGCCTCGGAGAGCGCATTGCCCGAAATGAGGCTTCCGTCGGGACCGGCGGCCATGGGGCTGGCCCCCCCCGGGGCGAGGGGCCCCGCCGCCCAACCCCCCCGGGGCCAAAAGAGTACTGGGGCAAAGTGTT
>CAZSTV010000010.1:3245-34615 GCA_964609665.1 uncultured Acidimicrobiaceae bacterium
CCCCGCCGGGGGGCGCCCGCCCGCGGGGCCGCGGCCCCCCGGCCCCCCCCCCACTACCCGGTAGAAGTCGACCGCTCGATTGCGGTCCTTTTTCGCCGCTCCCGCAAGGTCGGAAAGCGACGGCGTCTGCGATTCCGAGCGAGGTCGAGACGGTGAGCTGCTCACTGCGTTATTCGCAGCGTTTGCTGCACGGCTGTTCGCAGTGCTTTCTGCAGTGCTGTTCGGGGTGGAACCGAGCGCCAGAACGGTGTCAACAGAGGTTGTCATGTCTCTTATTCAGCCAGTTTTGAGGCCTCTGGGGTATCCAGGACATCCCCCAAAACCCCTAGGGGGTACCTCTGGGGGCGAGCAGTCAGTGGGGCGCGCAGTAGGTATCATGTCCTCTGGCGTGGCCGGATGGCGTTGCGAAAGGCGGCCTCAGGCCTGTGGTGCAAGGAACGAAAATAGTGCAAGGAACGGAAATGACGGTGTTTCACCGCCGATTGACGCGGCTGTACTCGTCACGCTTGACGTGCGACCGCCGCTCGTCCACGGTTAAGGCAGAAATGCTCATTACCGGACCAAGCTCGGAGGTCATCTGATGTGGCGTGGTAGATCTGAAGGCGACAAAGACGACACACAGGCCCGCAGCGGTCCAGGGCAGCCCCGATCCCGTGGAAATGCCCGTCCGGGGCAACGTGGACTGGAAGGCGCAGGCTCTCGAGATCCCAGAAGTCGAGCCACCGGCAAGAAGATCCGCCGTATAGAGTCCGGCAGTTCAACGCCAGCGCAAGGTCCGACCGCAGGTAGGCGCCGCCCACCCGGAGCCGGTCAAGCCCCTGGGGGGAGAGGTCCAGCTCCTCAGGGCGATCCAACCGATCTTGGTCGACCACCGAGCGGTGCACCGTCTCGGCGCGACCAGTCCTTCGATCGCTCGGGTGGCCAGTCCGGCCGAGGCGCTCCAAGTCTGCCGCCGCTTACCCAACCAACCGGCGAAGTGCCGCAGGTCCCCCTCAACGCCTCACCAGATGACACCGTTGTCGTTGCTGCGGCCGCTCCTCCGGAGGGAGTCTTCGGTGCGGGTACGTCGGCCGTAGATGCCGCTGCCGATCATATGCCGACCGACCTTCCACGCCATGACGGTAGGTCACCGGCAGAAACCGACACCACCGGGATGATGGCGGCCATGGCCCAAGATCGGCCCGCTGCGGCGTCGATGCCGTCAGCCCCTGCTGGACCAACCCCTCAGGCCCCGCCTGGCCGTCCGGCTGGACCCGCCGGTGGAGAGCACGCAATGACCGATCCTTTCCCCGACCCTGCGTCTGGCTTCGACCAGGCCGCGCCACAGACGCGGACCATCGACCCGAGGTCCATGCCTGCAGCAGCGGCCATGGGTGCCCCGATCGACGCACGGACCGCCGATGTTGGCGCAGGGCGAAGCCCTCGTGGCCAGGCGGCATTCGACGCGACGCAGATTGACAGCGGCAGGCCAGCGCCGCGGCGCGGTGGACCGGCCGCCGGTCCTCGGACCGACCGGCCTGTCGAGGCGGGCTCGGCCGACCGTTTGCAGGACACCGAGTTCAAGCTCGCAGGCAAACGGCAGAAGCAGAAGCCGAAGGAGCCGAACAAGTTGCTACTCGGCCTGGCCGTCGGACTTGTTGTGCTGGTCGGCGTTGCTGTTGCCTACCTGCTCACACGGGGCGATGGCACCACGACCGAGGTCGCCGATGCGGCGCCCGAGGCCGGTGTCTCTACCGATGACACTGAAGCGGCGCCGCTGGAAGACGCTGCTCCCGCAGCCGATGCCGATGTGCCTGCGGCCGAGCCGGAACCCGTCGTCGATGAGCCAACCCTCTTCTTCGATGAAGCCCAGACAGCCCCACTGCGGGAAGGCGAGACCTACAGCATCGATCTTGTCGGCGAGCCGGAAGGTTCGCTGCTGCAGGTGGTCGTTGACGAGCGGCCGCAGGGTTCTCCGGACGCGGTCCTTCCGGATCTGATCCTCCCCGCTGGGCGCCATTCGCTCTACATCCAGATCACCAACGGTGCCGAGGTGACCTCCTCCACCCCGGTCGACGTGTACGTGCTTGGACCGGAGCCGGTGCTTGGCTACCGCGCCAACCTTTCCTCGGTTGACATGCAGACCGAAGGGTGGGCGGAAGCCATCCGACAGTTCGACGAGTATCGGGCCGCCGGTCACGAAGGCTTGCAGCTTGCACCGCTGACTCCCGGGTACTGGAACATCTTTATCGGCGGGCTCGGTGAAGACAGGTCAGACGTGTCAGGCGTGACCGAGTACTGCGGGTCATTTGAGCTGGAGGTCCCGGTCGACTGTTTCGCTGACTTTTACGAACCGACCGGTGCTGCCACCGGCGACGGCGCGACCGACGACACCACCGACACCACCGTCGACGCCATGACCGATGACGATTCCACTGACGCCATGACCGACGGTGATACGTCCACCACCGTGGCCGGTGGCTGACGCTGACGAAGCCAGGATTGACCTCGGAATCAGGGGCCTAGGGCCGGCCGAACATATCGGACGGGGCGGATTCGCCGACGTCTACAAAGCGGAACAGATCAGTTTGCGGCGAACGGTCGCGGTCAAAGTGCTGCGGGCCCAGGCCAGCGACGCCGAGACCGAAGCCCGCTTCGAGCGAGAGTGCCATGCGATCGGTGCGGTCTCGAGCCACCCCCACATCGTCGGCGTTCACGAGGGTGGCTTCACCCGCAACGGTCGGGCCTATCTGGTGATGGAGTACCTTCCCGGCGGGTCGCTGCGGGACCAGCTTGATGACTCCGGCCCACTGCCGATCGCTCAGGTGGTGGAGATCTCGGCCAAGATTGCCAGGGCGCTGGGCGAAGCCCACCGGGCCGGCGTGCTGCACCGCGACGTCAAGCCGGCCAACATCATGATCTCGGCCTACGGCGAGCCTGCGCTCGGTGATTTCGGCATCGCCCGAATCGAGGGCGGCCATCAGACCGCCACGGGCCTTGTGACCGCCAGCTTCTCGCACGCTGCTCCCGAAGTACTGGAAGGCAAGGCGCCGAGCGCGCCAGCGGATGTCTACTCGCTCGGCACCACAATCTTTGAGCTGATCGCCGGGAGTGCGCCGTACCACAACCCGCAGGACGAATCGATCTGGCCGCTGATGAAGCGCATCCTGTCGGAACCGATGCCATCGCCAGAATCGGTGGGGATGAGCCAGCGGTTGGGCCGCATCTTCCTGCAGGCCACCAACCGAGACCCCGGCCTGCGCTACCAGGATGCAGACCACATGGCCGACGAGCTTTCTGCCCTGCTTCACGATCCGCAATCGTTGATGCGCAGCACGCCGCTCGAGCCATTCGGTACTGATGCAGCAGCCAACCCGGGGGCCGGGCCGTACGCAGAATCCCTGGCCGATCCAAACGGGCCTCCGCAGGCCAACCTCATCGCCGGGGCCCCTCCCGTCGTTGGAACTCCCGGTGGTCCGCCGGCCCCGCGCCCAGACCTCACTTCGCTCCGAACCTCTGAGATGCAGACGGCGCCAGTCGGTTCCGATGCCACCGGCCGCTTCACTCCCACTCACGGCGCCGCTCGGTTTGGTGAGGTGACCGGCACCGGTCGGGCCTTCGACGAAAAGCCAAAGCGATCCGGTCTGCTGACCATGGTCGTGGCCGCTGTGGCTGCTGCCATCGTTATCGGCGCCGGTCTGTTCTTGTTGCTCGGGACCAGCTTTGGTGGGTCACTGCCCGGTGGTTCGACGTCTGACGCCTCGGCGTTGGTTGCGGTTGTCCCCGGAGCATCGACGGGGCCACTGCAGGCCGGCCAGACATACGACGTGTCGGTGGACAATGCACCGGGCGATGCATCGTTCCGGCTGGTGGTCGATGGGGTGGCCGACGGTGCTCCGGCATCGGTCGTGCCGTCCCTCATCGCCGAGACCGGTCGGCACTCGGTGGCGGTCG
The DNA here is from genome assembly GCA_964609665.1 of uncultured Acidimicrobiaceae bacterium. Taxonomy (GTDB): domain Bacteria; phylum Actinomycetota; class Acidimicrobiia; order Acidimicrobiales; family SZUA-35; genus JAHELU01. The sequence continues at coordinate 7,179 of CAZSTV010000010.1, forward strand.
AGGTCACCTCCGGTTCCGAGATCGAGACCACCGCCCCCGTCGCGTTCTACGCACTTGCCGGGTCGGCGGGAAGCGACGATGTCGAGCCGCTGGCCCCCGGCTTTGTTGCCAGTCTTCGGGCCATCGATGCCAGTGAGGGTTGGGGCGTCACCATGGCGACCTTCGACCACATGACCGAAGCGGGCCACGGCGACCTGTCGCTGGCACCGAGCGAGCAAATCGTTGGTCTCACGCCCGGACGATGGGTCCTGTATGTGCCGGGATTCGGCGAGGATGCCGACGCCGCCGAGGAGTACTGCCGGGCCCAGAACCTGGAGATACCGACCTACTGCTACGCCGGCTATCACCAGCCGGTAGACAGTTGACATCGCCCTCTCGCCTGACATTGCCCTCTCGCCTGATATCGCCCTCTCGTCACGCCTGGACGCTCTTCACAGAAATCGACGCCGTTGCCGCGATCCAGGCGATTTGTGTGGTGCAGGTCGATCTACCAAGCTCACACAATGGACTTTGATCTGCCGTCCGAAGATGACCCGCGCCGCCTTGAGGTACGGCAGTGGCTCATCGACAATCCGGCACCGTCGGGCAAGGACCTGGCAGAAGCGGGTTACGTGGTGCCTCACTGGCCCGCTCCCTACGGTCTGGATGCGTCGCCGATCCACCAGCTGATCATCGACGATGAACTCGCCCGGGCCGAAGTTTCCCGGCCGGCGAACGCCATTGGCATCGGGTGGGCCGGACCGACGATCCTGGCCGCAGGCACCGAAGAGCAGAAACGCCGCTACCTGCCGAAGATCATCTCGGGAGAGGAGATCTGGTGCCAGATGTTCTCCGAGCCCGACGCCGGATCTGACCTTGCCGCCCTCGGCACCCGAGCGGTGCGAGACGGCGATGAATATGTCATCACCGGTTCAAAGATCTGGACCAGCGGCGGTCACGCCTCGAAGTTCGGCATCCTGATCGCCAGGACCGACCCAGATGTCGCCAAGCACCGAGGCATCTCGTACTTCATCTGCCCGACCGACATCGATGGTTTGTCGATGGAGCCGATCATCGATATGACCACCGCCCACTCGTTCAACCAAACGTTCTTCGACGAGGTTCGCCTTCCGGTCGAGAATCGGGTTGGCGAGGAAGGCGATGGCTGGCGTTTGGCCAAGGTCACCCTCTCCAACGAGCGGGTGCAGTTGTCCTCCGCAGGTTCGTTGTGGGGGGCCGGTCCCTCGGCGGAACACCTCCTCGACCTTGTGCGGGCCAACGGTGGCGTGACCGACCCGATGATGCGGCAACGTTTGGCGAAGATGCACTGCGATGCCGAGGTACTGCGGCTGAGCCGGCTTCGCACGCTGAGCGCTACGTTGTCGGGCAAGACACCGGGACCCGAAGCGTCGGTGCAGAAGATCATGGCCGACGAGCACGGCCAGCAGGTGATGGAAACCGCAGCGGCAGTCGTCGGACCTCAGGCGATGCTGAGCGGATCCGGGCCAGCGGGAGAGCTGCCGCATCGAGCTCGCTCCGGGGCGACAGAGATCAAGACGGACCGGGCACAGTTCTCCGAGGTCGACCCGGTCTGGCACTACGGCATGCTGTTCGCTCCTGCGCTGACACTTGGCGGCGGCACGTTTGCCGTGCAGCGAAACATCGTTGCCGAACACGTGCTGGGTCTGCCCCGTGAGCCAAACGTTCAGAAGGGGATGACCTGGGCGGAGACGATGCGCTCTCGTGCGTCGTCGGCCAATTGATGGGCCGCCGCAAGCTGTTCTACGGATGGAAACTGGTCGGGGCAGGCGCCGCAATCCAGGCGTTGCAGAGCGGTCTGCTGACACAGGCCTACGGCAACTACGCGGTGTTGCTGGAGCGACAGTTCGGCTGGAGTAAGACCCATTTCTCCCTCGCGTTCTCCCTCATGCGGGCCGAGAGCGGACTGCTCGGACCCGTCCAGGGGTGGGCGCTCGAACGGTATGGCACGGTGCTGGTGATGCGGGTGGGCACGGTGCTGATGGGGCTTGGCATGATCGGCTTCAGCCAGGTCCAATCACTGTGGCAATTCTTCGTCGCGCTCGGCGTTGCCGCCGTCGGCGCCAGCCTCTCCGGATTTCTCAGCATCACCTCGGCCACCGTCCGTTGGTTTGAACGTCACCGCGCCAAGGCACTGTCGCTGTCCGGCACCGGGTTCGCCATCGGCGGTATCGCAACCCCCGGCGTGGTGTGGATACTTCGGACCTTCGGTTGGCAATGGACCGCCGCATTGAGCGGCGTGGTCATCGTGCTCGTCAGCTATCCACTCAGCGCAATGTTCGGCGAGGACCCGGCGGCCAGGGGCGAACATGTTGACGGCATAAACCCCGACGCTGCCACGGACAACAAACCGCGAGCCGAAGGCGTGTCCGATGTGCACTTCTCAGCGCGAGACGCGGTCAGAACCCGGGCGTTCTGGATGATCTCGCTCGGTCACGGGACCGCTCTCCTGGTTGTCGGTGCGGTCATCGCCCACCTCTCGCTTTACCTGACCAGCGAGCAAGACTTTGGGCTCCAGGAAGCCAGCTTCGTCGGTGGTGCAATGCCGCTGATGCAGTTTGTGGGCCAGATAGCGGGAGGGGTCCTGGGCGATCGGGTCAACAAGCGACTCCTGGCGTCCCTGGCGATGATCGGCCACATGATCGGACTCCTGTTGCTGACCTACGCCACCAGTCGGTGGATGATTTGGCTGTTCGTCCCGTTCCACGGCCTGGCGTGGGGGGTGCGTGGGCCGCTGATGCAGGCGCTACGGGCCGATTACTTCGGGTCGACGTCATTCGCCAAGATCATGGGCCTTTCCTCGGTGATTGTGATGATGGGCATGATGGGAGGACCGCTTGTCGCAGGCGTGCTTGCCGATAGGACGGGGAGCTACCAGACCGGTTTCACCGTGCTTGCGCTCCTCGCCGGTGCAGGCATGATTTTCTTCGTGTTGGCAACACCGCCAAATCAGCCGACACGAGCCCCGGCCGCAGACCCGGTGACCGCGGCTGGCTAATCCCGGCTTCGGGGAATGGCGAAGATGATTGCGAGGATCGTGATCAGGCCGAGCGACGCCGAGCCGAAGAACGACGCGCTGACCGATCGTTCGAAAACGGGAACCCAGATCAGTGGGCCGGCCGCGTGGCCAACGAATCGGAATGACAGGACTGCGGAGAGCGCGCCGCCGCGGTTCTCCGGAACGATCGAGGCACCGACCTTTTGGAACACGACGATGACAAAGCCGAACATCGCCCCACCGACCGCGTAGCCAATCGCCGTCGTCGCCACCGTGTCGGTCAGGCCGAGCAACGCGACCAGTGCGGTGACAACTGCCGTCGACCAGACGCCGCAGGCTCGTGGTCCGTATCGGTCGAGAAGGTTCCCGAATGTCGGTGCCAAGAGCGCGGAGCCGACGCTGCCTCCTGCCAGCAGCAGGCCCGCGGTCTCGGGCGCCATGCCGAGCACGTCCCTGGCCTTGAACCCCACCAGGACGCCCGCTCCAAGCGGCCCGGCGGCCGCCGCGAATGAGCCGAGGCCGAGGAGCAGCAGCGGTCTGGCAAACAGGGGCCGGATCGGCGGGCGGACGGCGGTCGTCGCCGGTGCAGTTTCGGGAACGAAGGCCAGGACGATCACTGCCGCAACGGCGGTGCCGATGAACGCCAACCGCCAATCGACCGCGGCGGCCAAACCACCGGCGAATGGGGCCAGCCCGCCGCCAGCAGCCTGGAAGCTGGTATAGATCCCCACCCGTCTCCCGAGTTGGTGGTCCGGGGTGATATCAGCCAGACCGGCGATCAGCAGCGGAGTGATGAACGCGTTGCCTGCCCCCTGGGTGGCCCTGGCGGCCAGAAACAACTCAATATTCGGGGCAACGGCGACCAGCAGCGAGGAGACGACGTATGTCGAAAGGCTGATCCGCAGCACCCGCTGTTTGCCGTAGCGCTCACCGATTGTCCCCGACACCAGCAACAGGGCGGCCATGGGGAACAGATAGGCGGAGAACCCCCAACTGATGGTGCTGGAGTCCACCGAAAAGTTGGCCCGCAGCTCGGGCAGCATGGGAATTATCACCATGGTCCCGAACGGGCCGAGAAAGCCACCGAGATAGAACGGCAGCGTCCGAACCGGGGCGTCGCTTGCCGTGGCCATCACGGTCCGAGTATCGACGGTTTGGCTGTGCCCCGCCATTCCGGATGACTACGATTCGGGTGGTGACTACTGAGACTGTCCCCCTGTCGGTGAATGGCGAGCGGCTATGGAGCCGACTCATGGAGATGGCGACGGTTGGCCCAACCGTCAACGGCGGCAGCAACCGCCAGGCACTGAGTGACGAGGATGCGGCGGGTCGTGCGCTCCTGCTCGGCTGGGCCACGATGGCCGGTTGCAGCGCCGAAACCGACGAGATCGGCAATCTGTGGATCCGTCGCCCGGGTACCGACCCGACCGCAGAGCCGATTCTGATCGGTAGCCACCTGGACACCCAGCCGACCGGCGGACGCTTCGACGGCGTGTACGGCGTGCTGGGCGGCTTTGAGGTCATCGAACGGCTCAACGACCTCGGACGGGAAACCGCTCGACCGATCGATCTTGTCGTGTGGACCAACGAGGAGGGCTCCCGGTTCCAGTTCTCGATGATGGGCTCGGCGGTCTGGGCGGGCAAGCTCGGACTGGAAGAGGCCAGGAAGATGACAGACGTCGACGGGATTTCGGTTGCCGACGAGTTGGATCGGCTCGGCTGGGCCGGGTCTCGTCCGGCCGCACCCTCGCCGCTGGCCGCGGCGTTTGAACTTCACATCGAACAGGGTCCGATCCTGGAAGCCGACGCGCTCGACGTCGGTGTCGTCACCGGGGTGCAGGGACTCCGGTGGTTCACCATCGAGCTGCAGGGCTTCCCGGCCCACGCCGGACCAACGCCCATGGTCGGCCGCAAAGATCCCGCCAAGGTTATGGCTGCCATCGTCTCCCAGGTCTACGCCGCGGTCGAGAGCCAGGGGGAGTGGGCCCGTGCCACGTTCGCTCAGTTTCATTCCGAGCCCGTCTCACCCAACACCATCCCCGAAGTGCTTCGCTGCACCCTGGACATGCGCCACCCCGACGGAGCGGTGCTGGACAAGATGGAAGCGGACATGCGGGAGATCGTTGCCGCCGAGGCCGACCGGCTCGGGGTGGGGTATCGCATCGAGCTGCAGAATGACTCGGCTCCGGTCGCCTTTGCCGACGAGTTGGTCGACTCGGTGGAGCGTGCCGCCGAGGCTCACGGGTTCACCAACCGCCGAATGATCTCCGGAGCCGGGCACGACGCCTGCTACGTGGCTCGCCACAGCCCGACCGCCATGATCTTTGTGCCGTGCGAAGACGGGCTGAGCCACAACGAGGCGGAGAACATCACCGCCGATGAGGCAGCAAAGGGCGCCAGCGTGCTACTCGGAGCGGTAATGGACCTCGCCGGCTGAATTGCCGGGCTGACTAGTGCTCGTGGCTGTGACTGTGTTCAGGACCGTGGTCGTGCCCGTGATCATGGTCATGCCCGTGATCATGGTCGTGCCCGTGATCATGGTCATGGCCTTCCGGCCGGGCGGCAAGCTCTGCTGCGGTGGCGCCCAGCTCGTCGGCGGAGACCGACTCCAGTTCGGCTAGCAGTGACTCGAGGGCCCGCTGCCAGCAGCCCCAGTAGTCATAGTCCTCGGGGTCATCGATCTCGGTTTCGTGGATGGCGATCTGGGCGATCAGGCCCTGGCGAAACTGTTCCCAGTCAATGTGGCCGACCTGCCAGAGCCGCATGGTCGTTGCAAACAGGCGTGACTGCCAGGGCTCGGTGAAGACCACCTCACCGTTGGTCCGAGGCGGCGCCGCGGGGCCATCAACGTCGAGCGGGTCGTCTTCGGCGGAGGCAGGCGCCGGTGAAGTGGTCATGAGGCGTACGCCGATGGCAGCGCGACGCCGATCATCGAATCTCGGGTGACCAACTCGGCGAGCTGATCCTCGTCGAGGTCCTCGGTGCCTGCTGGGCGCTCCGGAATGACCAGGTAGCGGACCTCCGCGCTGGAATCCCACACCTGGACCGTCACGTCCTCATCGAGATCGAGACCCATCTCGGCAAGGACTTTCCTTGGTTCACGAACAATGCGCGACCGGTACTCCGGCGACTTGTACCAGCCCGGAGGCAACCCGAGGATCGTCCATGGGTAACACGAGCAGAGCGTGCAGCACACCACATTGTGGGTGCCCGGCTCGTTGACCACCACCTCAAGGCGTTCCAACCGCCCGGGGTTGACCCCGATGTCGGTGACAGCGCTGGTGGCGTCGGCAAGCAGGCGGCTCTTGAAGTCATCGTCGACCCAGGCCTTCGCCACCACTTTGGCGCCGATCATCGGGCCGACCCGGTGGCTCCACGTCTCGATGAAGTTGTCGACTTCGGTCGCGCTGAGAATGCCCTTCTCAACGAGGATGCCCTCCAACGCCTCGGCCCGAACGGCCTGCCCGGCTTTGAGTTCTGCGTCGCTCGGGGGCGCCTGTTCGGCAGCGGTCATCGTGACTCCTCGTCGCTCTCGCCGACGGTCGCCGGCTGGAGGTATGGCTCGAACATGTCGAGATGGCAGAGTTGCTTCGGGTCTGCGTCGGCGCCCCAAAGTTCCGAGGCGGCAAAACCGACGGCATAGACGTATGTCGGTTGTTCACCGCCGTTGTGGGCCACAGCGTCGGGAAACGTGAACGCCGGGTATTGGCGGACGATGGTGCCGGTGCGGCCCCGCACATAGCGGGGGAGTCGGTGATGCCCGGCATGAGGAGCGTCGGTAAGAGCAACCACTCGGTCACCAACCTCGAAGCGTGGTGGGGTGTCGATGTCTCTCAAGAAGGTCGAATCGTTTTGGTCGGACTCCAGCGCCATCACCGGGTGCATCCGAGGTGGCGGCGCGGCCGTCGCAGGATCATGACCAAGCGATGTGATGGCACGATCAATCTCGTCCTGGTCCGCGATGCGTTGATCCACCGTCGCCGATTCGATAGCGGCAAGCCAGCGGCCCCAATAGCCGACCGGCAGATAGCGGGTGGGGTCCAACCGCTCGATCCGATGGCGGTGGGCATCGATGTTGGTCTTGCCGGACCGCAAAAGAGCGAAGACCGCCGCCCCGGAGAACGCTTCCCAGCGCGTGTCAACGTGGATGGGTTCATCCGGGACAAAGGGCACCGCCCCGTAACCCTCAATGCCTCCCATGTCGTGGATGCCATCCATGATCCGAACCTTACCTCGTCGACTTATGGAGTGGTCAGGCCGTCATGCCGCCGTCGACGATGAACTCCGAGCCGGTGCAATAGGAGCTGTCGTCGCTGGCAAGAAACAGTGCCATGTTGGCAACGTCATCCGCTGATGCCTCATAGCCGAGCGGGATCCTCGACTGGACCTGTTCCCGCAGTCCGGCTGAATCGAACGTCTGAAGCATGGGGGTGTCGATGATGCCGGGGTGGATCGAGTTCACCCGGACTCCCTGCGACGCCAACTCCTGGGCGGCGCTCTTGGTCATACCCCGGACCGCCCACTTGGTCGCCCCGTACGCCAGCGCCATTCCCGCGCCGCGAATGCCAGCGATGGACGAGATGTTGATGATCGACCCGGACTTGTTCTCGGTCATCACCGGTGCGACCGCCTGCATGCCGAGGAAGACGCCGGTCTGGTTGATAGCGATGGTGGAGTCCCACAGCTCTCGATCGGTGCTGGTGACACCGCCGAGCCGGAAGATGCCGGCGTTGTTGACCAGGATGTCGATCTTGCCGTGAGCGGCCGCGATGTCAGCGGTGATCGTGGCCCATGCGTCGGCATCGGTGACGTCATGCTCGTAGAAGGTGCCGCCACATTTCGCGGCGGTGGCCTGACCTTCGTCGACCAGCACGTCGGTCAGGCAGACCGTTGCGCCCTCTTCGGCGAAGAGGTGGCCTTCAGCGGCACCCTGTCCTCTCGCTCCGCCGGTGATCAGTGCAACTTTGCCTGCGAGTCGTTCCATCGCCAGATCGTAGACCGCCGAGCAATCGGCCTCCAGACGGTCTCTGTATGTCAGTAAGCAGTGCCGTGAAACAGTGCCGTCAAACAGTGCCGTTACATCGGGGCTAGATGTTTGACAGCAACAGGGCAGCGCCGCCGGCCAGGGCCAGGCACAGCACCGCAGGGCGGAAGAAGGCCTGGTCGAGCCACGGGCGCACGAACCTGGCTAGGAACAGGCCGATCAGAACAAACGGTGCAAGGAGCGCCAGCAAGCGCAGTTCGTTCCAGCCGAACCGGCCGACCAGGGCCAGGCCCACCATTCCGACCGTGCCGATGAGCATGTTGACCAGTGAGATGGTCGGCCGCAGTACGGGGCCCGGCGTGTCGTGCAACGTCATCACCAACGGGGGACCGGGCACAGCGGCGGCCACAGCGCCGAAAGATGCCGCAGCGCCGCCGATCACTTCGTTCCGTGGACTCCTCGAGAGCTCAAACCCAGCGAGCAGCGCCACCGATGCGATTACCACCAGTACCCCGATGCCGATTGCCATGGTCCGTTCATCGATGGTGGTGAAGATGACCAGCGCGATCACCGTGCCGAACGGCAGCCCGATGCAGAGCCGACGCAGGATGTCACGGTCGGTCGTGCGCCACTCGACGACGATGTGGCGGACCCCGACGATCAGCGATGCCAGGAGGATCGGGCCGGGAACGAATTTCGGCTCGATCGACAGGAGGGCCGGGCCTGCGACGAGGCCGAGACCGATCCCGGTGGTGCCGTGAACGATGGACCCCGCAATGGTGACCGCTGCGACGATAAGTACTTCGCTGACGGTCACTGGTTCTCGCCGTAGATCTCCCGCCAGTCCAGCTGGTCATCGGGAGGAAAGGACCCAACAAGGCTGCTCATCAACTCCCGCAACTCGTCGCATCGCTCTTGGCCGAGCGTCTCCCAGCGCTTGCCATCCAACTCGTCGGTCAGCCGCTCAACCTCCTGTCGGCCGGCGATGCCCGAGCCGGTGGCGGTGCCATCCGGGTTCAGCCAGCCACGAGCCTGCAACCGGCCGACCGCAGCCGCCGCGTCTTCATCGCTCCAGCCCGCCTCGTCGGTGATCCACTCCCGCGGCGCTTCGTCCACCGAGACGTGGGAGACGACGGACTCACACCCGTCGAGTCCCGCCGCGCCAAGGGCGATCAGGTGGCAGCCGCTTCGGTACTCGCGCTGCAGCGTTGTCAGGTGCCAAAGCGCCAGGTGAGGCTCGCTCGGAGTCTCCAGGCCCTGCCATCCGGCGAACAGCGGCTTGCCGAGCACATCCACGTCGGCCAGCGCTGCCTGGTGCAGTTCCACCGCCCTGTTCAGTTCGGCAGAATCGACCAGCGGCCCGAGCTCTCTGGCCAGCGCGGCAGACATCGCTTCGTAGCGGGCGGCGAGGACCCGCTCGGGGGTGGAGAAGGTCCAGGCGTCTGGCAGCGCACGCCGGACTCGTTGTGGCCCGTAGTAAAAGAAGACCGCCTCGACGACCTCGGGCCCAACCGCACCCATCGGCGCGGCTCGGGTGGCGAAGTAGTTCATCCAGAAGCCCTTCAGGCCGGCCTCGGTCCCTGCGGTGCGAACCTCAGGGGCCACGTAGCACAACTGGTGGTAGCGCTCGCTGGCCTCCCACATCGCTCTGGCATTGATCATCGCATGACCGTACAGCCCCTGCGATGTTGCGGTCGACATCTGCCCACCGTGAGGGCCGGAGCGTCGGCAGAACGGTTCGCTACGATGTGTCGCCGTGGCTCGATGCGACTCCCTCCTTCAACCGTTTGGCGCTCGCGGCGCCCGGTCCGGGCCCGGCCGTTGGTTCCTATTGGCGGTCATCGGCGCGGCGCTCGTGCTGGCAGCCTGCAGCGGATCTGGTGACGACGGGGGAGAGGGCCAGACTGACGGCCAGAACGACAACTCGGTCGACGGATCGAACGGCGTTTCCGCCGACGGGGCGGCCGATGCGGCATCCCTGCGGGGCGACTTCAAACCAACGGTCACACTCGGCGTGACCGATTGGACGGCGGCCAGGCTGAACGTGGCCATCGCTGAGGAGATCATCGAGCGCCGCCTCGGCTATCCCATTGAGCAGGCCGAGGTCACCGACACCGGCGAGATGCTGACGGACCTCCAGTCTGGCGACCTCCACGCGGTGCTGGAGGTGTGGCCATCCTCGCTGGAGCCCCGAGACCGTGAGCGGATCGACAGTGGAGCCGTTGAAGAGCTTGGCGAGTTGGGCGTTGTCGGCAAGACCGGCTGGTTCGTCCCGCGCTATGTGATTGAGCAGCAACCGGAGTGGGCAACGTGGGAGGCCTACGCCGATCGATCGGTTGCCGCGGCGTTCGCCACCGCCGAGACGGGCAGCCGTGGCCGGTTCCTTGGAACCGACTTCAACTACGAACAGTTCGACGAGGAGATCATCGATGCCCTCGACCTGCCGTTCGAGGTGGTGTTCTCGGGTTCGGACCAAGCGACCGCTGATGAGTTGCGAAGGGCAGCGGTGGGGGAGGACCCGGTGCTGCTTTTCTGGTGGACTCCAACAGCGGAGGTCACCCGGTTCGATTTGGTGAACGTCGAGCTTCCACCACGGACCGTGGTCTGTGAAGAGGAGATCGAAGCGGGGCGTCCGCAGAGCTGTGACTACCCGGTCGATCGGCTGCAGAAGTTTGGCTCGCCACTGCTCCAAACCGACGCACCAGACGTGCATCGGTTCCTGCAAAACTTCTCACTTACCACCAACGATCACCTGATGATGTTGGACCAGGTCGAGAACGATGGGCGGTCGATTAGCGACGTCGCCGGTGGGTGGGTCGCGGACAACCAGGACCGCTGGGAAGCGTGGTTGAGCTAGCACTTCGGTCGGCGAAATGTGCCCCCTCAACGATTGACTCAGGAGTGAGACATTCTAACTTTCGCTGAATTTGGACCGTTCCAGAGGCTGGGATAACCGCCCCGCTATATGACAAAGGTGTGACAAGCTGCCACTTGTCTGCAGGGTCGAGGGGCGTACGGGTCGATTGATCGACGCCCAAAGTGTATGGTCTGAAGCGACTCAGATGTGACGGCGTCACCCGCCGCCAACGTTGACGAACATGTCGAGGCGATGGCATCGGGGCCCGGGGGAGAACAGAATATGGCTGACTTTGGCGAAGAAATAATTCGTCTCAAGAGCGTCTACAAGATCTTCGGGCCACAGCCCCGGGGTCGGGCGTTTGATCTCGTGCAAGCCGGAATCGGCAAGAACGAAGTGCAGGCGCAGACAGGACATGTCGTCGGACTGCACGACGTTAATTTTGAGGTCAAGAAGGGCGAAATCTTCGTCGTCATGGGCTTGTCGGGTTCCGGCAAGTCAACGGCCATCAGAACGGTCAACCGTCTCCACACGGTCACCCACGGTGAGGTCATGGTGGATGACGTCGATGTCCAGCAACTCAGCGGTCCGTCGCTGCAGGCCTTCCGGCGCGAAAAGATGGGCATGGTCTTCCAGCACTTCGCTCTCTTCCCGCACCGCAACGTCATCGACAACACCGGTTACGGGTTGAAAGTGCAGAAGGTCTCCAAGTCAGAACGTGACAAGGCATCGATGCGGGCGCTCTCGCTCGTCGGCCTTGAGGCCTACGCCCAGAACGCGGTCAGCGAACTCTCCGGCGGTATGCAGCAGCGCATCGGTCTGGCCCGAGCGCTGGCCAGCGACCCCGACATCCTGCTCATGGACGAGGCCTTCAGCGCACTCGATCCGCTCATCCGCCGCCAGATGCAGGATGAGCTCATGGAGATTCAGAACGAACTCCACAAGACCATCCTGTTCATCACCCACGACCTCAACGAGGCGCTGCGTGTAGGCAACCGGGTCTGCATCATGAAAGACGGTGCGGTCGTCCAGATCGGTACACCGGAAGAGATCTTGACCAAGCCGGCCACCGGCTACGTCGCCGAGTTCGTCCAGGACGTTGACCAGGGGCGGGTCATCCTCGCCAGCGAGGTTATGAACGAAGCCCGGCCCATCAACATGAACACCTCGCTCAGCGATGCACTCGATGTGCTGACTGGCCGAGCGGGCGCATTCGTCGTTGACGACATGGGACGGCCCACCGGCCTCATCACCACCGAAGACGGCGTACGTGCGGCGGGCATGGGAACCACAGACCTTTCAAAGGCCGTCAGGACCGACTTCGAGTCGTCATCGCCGGACGCCACCCTGAACCAGCTCTACGCAGCGGCCGGCCGAGGACTGCCGATCGCCATTGTGGACGGCGCCGGGGCGCTGATCGGCCGGGTTGACCCCCGAGAGATCTTGGAAGAGATGGGGCGCGTCGAGTCCCTTGTTGATGGCTTCGAGCGTGAGGTGTTCATGTAATGGGAATCCTGGCAGACAACACCAGCATCTTTGACGAGCGGATTCTCGATCAGTGGGAGATCCCGTTCGGTGAGTGGGTCGACCAGTCGGTTGACTGGGTGAACAACAACCTCTCCCACGTGCTCGACGTCATCCGTTGGCCGTTCCAGTTCCTGTTCGACAACGTGGTGCAGGACGTCCTGCTCAGCGTGTCATGGGTCTGGATCGTCGTTGCCTTCTTCATCGTTGGCACGCTCGTCCGTGGCGTAAAGGTCGGCGTTATGGCCGCAGCGGCGCTGACGCTGTGCGGCTTCCTTGGCACCGGCTACTGGACCGCCACCATGGAGTCGGTCGGTCTGATCATCGTCTCGGTCTTCCTCTGTGCGGTCATCGGCATCCCACTCGGCATCTTATGTGGGCGTGTGAACGCGGTCTGGCAGGTGGTGCGACCGGTACTGGACGCCATGCAGGTCATCCACCCGTTCGTGTTCATGTTGCCCGTCATCTTCTTCTTCGGCTTCCGTGAGGTCCCGTCGACGATGGTGACCATGATCTTCGCGTTGCCGCCGTTGGTCCGCCTGACCAACCTCGGTATCCGCCAGGTCCCCGAGGACGTGGTGGAAGCCAGCCGTTCCTTCGGTGCGCCTGAGTTCAAGGTGCTCACCGACGTTCAGTTGCCACTGGCCCGCCCGGCCATCATGACCGGTCTCAACCAGACGCTGCTGCTCGCAATCTCGATGGGTGGCATCGCCGCCATCATGGGCGCCGCTGGTCTTGGCCTTCTCATCTTCCGTGCGGTCTCCAACCTTGACGTTGGTCTCGCTGGTTCCGCCGGCCTTGCGTACTTCATCGTCGCCGTCGTCCTCGACCGCATCTCGCAGCCCGAGGATTCAGACGGTGGCAGCCTCTTCTCCCGTATGCGGGCGGCCTGGTCGCACCGCAAGGATCCTGAGGCACTCCTGGACGAGCCGGGATTCGCCCGGTCCGTCGCTCCGAAGACCGGTGCCGGTGCGTACTCCAAGCTCCTCGGCCCGGAGCGCCTCGGCGCAACCGCCGTTGCCGTCGGTGCCATCGTTGCACTGGTGGCAACGCTGCTGACCTGGTCACAGGACTCCGGTCTGATCAGCGGTTACGCACGTAGCGACGATTTGGATCTGGCCGGTCGAGCATTCAACGGCATCAACGCCGCCGGTGGCTCGTTCTATGGCATCTTCGTTCTGATCGGTGCGGTGTTCGCTCTGGCCGCCGCCGTCTGGTCGTTTGCCGCAATCAGTCGTGGTTCTCGCTGGCTCAACGCTGCAGGCGCCGCTACCGCCGGTGGTGCCATCGCACTGACGGCACTGTCGTTCACACTGGCGCAACCCAGTGATGTCGCCACCGCCTACAGCCATGGCCCCGGCCCCTACTTGGCGGTTGCCGGTGGTCTCATCGTGCTCCTCGGCGGTTGGTACTGGGCCTGGCAGAGCCCCGTTGGCGAGCTACGGCCCGTGCCGGAAGGCATCGGATGGGGTCGCCTCCTCGGTGGACTCTTCGCCGTGGGCCTCATGGCAATCTCGGTGTACTCGGGTTGGTCGTTCGATGAGCGTGCCGAAACCGTGATCACCCCGGAGATCCAGGCCGAACTCGATGAGGTCCGGCGCAAGGCAGACAGCGGTGAGCTTGCCGCCAACATTGCTGCTCAGGAGATCCAGCGCATCAACAACACTGCCATTTCGGGCGAGTTGATCGTCACCGATGGCATCTCCGATGAGGGCCCGGGCCTGGCGTTCCTGCCGCTCGCCGCCTCGGTGCTTGGACTTTGCGCACTTGGCTTCGCCTCAGGCATGAGCCGGTCACGGCTCAAGGCCGCTGCCGACCAATTCCGGACCGCAGAATCGGCCTCTGGTCGTGAGCCAATGATGTTCATCGGCGTCATCGGCGCCCTGGTGTCGCTGCTATGGGTATACCCCGTCGATCGATTGGGACCGTTCCTGTTGGACTTCAGGATGCCGGCGCTCTACCGGCCCATCGGTGGCCTCGGCGATGTTCTCGACGGCTGGGAAGTCAAGTACGTCGGTGGTGAGTGGATAGAAGCACTCATACTTTCTGCGGTGGCCATTTTCGCCATCCGCTGGGCGGTCCGCACCGAGGATCTCGGGGTGAAGGCAACCCGTATGCTCAGCATTGGCGTTATCGGCCTCGCCATCTTCCTCGCCGTACTCGCATGGCGCCACGGACCGCTTGCGTCGATCTACTTCATCGCCGCTCTCGGGATTCCAATCCTCGTTGGCCTGATTACGCCGACCATGTCGTCACGTCACCAGTGGACCTGGGCCACCATGACCTCGGCACTTGGCCTTGGCATGATGAGCCTCTCCGCAGCCTGGGTGTTCTCAGTGCTGCGAGTCGTGGCGAACGCTAAGTACTTCACCGGAATCGGCACCTTCGTCACCTTCACTGCAGGCTTCGTTCTGTTCGTGTCGGCTCGTGGCGTACTCGGCTATTTCGGTCGACAGAAGATCTATGGCGAGATCTCGAACGGGGAGATCGTTCTAGAAGAAACCTCCCATGTGCCCAGTGAAACAGCTGGTCTAGAGCCCGCTGAGGCCATGGCGAGGGGGTAAATCACAGCAACGCAACTACTATTGAGACCTGGTGACACCTGTATGCAGCTATTTGTAGCCGGGCGCGCCTGTAGACAAACAACCGGGGAGACGTACCCACATGAAGAAGAAACTGAGTTGGCTTTTCGCCCTCATGACCGCCTTTGCGCTTGTCGCAGCGGCATGCGGTAGCGACACAGCCGAAGAAGTCGTAGATGCTGGCGAAGAAGTCGTCGATGACGCGATGGAAGAAGGCGAAGAAGCCGTCGATGAGGCCATGGAAGATGGCGAAGAGGCGATGGAAGACGACGCTGCTGCAATGCCTGGCGCCGGCGTTTCCGTAACCGCTGCTCGCGCCAACTGGAGCACCGGCTACTTCCAGGCCGCCATTTACGCTGCGCTCCTCACCGAGCTCGGCTATGACGTCAGCGATCCCGCTGACTCCGAATTCCCACCGTCCAATGGCTACACCGCCATGGCGCAGGGTGATATCGATTTCTGGGCCAACAGCTGGTACCCAGGTCACTTGAGCTGGCACGAGAACGAGCTGCCAGACGGCTCGGTCGTTGGCGACAACGTCGTCATCCTCGGTGAAGAGCTCATCGCTTCCGGTCTTGAGGGCATCCTCATCACCAAGTCGGTTGCCGAGGAGTACAACATCACCTCGATGCAGCAGATCAATGATGATCCCGAGCTCGTCGCTCTGTTCGATGAAGATGGTGACGGCAAGGCCGATCTCTTCGGTTGCCCCGAAGACTGGACCTGCGACGACATCATGAATGACATGATTTCGTTCAACGGCTGGGACAACATCGCCCAGGTCAAGGCCGGCTACGACGGCATGATCGCTGAGTCGGTCAACCGTGCAAACGCTGGTGACCCCGTCATGCAGTACACCTGGAGCCCCTCGGGTTACCTCACCCAGCTCATCCCGGGCGACAACGCCCTCTGGCTGAGCCACGGTGGCGAGGACAAGATCCTCGACGGTTCCACCAATGAAGCCTTCGACTTCGTCGACGGCAACCCGGCAAGCCTCGGCGCAACCTGCACCGAGGATCCCTGCTGGATCGGTTGGGACTCCGCCGACATTCAGGTCACCGCCAACAAGGCATTCGTTGAGGCCAACCCGGCCGCAGGCGAACTCTTCTCACAGGTGAAGCTGAGCGTCATCGACGTTGCAAACCAGAACGTCAAGTACAGCAACGGTGAAGACACCGAGGATGACGTCAAGCGTCACGCCGACGAGTGGATCGCCGACAACCGTGAGCTGGTTGATACCTGGCTCGACGCAGCACGCGCCGCTGCCTAGTCATCATCAGATGACAGGGCACGGCCACCAGTCACCCCTCGACTGACCGGCCGGGCACGAGCTACACCACGTTGAAGAGAGCGGAGCCCTAGCGGCTCCGCTCTCTTCGCGTGCAGCGTGAGGTGGCGGCCACTCTGGGACACCGTTCGGGCTGGTTTCCCTATCACCGGCTTCTGGTGCGGTTCTAGCGTCACTCGTAGACTGAGAGTGGCGGCTCGTACGAGTGATGGGACAACCGGGTGACAACGGAACAGGTGACTTGCCGACAGGTGGCGCTGCGACATGAGCTCTGACGCAGTGTTGAATGAGTTGGCGTTCTACGGGCTGGCGAGCGCTCCGGACAACCCCCGTGAGCTACTGGTCGAGGCCAGCGAGGCCGAACGGCTTGGTCTGGGGGCGGCGTTTCTCTCCGAACGATTTTCGGTCAAGGAAGCGGCGACGCTGGCCGGGGCACTGGGTGCGACCACCAACAGAATCGGCATTGCCACCGCCGCCACGAACCATCACACCCGCCATCCGGTCATTGCAGCATCGCATGCGATGACCATGCACAAGTTGACCGGCGGCCGCTACTCGTTCGGGATCGGTCGGGGTACCTCCCAGATCTCAACCGGCCTTGGTCTGACGCCGGTCACCACTGCCCAGATGGCCGACTTCGTGTGGTTGATGCGACGGCTGTGGGCCGGGGAGACCATCGTCGATCATGACGGACCTGCCGGGAAGTTCCCCCGGTTGTCGCTTGGCACGACGGGCACTGCCAGAATCCCCATGACCCTGAGTGCTTTCGGGCCAAAGTCGCTCACCCTTGGCGGTCGGGTCTTCGACAGCGTGGTGCTGCACACCTTCCTTTCACCGGAAACGACCCGACGATCGGTGGAGACCGTGCGGGCCGCAGCCCGTGACTCCGGCCGGAACCCGGCGTCGGTACGGATCTGGGCGGTGCTCGCCATCGTCGGTGATCACATATCCGAGGAGGCGCAGGCCCGAAAGATCGTTGGCAGGCTCGCTACCTATCTGCAGGGCTACGGCGACCTGCTGGTTGCGACCAACCGGTGGGACCCCGCGGTGCTTGACCGATTCCGACGGGATCTGTTCGTGCGGAGCTTCAATGGTCAGATCGACGGACGTGCATCGGACTCCGAACTGGACCACGTCGCATCGCTTCTACCGGACGAGTGGTTCTTGTCAGCGGCGGTCGGCACGGGCCACGCCTGCGCCGCGGCCATTCGGGACCAGCTCGCTCTTGGCGTGGACGGCGTCATCTTGCACGGCGCATCTCCCTGGGAGCTGAAGTCGACGCTCGAGGCCTACCGACGTGGCCGCGACCCGGAGCTCTTCGCCCGGTTGACCGCGAACCCCGCCTTGGTCGATCGCTCCAGAATCGCAAAGACAACACCGCCGATGCCGCCGTCCATTACCGCCCAGCCGAGCGGCACGTCCTAGCCAAAGGCCAGCCCAATAATCGGGTGGCACCATGGGAAGACGTCAGATGAGCCGGAGCGGTTCTGGTTCGCCGGGCAGTACCGAGGCGGCCTCAACCCCAAGCCAGTCCTCGGCAAGGCCCGCGAGGTAGCGGTCGAAGCTGACGGTGACCCGCAGGTTGTCGTCCTCATCCAGGTCGTCAAGGGCCGGGCGTTCGCCGAGCCGTCGGTCACCGACCGGTCCGGCCACCAACATCGTCGAGCCGGAGCCATGGTCGAGTCCGCCGTCATTCTCAGGAACCCGCCTCCCAAACTCGCTGATGGTGGCAACCAGTACCCGGTCGGCGAACCCCTCTTCTTCCGCTCGTTCAAGGAAACCGTCGACGGCGGCATCGACCCGGGTCAGGTTGTCGGCTTGGCGCCACGGGTGGTCTGAGTGGGTGTCGTAGTCGCCCTCGCCGACGTACACCACCCGCAATCCGGCGTCTGCAGCGATCAGATCGGCGGCGAAGTGCAGCCGTTGGCCGAGCTGGCCACCCTCGGCGAACATTGGCGACTCCCAGTCGATCTCATCCTCGTCGTCACCGCCGAGACCATGGGCCACCGCGGTAAGTTCGCCATAGGACGTGGTCACAAGGGACCGTAGACGCTCGGAGGATTCACTAGCGCCGCTGGATCCGCCGAAGGACTGCAAACCCTGTTGGAAGGCCAGGGCCTCGCCCCATTCGCTCGGTGCCAGGAACCAGAGGTCGTCAGGGCCGTTGATGGCCATGGTCGCCGCTTGATTGGTGATCAGGTGCGCTGTCGGCCCGAGCATCGATACGCCGACAAGCGGTGAGCCGTCATCCACGGCGTCTGCCAGCCTGCCAAGGAAGCCGGTGCGGAGGCTGTTGGCCCCGGTCACGTCGCCGCGCTCCCAGCGCTCGGTCATCGCAAAGTGTGAAAGGTCGCCATCGACCGGACCGACGCCTTCGACGGTGGTGATGCCTCGCCTGTGGAGCCGGGCCAGCGACGGGTGAAGCCCGACCTCATCGTCGAGGCCCAATACCTCGTCTTCGGGCACGGCCAGGTTCGGTCGCAGGTCGTAGTAGCGCGGGTCACCGGCGGGAACGAGGGTCGACAGCCCGTCGTTGCCGCCCTGTAGGTCGACGATGACCAGCACCCGTCCATCCACTGCGCCGGGCGTTCGCCGGCCGGCCAACGTGGTTTCCTCGGTGGCCACGGTTGCTCCATCGGATCCGCCGGCCCCTGCGACGGCTAAGGGGCCCTGGCGGTCCGCTGGGCCGTCGGAGCACGCAAAGAGAGTCCCGCCACCGGCGGTGACCGCTCCGGCGACGGTAAGCGATTGGAGGAAGCGACGTCGGCTGAGGGGATTCATGACAGGTTGAACTCCGGACTTGAAAGAGCAAGGCGCCAGCGGACGAGGTTGGCTGTGTCGGGATCGATCTCCGGGGTGCGGGCGACGGCGTTCATCGCCCCGACGGTGTCGGCAGAGACCTCGTGGATGGCGCAGCGGTCGAGCACCTCCTCGGTGGTCGATCTGGCCCCATCGAGCCCGGCCCGAATGTCGACGCTGTGGAGCAGCGAGGCTCTGGCGAGCAGGGAGCCCGGGGCCAGCCACCGGTCGCCGGTGGGCCATCCGGCCACGTTCGGTGGAAGGTACGGCATCTGGCCCAAACTCTCCAGATACCAGAAGGCATCATCGAAGCCCAGAGCGGACGCCGCACCGCAGTACCACTCCAAGCCGGTCTTCGGTCGGCTAAGCCGTGCCTCAGCGAACGCAGGATCCCGGAGGATGCGTTCGACAAGCGGTGCGATCTCCAGCTCCTGGTCCTGCCACCAGGAGCCAAGGTCGGTGGCTGCATCGTCGGCGAGGGGTTGGCCGACCAGGTCGTTCCACAACCTCGACGACAGCCGGACAGCGGTCGCCGGGTGGTCACACAGCCGGTCGACCACCATGGCGGTGTCCCACTCGGCCTGTTCGCCCAGGTAGATCAGCGGGGCGATAAAGGCGTTCTCCCGGCGGAATTCCACGTTGCCGTCCTGGACGACCCACCCCGCCAACGCCCGGGCGGCGGCTCGCACATCGTCCTCGTTGTAGTGGCCGCGGCCAATGGTGAACAGCTCCATCAGCTCACGGGCGAGGTTCTCGTTCGGGTTTGACGCCATCGACCAGCTGGCGTCGAGGTAGTCGAGCAGTGCACCGCCGGTGACGTAGCCGTGGAGCAGGTCTCGGAAGTTGCCGAGGCCATCGCGTCGGAAGTGGTCGAGTTGCTCCGCCAGCAGCGACGTCTCGGACACCTTGTAGGCGTTTGTTGTCAGCAAACCGTGCCAGAACCACGCCATGCGGTCCCGCAGCCCGGTCTCCGGCTCGGTCATGCGGTCCAGCCACCACGACGCGGTATCCCCCCAGTCCTCGGTGGCCGGTGCGTCATCCACATCGTCACCAACGTCGAGGACCCGGTCGATCGCATCATCCCAGGACCGGTCGGCCAGATCGGCAACCCGACCTTGGTGGACACCAAGTGACGTCCTCCTGACCAGGTGGGCAGCGGCGGCGAAGGTGGGATCGCGTGGGGCGATGACCGTGGGAGCCATGTGGCACATGGTAAGAATCGGTCCATGAAGCCATGGTGAAGGCGGCCTTCATCGCTTCTTCATGTTGTACGTGGGACAATCGAGCGGTGCGCCTATTGCTGGTCGAAGACGACGCAAGCCTTGCGAAAGTTATGGTTCGTGGCCTTGCCGAGGAGGGCCATGCCGTCGATCATTCGCCAACGGTTGCCGCTGCCACCGAGTCGTTGTCGGTCAATCACTATGACCTTGTGGTGTTGGACCTTGGTCTCCCCGACGGTGATGGGATTGATCTGTGCCGCACGGTTCGTCGAACCGAGGTTGGCCTACCAATCCTCATGCTGACCGCTCGAGACGGCCTGTCTGACAAGGTTGCGGGACTCGATGCCGGCGCCGATGACTACCTGACCAAACCGTTCGCATACCCCGAGCTTGCGGCTCGGGTGCGGGCACTGCTGCGGCGGCCAAGAGACGCTGTCAGCCCGATCCTCTCGGTCGCCGGGGTGACCTTGGACCCTGCTGCTCACACGGTGTGTCGCGGCGCAATCATGGTGCCGTTGACGCCCAGGGAATTCAGCCTGCTCGAATACCTGCTGCGGCACCCCGATCAGGTGTGTCGACGAGAAGATCTGTTAGAACACGTGTGGGACGCAAACTACGACGGGTTGTCGAACGTGGTCGACGTGCACATCGCAAACCTACGACGCAAGCTGGAACTACCGGATACTCCGGACCCGATCGACACGGTTCGAGGGGTTGGCTACCGCATCAATAGCGGGGAGCGGACGCTTCGGTGAGCGCCGTCGGTCGTCGGGGCAACAACGATGTCCGCCGCCAGCGCCTGTGGTTCTCCGCAGGGGCTGGTCTTGTCGTGCTGTTGCTTGTGGCCCCCGTGGCGATGGTGGCCTTCGGCCGAGACGCCGAGCGCGCTCGAGCCGACACCGAGTCATGGACCGCGGAGAACCTCATGCTTGCGCTCGCGATCTCTCGGGGCCGTCCGGCCGATCCGCCGGACAACACCTGGGAAGTCAACGCCGCCGACGGCTGGGATGCACCCCTTGGCGCGACGTGGACGGATCCGCCGCTGCAGTCGTTGGCGGAGACGGTCATCAACGGTGCCCCGCTGCGAGAGTTCGACTTTGACGGCACGTGGACCGCTGCGGGTGTGCCGCTCAACGATGACATGGTCCTGTTAACCGTTGTCCCCAGAGAAACCCAGGACGCCACCATCGCCGCGGCTCGGGTCAGGTGGTCGTTGATCACGGCGGCGTTGGCCGCCGTTGCAGCGGCCGTGGCCTGGCTGGCGACCGGCCGGGCCCAGGCTCCCGTGGAGCGGGCCCATCTAGTGAACCGGGACTTCATTGCCGATGCCGCCCATGAGCTGCGGACGCCGCTGTCGATCATCCAGGCGTCTGCGGGGCACGCCCTCGCCAGGGACCGGTCGGCGGACGCCTACCGGGAGTCGCTGACCGAAATTCTCGAAGCCACCGAACGAGCGGGTGCCGGGGTGGGGGAGTTGCTGGAGTTCGCCAGGTTGGAGGCAGGTCAGGCCTCGCCGCGGCTCGCGCCGCTCCGGCTGGACCTGCTCATGGAGGAGTTGGCCGCCGCCATCAGAGTCGACGGTGTCACCATCGAGGCGACGACTGGCGAGGCGGTGGTGGTGTCCGCGGACTACAACCTGCTCCGACAGATGTTTGAGAACCTCACCAGAAACGCGGCGGCGCGAGCCGACAAGGTGACGCTGTCTACCCATCTGGAGGCCAAGCAGGCCCGGGTCGAGATTGTCGACGACGGTCCGGGCTTCGACCCCGGGGTGATCGACCACGTGTTCGAGCGGTTCCGCCGGGGTGATCGATCGGGGTCGGTCGGGCTTGGTATGGCAATCGCCAAAACCATCGCAGAGCTTCACGGCGGCCGCTGCACCGCCGCCAACAGCGACGGCGGCGGTGCCGTGGTGACCGTGTGGCTGCCGTACGGGGCTCGTTGAGAACTTGACGGACCACCGGGTTGGGTGAATGCTCAAAGCCGATGACTGATCTCTACGAGACGATGAGCACGCTGCGGGCGGTACGACGGCTCCGCCCCGATCCAATTCCGGCCGACGTGTTGGAGCGCGTCCTGCAGGCCGCGTGCTGGGCCCCGACGGGCGGCAACCAACAGCCATGGCGGGTGATCGTCGTCGACAGCGCGGAGAAGAAGCAGCAGCTCGCCGACATCTACAAGCCGGAATGGGATCGCTACGCCGCTGGCTTCGCAAAGCGACTCGAGGCGATGGAGCCCGAGGCTCAGGAGGCGTGGGGCAGAACGCTCGTGGCGGGCGACTACCTGGCCGAACACCTGGCTGAGGCCCCGGCAATCCTGTTGTTCTGCGCAGACTTCCGGGCGATGGCGGTCACCGACGCCAAGCTCGACCGACTCAGCCTTGTCGGCGGCGGCTCGGTCTACCCATCGGTTCAGAACGCCATGCTGGCGTGTGTGGCCGAGGGCCTCGGTTGCACGCTGACCACGCTGCACTGCCTCCGCGAAGAGGAGGTCAAAGCAGTGCTCGGCATCCCGGATCCGTGGGCGACAGCTGCGATGGTGCCAATTGGCTATCCGGTGGGCCGAGGACACGGGCCGATCACCCGCAGGGGACCTGACGAGATGGCGTTCCGCAACGGCTTCTCCGAGCCGTGGGCACCCTCAGACTCTGCAGGCTGAACCAGTCCCGCTAGGAGTCGTTCAGCTCTTTCATGGACCACGGTCGCGGCTCGGTGGCGTCGGGGTTGGCGAGGTCTTCAATGCAGCGTTCGGCCAGCGGCATTGCTTTGCCGGCCCGAATCTGGTCTCGGGCTGAGATGTGGAGGCTCGGGGGGAGCCGACCCTCATCGAATGACTGGATGTACGCCTCGCCGCTCTCTTCAGCGTGAGCCCAAGCTCGGGAGGTCACAAACCCGGTGGCACCGGTGATATCTCGGGTCCGGCGGTAGACATCGCTGTTGACATGACGCCGCCCGGCCCGTCGGGCCTTCCACTCGGCCAGCAACTCTTTCACTCTGGACATCATTGGCTCACCATGGTTACACACCGCCAGCCCGGCCGGGAAGCGGAGAGATCTACGTATTGTAGATCGAATGCGGGGTGAGAGGTTTTCGCAGCGGTCGCGGCCGAGGCACACTGATCGACCGATGTCCCGCTCTTCGCTCCGTCTCCGGCCCTGGCAACGGGAAGCACTGGACACATTTCTAGCCTCGGCGGAGCCAAACTTTCTTGCGGTAGCCACCCCTGGAGCGGGTAAAACCACGTTCGCGTTGACCGCCGCCCGGCTGTCGCTGCCCAACCTGCCGGGCCGTCTTGTGGTGGTCGCTCCAACCAGGCACCTCAAGGAGCAGTGGGCCGACGCTGCCGCCAACTTCGGGTTGCACCTGGTGGTCGACTGGTCGC
Source organism: uncultured Acidimicrobiaceae bacterium (assembly GCA_964609665.1). GTDB lineage: Bacteria > Actinomycetota > Acidimicrobiia > Acidimicrobiales > SZUA-35 > JAHELU01. The sequence goes on from CAZSTV010000010.1 coordinate 30,830, forward strand.
CTGGTGACCTGCTCCCCGGGGACACCCACGGCGTCGTGACCACCTACCAGCAGGTCGGAAGCTCCCCGGAACCGTTCTTCACGCTGTCCCAGGGCGGCTTTGTGGTCCTTGACGAGATTCACCACGCCGGCGAGGAACGTTCCTGGGGCGATGGCGTCAAGATTGCGTTCGACGCAGCGGCCCGGCGCCTTGCGCTTTCCGGCACCCCGTTCCGCAGCGACACCCAGTCCATCCCCTTCGTTCGCTACGACCAGGATGTGGTGGTGCCGGACATGGAGTACGGCTACAGCCATGCGCTGGCCGATGGGCGAGTGGTGCGGCCGGTGTACTTCCCAAAGCTTGGCGGCCACATGGAATGGACCGCGCCGGATGGCGCGATGCTGTCGGCCTCCTTTGATGACGCGTTGGCCAGGACCCAGTCAAACCAACGACTTCGGGCCGCGCTCAGCCTCGACGGCGAGTGGCTCCCAAGTGTGATCAGCCACGCAAACGAGCAACTGCTGCGGATTCGCAAAACCCAGCCGAACGCCGGTGGCCTTGTCATCGCCACCGACCAGGATCACGCGAGGGGCATCGCCAAGCTGTTCAAGGACCGGTTCGGCATCAAAGCCGAGGTGGCAACCAGCGAGGATGCCGATGCGTCCGCCAAGATCACAGCGTTTGCCGACAGCAAGCGTCCGTGGATCATTGCGGTCCGGATGATCTCCGAAGGGGTCGACATCCCTCGGCTGCGGGTTGGGGTGTACGCCACAACGACCACCACCGAGTTGTTCTTCCGCCAGGCGGTTGGGCGGATCGTACGGTACATGCCCGGCTCGGGACGCCAACGGGCCTACATGTTCATCCCCGACGATCCCCGCCTGCGCCACTTCGGCTACACCATCGCCGACTCCCGGCGCCACAGCCTCGTCAAGGACACCAGGGAGAGAGAGGACGACGACGAGCGGGAACAGAACGCTGACGCTGACCAGATGTCGCTCTTCGCCGTGCATTCCGCCACCGCCTCAGACCTCGATGCCGACACCGGCATCTTCGTCGACGACGAGGAAGAAGCCGCCAGCCCCGTCCACGATTCGGACGAGCTGATGATCGACCTGACCCAGGTGCCGTTGCCCGGTGGCTCTCCTGCCTCGGTGAGCGGCGTTGGTGGGGCGCCGGCAGGCGACAGGAATGAGCGTGACCGGCTGCGCCGCATCAACACCGATCTGACAAAGGAACTGGTGGAGATCACCGGTCGCCAGCACAAAGTGGTGAACGGTGAGCTGAACCGGCGGTCTGGCATCGTCAAGATTTCCGAGGCGACAATCCTGCAGCTCAACCGGCGTTCTCGCGCCGCGGAGGAGTGGCTGCGCCAGGAGCACCGCCGTAAGCGTTCAGCGGCGCGCTAGGTCACGTGCCGGGCCGCAGGCGCTCGCTCGGTTCGACTGTTGGCGGTCGCTATGGGGCGGAACGACCGCCGGGTAGCAACGCCCGGACCGCGTCGAGCGTGTCGGCCGTCGCCGGGTCCCGGTCTGGCCGATAGGCCCGAACTCTGGCAAAGCGAAGCGCAACGCCGCCCGCGTAGCGGGTTGAGGACTGCGCCCCGTCGAGGGCGATTTCAACGACGAACTTCGGCTCGATGTGAACGATGTGGTCGGTCCGGTGGGTTTCGTACCGCTGAAACTGCTCGGTCTGCCAGGTCAGTAGTTTGTCGGTCAGACCCTTGAACGTTTTGCCGACCATCACCAGGTCGCCGGTGTCGGGGTCTCGTGCGCCCAGATGAAGGTTGGAGAGCCAGCCCCTTCGGCGTCCGTGGCCCCATTCGGCGGCGAGCACCACAAGGTCCAGGGTGTGGACCGGTTTGACCTTGCGCCACGACTTGCCTCGCCGCCCCGCCTCGTACACGCTCTCAGCAGCCTTCACCATGATGCCTTCGTGGCCCTGGTCGAGCGCCTGACGAAGCTGCTCCTCGGCCTCGTCGCTGGTCTCGGTGAAGACCTGAGGAATCACATGGCCGGGAGCGATCCGATGCATCTCGGCCAGCCGATGCCGCAGCGGTTTGTCGATCAAGCTCTCCCCGTCGAGGAACATGAGGTCGAAGAAGTAGGGGCGGAGCCCTCCGGCGTTTTCGCTGGCCTCGCTGCCGAGTGCGCTCATCGTGTCCTGGAATGCCTCTGGGCCGGCGTCGCCGAAGAACCCGAGTACCTCGCCGTCGAGCACAGCGGACTGGCAGGGGAGCGAACGGGCGACGTCCACCACCTGCGGTAGCCGAGCGGTGATGTCGTTCAGGTTCCTGGTGTAGACGGCAATGTCGGCGCCGGAGATGTGGACCTGGATCCGTGCCCCATCGAGCTTCCACTCGACCGAAGCGACGCCCACCTCTTCAAGCGCCTCGGCGGCACCGGTCGAGGTTGAGGCCAGCATCGGTTGGATCGGCCGCCCCACCTCAAGGTCGACGGTGGCGATGGCCTCGGGTCCCTCGATGAGCGCGATGGCGGCCGCCTCTCCGAGGTCTCCCCGCAGCATCACGGCCCGCCGCATCGCTGCGAGCTTCACCCCGGACGCCTTGGCGACGGCGTCGGTCATGACCCCGGCCAGCGCGCCCTGGCGAGCGTCGCCGACCAGCACCCGCCGTACGAAGGCCTCCTCGGCGTCATCGCAGTTGGCGAGGAACCGGCTGATCTTTGCCCCTCGGGCCGCCTCGGACCCTGAACCGACGGTGACCATTACATCGCTGAGCAACGCGTCGAACCCGCGGATGTCCGGCTCGTAGGGTGATGGTTCTTCATCGCTGGCGTCGAGACGGGCAACCGTGGCCCAGCCAACGCCGATCGCCCCCTGGCGTGGAGTTGCCAGCAGAAAGCCGATGGCGGGGACGATCTCGGCAGGCGCCAACTGTCCGAGCAGCTCGGACAGCAGCTCGGTCTTGGCCTTCCTCGCGGACGTCGCCCGCAGTGCCTCCGAGGTTTCCGCCAGTCCTGCCAGCCGCATGGCTCCATTGTGGTCCCGCTACGGTGCCTTCGTGCGCATTGCGTCATGGAACGTCGACTCGATCCGGGCCCGCATGACGCTGGTCCAGGCTTGGCTCGACGTTCACCAGCCCGATGTCTTGTGCCTGCAGGAGACGAAGGTGTCCGATCGGGTGTTTCCCCGCGCCACGTTCGAAGCGAAGGGCTATCGGGTGACAACGGCTGGCGAGGGCGGCCAGGGCGGGGTCGCCATTGCGTCACGATTGCCCATGACCAACGTGGTGGTCGGCATCCCCGGAGCCAAAGCACCGCTCAACGAGCGGCGCAGTATCTCCGCCACAATCTCCGGGCGACGGGTGCACACTCTCTACGGGCCGAATGGTCGCAAGGTTGGCACCCACCACCATGAGGTGAAGCTGGCATGGCTGGAACTGTTTCGGCGTTGGGTGCTGATGGACGGTTTGGAGGACGCAACGCCGACGCTTGTCATCGGCGACGTGAACGTGGCGCCGGCTGACATCGACGTGTGGGAACCCGCCCGCTACCGCAAACGAAACCTCACGAGTCAACCGGAGCGGGATGCCTTCGACGCGTTCCTTCGCTCTGGCCTGGTCGATCTTGTCCGCAGCGAGCACCCGGACGCCGCGATGTTCACCTGGTGGAACCGCCGGTCGGACTTCTATGAGACCGACCGCGGCTGGCGTCTTGACCACGCGCTCGCCGACGAGCGTACGGCGGCCGAGGTGACCGGCGTCTGGGTCGACAGAGCCGAGCGTGGCCGGGCGGGGTCATCTGATCACGCACCGCTGGTGGTGGACCTTATCTCTGACGATTGACG
>CAZSTV010000010.1:34715-46879 GCA_964609665.1 uncultured Acidimicrobiaceae bacterium
CTGACGGGACTGCCGTCATAGGCGACCGCCCGAAACTGGTGAATGATCGCTCCGGTGGGCGCATGGATCAGGTCACCACCGACGGGAACCTGAATCACCGGTCGGTCGCTCTCGGGGATGGAGACGAACCGGGGATCCTGCAGCAACTCGGTGATGGCGATGCGGTGGATGGAGGCAACCTCGTCGGGGTTGGCCTCCGGCTCGGCGTTGTCCGGCGCCCAGAACACGAATGGCGAGATGACGTAGCCGGAGCGGGTCGGATAGTCGTCGAGACGCCCAAGAAGGTGATCGTCGCCCAGTTCCAGCCCGACCTCTTCGGAGATCTCCCGCATCGCTGCTTCCAGCGGGGTTTCACCCTCGTCGATTCTCCCGCCGGGCAACGCCCACTGGTTGGAGTGTGAGCTGAGTCGGGAGCCTCTCCTGGTCAACACAATGGCCGCGCCGCCAGCGGTCCCATCGACCCGGCCGGTCAGGTCGCCGGTATCCATCCCCGGGATCTCCCCGATGAGCGACACCCGGTCGATGTCGGTCGGGTCGTCGCCGTGGAGTTCCGCATCGCTATCGATGACCACGATGCCAACGGCGGCATGGCGCCGACCGTCGAGGTCATGACTCTTGGCGTCGTGCTTGTCGAGGTTCGCCGCCAACCTCGTTCGGAGGTGGGGATCAAAGTCGATGGGATCCATGTGGCCTTACGGTAGGACCATCGGGGCCCGGCGGCCGAATTCTCTACGCAGCGAGCTTCTTGGCCTTGCGTCGCCGCCGCCAACGACGGAGCAAGCGGAACGCTGCGCCGCCGGCCAGGGCCAGTTCGGCCGTGGAACCGGCCTTTGCTCCGGCCCCGCTCTTGCGCTGCATCATCCGGTTGACCGCAGCACCGACCAGTGCCAGGTCTGAAAACAGCCCGATCTTTGGGAAACGACGAGAGAGTCCGTTGCGAATCAGTCCCATTCGTACAACGCTACTGGCTCGGCGGCCACCCCGGAGCTGCGGAGTCCCGAATCTCGGCCGACACCACGAGTACTATCTGGCAGATGGCACCATCCGAGCAGCCTCCGTTGGTCCACGGCGGGACGTCCGGGACCGGATTGTCCATCGGTGTGGTCACCGCAAGGCCCAGCGATGACGTGGTCGAGCGGCTGATCGGCGGGGCAACCCGCACGCTGGAGGCACTAAAGGTTCGCAGGATCGTCGAAGCATCGGTGTCGGACTGTTTCGGGTTGCCACTGGCCGCCAAACTGCAGGCGGACTCCGGTGAGGTCGACGCCATCGTCTGCCTCGGCGTTCTCATCCAGAGCACGACCGGGCTTGAGTCGGTCGTGGCCACCGAGTGTGGTCGAGGGCTACAGGACGTGCAGTTACGCACCGGCCTGCCGGTGCTCCTCGGGGTAGTTTTGGTCGACTCGATGGAGCAGGCGATGGCTCGCAGCGAGGGCCCCGGCGGCTACAACCTCGGCTCGGAAGCGGCGTCGGGTGCGGTGGAGATGGCTCGGCTTCGACAAAAGTGGCTCCCGCTGGCTCGTTCGTAGCGGCCGGGAGGTCCGTTCCCGCTCCCTCAAACCCGGCCAGCGCCTTACACTGGCCGCGGACAAGGAGCGTGGAATGCAAACCAATTTGTTGATCGGTGGAGCGTGGGTAGCGGGGTCTGACGGCGAGCGGATCGCCGTTATGGATCCGGCAACGGGTGAAGAGCTAACGACCGTCTCAGCAGGCACGCCTGCTGATGCCGTCGCCGCCTGCGATGCCGCGGCCGAGGCACAGAAGCTGTGGGCCGCCACCGCTCCTCGGGTCCGCTCCGAGGTGCTGCGCTCGTGCTGGCAGATCCTGGTCGATCACACCGATGAGCTCGGGGAGCTGATCACCAAGGAGCACGGCAAGCCGTTGGTCGACGCCAAGGGCGAGGTTGGCTATGCCGCTGAGTTCTTCCGCTGGAACGCCGAGGAGGCCGTCAGAATCCACGGGTCCCTTTCCACCGCACCTTCCGGCGCAAACAAAATCATCGTGCGGCACCCGCCGATCGGCGTGGTCGTGATCGTCACCCCGTGGAACTTTCCGGCGGCGATGATCACCCGCAAACTCGCTCCGGCTCTGGCTGCAGGTAACGCCTGTGTCATCAAGCCACCGGGGGAGACGCCGCTGACAGCGCTGCGGGTCGGCGAGCTGCTTGAGGAGGCGGGGCTACCGCCGGGCTTGGTCAACATCGTGCCGACCAAGCACTCTGGCGCCTGGTTCGACGCTGCCGTCGACCACAAGGCCACCAGGATGGTGTCCTTCACCGGCTCAACGGAGGTGGGACGGGTCCTGCTTCGCCGGTCGGCAGACCGAGTACTGAAGACCGTGATGGAGCTTGGCGGCAACGCCCCGTTCATCGTGTTTGACGACGCTGACCTCGATGCGGCCGTCGAAGGGGCGATGGTGGCAAAGATGCGCCATTCGGCCGAGACCTGCACCGCAGCGAACCGCTTCTTTACAGAGGCCGGCGTGGCGGAGGAGTTCACCGCGAAGTTGGCGGCGGCCATGTCCGGTGTGAAGGTCGGCAACGGATTTGACGAAGGGGTCAGCTGCGGCCCGATGATCAACCTTGCCGCTGTCGAGAGCATCGAGTCGATGGTCGACGAGGCGGTGTCGGCGGGAGCGTCTGCAACCCTCGGCGGATCTCGGATGGATCGGGTTGGCTACTTCTACGAGCCGACGGTACTCGGCAACGTGCAACCGGACTCACCGATCACCAAGCATGAGATCTTCGGCCCGGTCGCTCCTGTGATTCCCTTCACCGACACCGATGCGATGATCGACCAGGCCAACGACACCGAGATGGGGTTGGCGGCCTACGTCTACACCACGGACATCGGGCGGGGCCTCAGCGTGAGTGAACGGTTGGAGTCCGGCATGGTCGGGCTAAACCGTGGTGCCATGTCTGACCCTGCCGCACCCTTTGGCGGCATGAAGCAGTCCGGTCTCGGCCGTGAAGGCGCAAGCGAAGGCATCTACGAGTTCACCGAGACGCAGTACATCGCGACGCAGTGGTGAGCCCGGTGTAGAGACCGGTCTATTCGACGGTTGCGGCGAGGGCGACGTCCTCGCTGATGTCGCAGTCACGCCGTAGCTCGGTGTCGACGGGGTTGGCGTACTGCGCTCTCGCTGCCAGGTAGCAGATCTGATCGAGGTCAACCTCGACACCCTGCAGGCAGCGCTCGTACTCGTAGTACGGCTCCAGCGACTCCTCATCGGAGAGGCGGTTGTCGCAGCTGAGCACCATGCTTTGGCGGACCGACTCTCGGAAGTCCTGGGTGGCCTCGGGGTCTATGTCACAGGCGATGTCTAGCGCTTCGTCGCCCGGCTGCACGTAGAACACCGTGGCGGCCAGACGGCAGCGTTCATCCAGGTTGACCAGCGCCTCGGCAACACACTCGGCGTGCTGGTTGTACAGCCCGACTGGGACCGGCTCCGGCCCGTCGACGAGACCTTCACAGGACGACGTCAGGCGGTTGATCAGTGCATCTCGAAACGCGCCGCGGTCGGGGGTCGGCGTGCGGATAGTGTCGGCCCCGTTCGTCTGGGTGAGATCGGTACTGATGGGGCCAACTGTTGTCGGGCTGGGCGGTGATGTCGTCGTGACGGGAACGTCGAGGGCGACATCATCATCGCCACCGCCGGCATCACCGTTGGAGAGGGCGTAGAACCCCAGCGTCAGGACCACACAGCCGATCAGCGCCATTCCAAGGCGCGACCGAGGTTTAAGAACCGCATCCTCGGTTGTTGACGGCGCTTCGCCGTAGTCCATAACTCAAGTATGCCAGTGTCAGGCCATCTCGCCCGAACCGCCGCCAAATGGGTGGTGTGCAGCGCCGTGTAGCGCCGCTGGTAGAGCGTCTATTCGGTGTTGTCTATTCGGTGTCGTTGTTGAGCTTGCGGTACCGTCGCCGAGCCCGCCGGCTCATGACGGCCATTGCGTTTGCCGCATCTCGTTCGGCCCGGATGCTGCGAGCGGTCGCCTCGGATCGCGCCTCCTTCTCGGACTCAGCGAGAGCCATCTCTCGAACCACCCGATCTCGCAGTTCGGCGACCTTGGCGTCAGCGACGGCTCGAGCCATGCGCTCTTCCCGATAACGGTCGGAGGTGACCATGCGCTCTCGCCGCTCTATCTCCAACTCCCCGGTCACCCGGTTGTGGGTATCGTTGAGGGCAGCCAAAGCATGTCGGGTCTCGCGGGACTCCACCTGGGCGGTCACCCGTTCCTCCTGCACATCGAGGAGCCGGTCGAGGAGGGCCAGGTCGACGACCTCGGCCATCGAGGGCATGGGGTCCGATGTATCTTCGGCCTCGTCCTCTGGGGCGGGGCTTGCGTCCAGATGAGGAACGAGTGCTGCCCCATCGACGGGGGCCGGCGCATCGACGACTGCCGATGTGTCGAGGATCGACGGGATATCGATGACTTCGGGACTGTCGATGACCTCGGGATTGTCGATGACTTCCGGGCTGTCTGGCGCGGTCGTTCCCTCGAACAGCGCGGACCCGGCCGGCCCGGCCGTGCCGTCGGATGAGACCACTGCAGGCCCATCGTGGCGGAGGTCGATGGTCCAACCGTTGCGAATCGCAACGGCAGGCAACGCGTTGGTCGGGATGACCCAAACATCGCCGTCGGGACGGTGCACCTTCCGGGCTTCCGGAAGCGCTCCGATCCTGATCAGTCTGCTCAACACGGTGTCTTCTACTCCAAGCTGGTTACCCGCTTGATGTAGTGTCAGCGTCGCCTCCATGGCAAAAAATCTCCAACTCGTACTAAAACGTCAAACCAGCGGAGTCGTCGGCCCGCTGAAAACCGACACTAACGTACGAGGTCGGTTGGGCACGACGGTGGATGGGTCGCGGCTGTCTGGACAAGCAGGCCCGATCGGGCCGCTGCTGAAGCGGCGCGGCCTCCGAAAGTTTTTTCGGACCGAGTGTCGTTTGGGGCGGTCGGTGAAAACTCAGCCGGGGTTGGAGAACTCGAGCGCGGGTACCGCCCGCACCAACTTCGCATCCCACTCGGACATGTAGCTCAGCTGAGAGGAGATCTCGCCCATCAGGTTCCATGGCAGGACGAGCACGTAGTCCGGGCGCTGCTCTCGGATGGCGGCCTCATCGACGATGGGGATGCGACTGCCCGGCAAGAACTGACCCTGCTTGTGGGGGTTGGCGTCAACCACGAACAGCACGCGGTCCGCTTTCACGCCCGAGTAGTTCAACAAGGTGTTGCCCTTTGCGGCGGCGCCATACGCGGCCACCGACTTGCCGTCTGCTTCGGCCTGGTCGAGGAACGCCAGCAGACCGGCTCGCATCTCATCAACCCGGGCCTGGAAGCCGCCGTAGTAGGCAAGGGTGTTGACGCCGGCGGCTTCTTCCTCGGCGAGGAGCGTGGTGACGGCGTCGGTGATGGGGCGGGTCCCGGTGTCGCTGCGCTGGGCGAAGACGCGCAGGCTCCCACCGTGGGTGGTGAGGTGCTCAACGTCGAACACGGTGAGGCCGCTCTCGGCGAAGATGCGATTGACCGCGATCAACGAAAGGTACGAGTAGTGCTCGTGGTAGATGGTGTCGAAGAGGCCCTGCGACACCAGCAACCCGAGGTGCGGGAACTCGAAGGTGGAGACGCCGTTCGGCTTGAGGATTTGGGTGAAACCCTTGACGAAATCGTTGATGTCCGGCACGTGGGCAAGCACGTTGTTGGCGGCGGTCAGGTCTGCGGCTCGACCTTCGCCCGCAAGCCGTCGGCCGACCTCTTCACCGAAGAACTCCTCGACGATCTCAATGCCCTTTTCGCGGGCCGCTGCCGCTGTGCTGGCCGTCGGCTCAACGCCGTAGCACGGGATGCCAGCATCGACCACGTACTGCAGCAGGTAGCCGTCGTTCGCTGCGACTTCAACAACGTAACTCTGCGCGTCGAGCTCGAACCGTTCGACCATGGCGTTGACGTAGGTCTCGGAGTGCTTGAGCCACGACGGGGAGAACGAGCTGAAGTAGGCGTAGTCCGGGTCAAACAGCTCATCGGCTGCGGCGTAGTCTTCGGTTTGGACCAGCCAGCAGTTGTCGCATATCAAAACCCGTAGTGGGTAGGAGGCTTCGTCGACGGTGGGGTCGGTGAGATACGCGTTCGACGGAGGTGAGCTTTCAAGGTCTACAAAGACGTTGGTCAGCTCGGTGTTGCAATGACGACAATCCATTTTTCTCCCGCACCCTCACACGTTGGAATAGTCCGAATTCTACAGGCGATGGTCTGCGCTCTGACCATCGCCGTTTCCCATTCGGGCGGGCGCTATCTTATGCCCTGACGTGGTTCCTGGGAGCGTATGGGATCCGGCGGCGTCGCACTGTCAGCTAAAGAACAGAATGGACCGCCGTGAGAACCGCCCAGCTAGGACTTCGTTGTTTGGTGACCGCCTGCGTGGCGTTCGCGTTCTTCGCCGCCCCGGTAGGAGCGGAGAGCGAAATCGACATTCAGTTCGATGATTTGGTCTTTGGTTCCGCGGACTCGGTGATTCTGATTGCCGAGGTGGACGTCGATGCCGAGTTGGTCGGCCGGACCTGCCAACTGGCCGTCCTGGCCGAGAACCAGTCTTCGGTCCATGTTGGCAATGACTTGATCGTTTCGACCGGCACGTCGCAAGCCGTTGCCGTTGGCGTCGAGGATGAGGCGAACGGTGGCACAAACCGCACCTACGAGATGGTGCTCGGTCCCACCATTCTGGTGCAGATCCGCATTGGTCAGGACGCCATGTCCAGCCTTGGCTTCGGGCTGTCGTTTGACTGTGACGAGCTGCCCGCTCCCGATCTCGGCCAGCAGCAGACCGAACGCCCGCAGGAGTCGACCACCGTCACGACCACTCCTCCTGCCACCACCATCCCGCCAGCGGTGACCACCACGGCCGTCGTTCCCGCAACGGTTGCCGGAGCGGTGACAAACAGCCTGCCGCAGACCCCACCGGCCCAAGCGGTCACCGGAGCACCGGCCTACACGGGCTAGCAATGACTCGGGTTGCCAGCGTCCTGGCCGCGCTCGCATTACTGGCGACGGGCTGCGCCGGGACAGAGGGGGCGGATCAGTCGGTGCAGGCCGCACGATCGCCGCAAGTCGCGTCCGACTCGGCGTTGACAACTGACCCTGGCGTAGATGTCGGGACGGGGGCCGCGGTGGAAGTGGATGTCGACGATGACGGGTCGGGCTTCGACCTGAGCTTCGTCATCGACCAGCGGCCCCCAACGGTCATCGTCGGCGCTGTGACCGGTGCGTCCATCACGGCCTATGAGCGGCCGGACGCCACCAGCCCCGCACTGACCGAGCTCACAAATCCGAATGCGGTCGGTGGCCCCCTGGTGTTCCAGCTTGTCGCTCCGGACGTTACCGGCGACGAGTGGGCCGAGGTGCTCCTCCCGATCCGGCCGAACGGCATCACCGGGTGGGTGCGGACCGCCGAACTGGAACTCTCAAGCAACCCGTACCGGGTGGAAATCGATATCGATCGCCATCAGCTACAGGTGTTGAAGGCGAACGAGCCGTGGATGACGACGACGGTGGCCATCGGAACCGGAGCGACGCCCACTCCCATCGGTCGGTTCTACGTCACCGAACTGCTACGCCCGCCGTCCCCTGACGGACCCTACGGCCCGTTTGCGTTCGGACTTTCCGGCTACAGCGAGACGCTGACGAACTACGCAGGCGGCGAAGGTGTGATCGGCATTCATGGCACGGACGAGCCGGAGTCGATCGGCGCCGACGTCAGCCACGGATGTGTACGGCTCGCCAATCATGAGATCGAGGCGCTGGCAGCGGTCCTGCCGCTTGGCACCCCGGTCATTATTCAGCCGTAGCGGCTCCGGCATCGGCAGCTCGTTCCACCGCCGAGATGATCTTGGCGTAGCCGGTGCAGCGGCAGAGGTTCCCCGAGAGCCCGATGCCAATCTCTTCCCGGCTCGGCCGAGGGTTTTCGGCAAGCAGTGCCGATGCTGAAATCAACATGCCGGGGGTGCAGAAACCGCACTGCACGCCGCCTTCGTCGAGAAGCAACTGCTGCAGCGGACTGAGCTCTTGGCCGATGCGCAGGCCTTCGACCGTGGTGATGGCGCGGCCTTCGGCCTGCGCGGCCAGGAAGGAGCAGGAGTTGACCGGCCGACCGTCGACCAGCACCATGCAGGCCCCGCACTCGCAGTCATCGCAACCTTCTTTCGTGCCGGTCAGTCCCACCTCGTTGCGCAGCACGCTCAGCAGGTTGCGGTCACGCGGGGCAGTGACTGGATAGTCGACGCCGTTGACAGAAAGCATGTACGTCAAAGAGGTCATTGTGCGGCTCCTATGCCAAGGGAACGGTTGACGGGAACGGCGATGTGCTCGCCACGGGCTCTGGCCGCGGCGGCTGCGACCGCTCGTTTGGCCATGACCCCGACGGTGTGCCTGCGGTAGGTGTCGCCAGCCCGAAGGTCGCTGATCGGCGTTGCGTGGGCCGATGCCAGCTCTGCGACGTTGTCCAACAGGTCCTGGTCGACCGCTGCACCCACCAGCTCTTCAACCGCGGCCACCGCTGTGACGGTTGGGGCAACCGCAGTCAGGGCAACGGCGATGTCCGCAATTGTCCCGTCGTCGTCGAGGGTGACGGCGGCAGCGGCTCCGACAACGGCGATTTCCATTGCCCGGCGATACTCGAGGCGAACGTACGCGCTGGCGGACCGCTCCGGTCGTTCGGGGAGAATCACCGCGGTGCAGAGCTCATCGGGAGCGGCAGACGTTGTTCCCGGCCCGGTCCAGAGATCCAGCACCGGCACCAGCCGTGTTCCAGCACCGGACTGTAGTTCCACCCGAGCATCGAGGACGGCCAGCGGTGCGCCGGTGTCCATTGCCGGTGAGCCGTTCATCACGTTGCCGCCAAGTGTCCCGGTGTTTCGGGTCGCGGGCGACCCGACAAGTGCCGCGCCATCGGCGATGCCGGTGTAGTTGGCGACGATGTCGGGGTGGGTCATCAGCGTTGCGTGGTTCACGACAGCGCCAACCCGCAGCCCACCGGCCACCGACTGAACGGTGGCAAGCTCTGCAAGGCGGTCTATGGCGACGAGTGCCGGCGGTAGCGATTCCTTACCCTGGCGTGACCCGACAACAAGATCGGTCCCGCCCGCGATCGGCCGTGCCCCGGCCGCTATTGCCCGGAGTGCTTCGTCGACCGACTCGGCGATCTGAAAGGTCTGTTCTGTCGATGCCATGTCGGTCACTGTGCTTCCTCCCAGATCCGCTCGGCGGTCATCGGGAGCCGTCGAACCGGCCTGCCGATCAACTTCGCCAGAGCGTTGGCGATGGCCGCTGCGGTTGGCACGTTCGGCGCTTCGGCCAACCCCTTGGCGCCCCGAGGTCCGGCCTCGGCGTTTGCGCTCTGGACGAAACGGGTGGTGATCTCCGGAGCATCGGCCGCGGTTTGCAGCTTGTATTCGAGGAGCGCCGGGTTGAGTTGGCGTCCGTCTTCGCCGTAGCGAGTCACCTCGGTCAGCGCTTGACCGATACCCATCAGCACACCGCCCTCCACCTGCCCGGTGGCCCCGACGGGGTTGATTATGGTGCCGGAGTCATGCCCGGCGCCGACGGCCATCACCCTCGCCACCCCGGTGTCTCGGTCGAGGCGGACCCGCACGGCGTGGCAGGAGAACTGTGGTGCAACCCAGGCCGCCATGCCCTGATCGCCGACGCAGGTGGCGCCGACAAGTGGTGGCGCGTCGAGCGGGGCTGCCGACCCATGACCGATCAGCAGCCGACCTTCGGCGGCGACGCCCGCCAATTCGGCAATGCTCACCTTCGCTCCGGGCGTGCCTGCCACCGACGCGTGACCGTCGGCCAAAACGATGTCGGCCGCGGCGGCTTCCAAATGATCGGCCGCGAGAGCCTTCAGCTCGGTGGCGATCTGAGCGGACGCCTCGACGACCGCTCGGCCATTGTTCAGCAGGGTCTGGGAACCGGTGGCTCCCATGTCGTACGGGGCGACGCCGGTGTCCTGATAGATGATCTCGAATGACTCCGGTTCCATGCCGAGTTCGTCGGCGGCGAGTTGACGCAGCGTCATTACCGCTCCGGTCCCGCACTCCTGGGCGCCGGTGATGATCTGCCCGCTGCCGTCATCATCGAGTTTGACGTAGGCGCCGGACGGAGCGGGCAGGCTTGGCCACCATCCGATGGCAACGCCGATCGCCTCATTGTCGGGGAGCGGGGACCCGTAGTCCACGATGGCGGTGGCCTCGTCGATGCAGGCCTGCAGCCCAATGTCGTCGTAGTGCTGACCGACAGGTCCGACAGCGCCGCTATCGAGTCCATTGAGGCGCCGGAACGCCACCGGGTCCATGCCGACGGTCCCGGCCAGTTCATCGGTGTGAGATTCCAGCGCCCAGCAGGCCTGCGGTGCGGTGGGGGCCCGGACCGAGCCAGACGGTTGGTGGTTGGTGTAGACCAGGTGGGCATCGATGTGCAGGTTCGGCACCTTGTATGGGCCGGCAACGTGCATGGCGGCCAACTGAGGGAAGAACGCTGCATCGGCGGCATAGGCCCCATTGTCGATGGCAACCCAGCCTCGGCGGGCGGTGATGGTGCCATCATCACGAATGCCGGTTGTCACCTCAACGACCATGCCCTCCCGGCGCCGGTCGGGGGCGAGGAACTCTTCGGCCCGGGAGAAGACCAGCTTGACCGGCCTACCCGCCGCTCGAGCCAGCGCGGCGACGTGGGCTTCAAAGTGGAAGCCACACTTGCCTCCGAAGCCGCCGCCCAGGTGCGGCACAATGATGCGGACCCGGTTCGTAGGAAGTTCCAGTGTTTGGCAGACCCCGGCTCGGGCGTCGAACGGAACCTGGGTCGAGGTCCAGACGGTGACCTTTTCGCCCTCCCACTGGGCCAGGACGGCCCGCGGTTCAATGGGGACAGCATGGCAGCCGTCAGCGACGTAGCGACTGGTGACGACGTGGTCGGCCTCGGCCATTCCGGCGTCGACGTCGCCGTGGCTCAACGATGAGAATGAGGTGGTGTTGCCGTCGCGGACGGTGTCACCGCTGACGTCATAGGTTTCCCACTCGGGATGGATCAGCGGGGCGCCGTCGGCCATGGCGGCATCGATGTCGTTCACGGTCGGTAGCGGCCGTAGCGTCACCTCGATGGCGTCGACCGCCGCGGTCGCTGCCTCCGGGGTAGTTGCGGCAACGGCCGCCAAAATCTCACCTTCAAAGCGGACGACGTCCTTGGCGAACAGCCTCCGGTCAGGGATGACTGGGCTATAGCGGATGTCCGGCACGTCGTCTGCAGTGAGTACCGCCAGGACTCCCGGCACAGCCCGAGCGGCAGTCACGTCGAGCGCCAGAATCTCGGCGTGCGCCACCCCTGCGTAGGCGAACTTGGCGTGGAGCATGCCGGGAAGCTGCATGTCCGCCGCGTACCGGCCGGTACCGGACACTTTGTCGACCCCATCGGCTCGCACAAAGCGTGGCGTTTCGGGAGCGTTGCTGAGCGTCATGGCGCGATGGTAGCGACCATGCGTTGAGTTGGCGTGGGTTGTGGGCGCCGATCTAGCTGTTCTGGCGGCGCTTTTGGATGTTGGCCCACTCGTCGCGGAGCCCGACGGTGCGGTGGAAGACCGATGTGTCGTCGGGGTCTACAGCAAAGTAGCCAAGCCGCTCGAACTGAACGACCTGCCCTGCGGAGACATCGGCCAGGGACGGCTCCAGCTTCACGCCGGTCAGTACTTCCCGGGAGTCCCGGTTCAAGCTGTCCATCGGGTCGGCCCCATCCTGGCCAGGGTACGGGTCGGTGAAGAGGCGGTCGTATAGGTTGACGGTGCCATCGATGGCATGGGCTGCGGACACCCAGTGCATGGTTGCCTTGACCTTGCGGCCGTCGGGCGTTGACCCGCCTTCGCTCTCGGGATCGTAGGTGCAGAACACCTCGGTCACGTTGCCATCTTGATCGGTGGTGGCATCGGTGGCGGTGATGTAGTAGCCGGCCCGAAGCCGCACCTCGCTCCCGGGCGAGAGCCTGAAGTACTTGGGCGGCGGTTCCAGCTTGAAGTCGTCAGACTCTATGTACAGCTCGCCGGTGAACGGCACCGGTCGGGTGCCCGCCGATGCGTCCTGGGGGTTATTGATTGCCTCGACGGTGAGCTCTTTGCCCTCCG
>CAZSTV010000011.1:0-1422 GCA_964609665.1 uncultured Acidimicrobiaceae bacterium
ACCCCGAGCCACCTCCCAACGAAGCGCATCGGACACCACCTTCGACGGCCGACCCTCAACCTCGTAGCCCTGCTCGCACAGAAACTCGACCATCTCCCCAACATTCATCGAGCCACGGGCACGAATCTCTGCGAGTAACACAAACCGCAAACCACGCCCCGACAACGCCACCATCTCAAACCTCTGCCCGCCAAATCCCATACCCCGGACCGTACTCGCCACCACTGACAACAAACCGACGCCATCAACTACCGCCCGCACCGTCTCCTGTCCGCTCGTTCGCCTCACAGCGACAACATCACATCCGACCGAACCGACGCCACAGGACGCACCCCTCCGTCCGCCTCACAGCGACAACGTCGGACACCGGCCGCAAGCAAGGCCAGACCTCAGCCCTCGCGTTCGCCTCACAGCGACAATGGCGGACATCGGCCGGAAGCAAGGCCAGATCCAAGACCCCTCGCGTTCGCCTCACAGCGACAACGTTCGACGCTGTCGGTGCCGATGCAGTCCGCCCGCCAGCCGACCGAGCGAGCGAGCAACTGGAACCTGCAACCGCATCCAAGGATCCGAGACTCGTCCATCGACGGCCGGTACCGACCGCGTGCAGCGCCACGACACCTCCTCCCTCCCACCAACCGGCCTGCTGTCGCTCTAAGGCGAACGGACAGAAACGACATGCGTCGCACGGCTGCTGCGGTGCAGAATATTGTCGCTATAAGGCGAACGGACGGAGGCTGCATGCGCAGCAGCCCTGCTGTGGGTGGACGACGTTGTCGCTATGAGGCGAACCGGCCGCAACGACTAGATCGGCAAGGCGGCTGCGGCTCAACCCAATTGTCGCTATATGGCGAACGGGGTCTGGTGAATCGTGCCGTCCGGGCTCGGCTTGGCGGGCCCGGTGGTGGACGGTTGTGGTGACGGCTGGTGGCAGCTGAAACCGGCTCGCGCTAGGAGGCTAGTTCGAGGCTGCCGTCCGCATATTGCTGACGACAGAGGTTCCGCTGCAGCTTGCCGGAACTGGTCTTTGGCAGCGTGCTCGGCTTCACCAGGATGACCTCTCGGCATGGCACGCCAACGGTTTCCACCGAGCGTTCGCTGACCAGGGTCTTGATGGTGCTGAAATCGCCCTCGGCTCTCGTCTCGGCAACAACGACGACGTGTTCCTTGCCGTTGCGACCTGCCGCCCCGAAGGCGATGACGTTACCGGCCCGGATGCCATCGATATCACCGACAACCCGCTCGATGTCCTGCGGGTAGACGTTCCGGCCGCCGACAATAATCAGGTCCTTGATCCGACCACACATCGCCATTTGACCATCGACCATGTAGGCCAGGTCTCCGGTCTTCAGCCAGGTGCCATCGAACAACTCCGCGTTGGCATCCTCGCGCTTGTAGTACCCGGAGGTGACTGAGGTACCG
>CAZSTV010000011.1:1432-26455 GCA_964609665.1 uncultured Acidimicrobiaceae bacterium
TTCACCAACCTGGCGGTCTTCAAGAACGGTGCCGACCGTCGGATCAACGATGCGGAAATCGAGTCCGGGAACCGGCGAGCCAAGGAGCACGATCTCCCGAGCGTTTGGGTGATCGGCGGCGACAGGAGCGGCCTGGTGCTCAAGCTCAAGCAGCTTGGCATCGACCATGTCGGTCTTCAGGCCGGTCATAGGAATGGGGAAACAGCCGGCGATCGCCACCTCGGCCATACCGAATGCCGGGAAGACGGCGCCTTCTGGCATGCCATGCCTGGCGCCCGCTTCGACGAATGCTCGAACGCTTGCAGGGTCGACCGGTTCGGCGCCATTCAGCGCGATACGAAGGGAAGAGAGGTCCAATACCTCGCTGCTCCGGCGGAGCGCCCGCGTCGCCAGGACCCAGCTGAAGTTGGGCCCCGCTGTGGCGGTGCCTCGATAGGTGGAGATCCACTCCATCCAGCGGCCGGGCGATGCCAGGAAGTCCTGCGGCGCCCCAAGGACCAGCTTGAGCCCGGTGGCCATCGGCAGAATGCAGAATCCGACGAGACCCATGTCGTGGTAGAGCGGCAACCAGGAGACCATGACATCGGTTTCCAAGTCGACCTCGGCAGAGGTGACGATGGCATCCAGATTCGCAGCCACCACCCGGTTCGGCAGCATGACACCTTTCGGTTCCGAAGTGGAACCGCTGGTGAACTGCAGAACGAACAGATCATCCTCGGAATAGTCCGGCCGGATGAACTGATCGGACGTCATACCGTCGGGACCAACGATGTCATCGAGCGAGATCATCGGCGGATCCTCGGGTGAGATCTCAACGAACGGCGCCAGGTCCGAGTCGACGATCACGGCAACACAATCGGCGTTGCGAATACGCACCTTGGTCGACGAGGTGAACTCTTCCAGCGACGCCAGGCGCATCGGCAATGGGAGTACCACCAACGTAGCACCACAGAGCCACACGGCCTGGAAAGCGGTAACGAGGTTGGCGGTGGTCGGACCGAGTACCGCCACGTGATCACGGGGCTGAATGCCCTGCTGCTGAAGCCGGGCCGCCATGATTTTGGCTTCCTCGTGCAGCGCCGCCCACGTCTTGGTCACCGGCTCGTCACCGGTCACAAAAGTGACGGTGCCGTCACCCTTCGCAGCGTGCTCAATCCGGCTGACAATCGTCTCCATAACGACTTAGACACTAGGGACAAACATTTGGTTACGCGCTGGTAACTTCACCCAAGATCAGCTGCCCGACTACTCGCCAAACACAGCGATCTGGTTGCCGACGGCCCGCAGCGACCCGGATGGCCTGTTCACGATGCCCCGACCGGCAATCCACATAGTGGACGACCCTCCCCCGTCCAGCATGACCGCATCGTGGGCACCCAGGCGCTCCATCAGTTGTGCCGTTTCGTCGCCGGTCATCCCTCGGGCGACGCTACTGCGTCCATCGACGGTCACCAGGATCAAGATGTCACCCGTTGCGTCAAGGCCGATCGCCGTCCGGGGCTGGCGACTCGTGAACGTCGGGTCGCCACCAAAGTCCGTCGTGCGCTCGCCACGGTGTATCAACGTCGGATGACCGGAGACCGCTTCCACGATCCGAGCGTCAACACCGTCGTTGGTTGCCCGGTGGTGCTCGATGATGGCGTCACCGTTGCCGGTAAAGCCAAACACTGCGGTGTAGAAGTGATCGTCTCCGCCATACACCGCTCCGCCCGATACCGCCGGACCGTCGTACGGCGCATACCAGTTGCCGTTGATGGCCACGTGAGCCCCGATCTCCGCGGCCCAGGTACCAACGGTGGCCCGACCTCGCCCTCCGGGACTGACCCGCATGCCCTGGGTTTGCGAGAGATGCACGTAAGCCACGTTGACCGGTTGGCGGTCACCCGGCAGGGTGCCATGGATGAGGGCGTCAGTGATGGCGTCTGTAGTCGCCAAATCAGCGCCGGCGATATGGGCCCGGAACGCTTCGTCGGCAATGACCGTTCGCCCCCGAAGTCGTTGGGCATCGACAGCTGCCGACTGTTCCCGAGCCTCGCGCACCTCCTCGGCCTGCAGTTCGGCGTCGGCCACGATGGCGGCCTGCAGCTGTCGGTCCTGGAGCTCCTCCACCCGTGCCTGGCCGAGGGTGATGGCGCTTAGGGAGTCGTTGAACGCCCTGGCCTGCCTCGCCTCATATTCGGCCGAGCCGATCAGGATCTGAATCAGCTCGAACGGGGTCAGGCTGTCCTCCATCTGCGCAACCCAATAGCGCAGACCACCAGCGTCGGGAGCTCGCCGCAGGATTGTGCAGTACGCCGCTGTCACCACAAAACGATGTCGGTTGATGCCCGCACGATCTTTCTCTCCACCGGTGGCATCGCATGCTGCCGGCTGCACCGTCACGTCTTCGACGGTGACAGCCGCGACCGTGCCACCAAGCAACGCGCCTACGGAAAGCACCGCTCCAATACCCAGGGTGCATGCCATCGCCAGCGTTCGTTTTGGCGCGCCGATGCAGGCCAGACGGCCGCGTTCCATTCAGTACTTCTCCCGCCAACCCCGTCAGCCCGGGGCTCTAGTTCTGTCTAGTTCTGTCTAGAACCAGCTAATCGCAGCATGGCAGGCGTCGACTAGATCAGACCTTCCCGCATCCGCCCAGCAGGCATAGGCCAGACGGCCCAATTCAGTGCTCGACGAGGCCGTTCGGCTACAGGAGGAGCAGCGCGATGACGCCGCGAACCGACCAGAGCGCGGTTCGTATCCAGTTGGTGAGGATCAACCGGTCGATCAGCTGGGCGTCATAGCCGTTGGCCTGCAGTTCGCCATGAATCGGTGCGTAGTAGAGGCCCGTCGCAATCCAGGCGATCGCCAGCAACAGACCGGAGATGAACGCAACGGTCCCCGACGTCCCGTCCGGCCGCACCACCCACAGCAGCAGCGCCAGCAGAAGCTCAAACGGCGCAAACGGTGCCAGGACCGCGACGATCCGGGTCGAGTGGCTGGTGATGTACGGAACGAAGTCCGCTGCTGGCACCGACCGGAATTGCGGGTAGATGGCCAACTGCACCGCCCACATGATGCCGACCATGACCAGGGTGAATCCGGCATGGGAAACCAGCAGCAGTCGATCGGGCATCGAGCCCGGACAGTAACAGCCGTCGCCGTGACCGTGACGGACCGGGCGCGAATCAGCCGTGAATCAAAAGTTGAATCACGGCTGAGTCACGTCCGGGTCACGTCGGAATCAGGCGGGCATTCCCAGGCGCTCGACCGCTGGCGCCATCGCCTGCAGTTCCGGCATAACCGATGACGCAAAGAGCTTTGCGTTACGGTCAGCTTCGGCTGCTGGCATGCCTGCGTAGCTGAACACGGCCATAAACGAGTCGTTGTGGGTGTTGTCCTGGATGGCCATCACCCGTTCGATCACCTGATCCGGCGTGCCCCACACCTGGAGATTGACAAAGAAGTCCGTCATTTTCTCCATACCGCCAGGGCGATTCAGCATGTCGTACATCTGCCCGTGGAACTCATAGCCCGGGGTGTTCTTCAGGTGATCCTTGTCGAACTCATAGTGGTCGATGATCGAATCCCAGTAGCCACCGATGTACTTCCTCGCCATTTCCTCGGCCCGATCGGCGGATTCGTCGACGAACGTCCACCCGGCAACACATGGTGCCGGAGGCTCTTCGCCGGTGGCCTCCCGGAACGTGGTCCGGTAGATCTGGAGCTCCTCGCGGACCTTGTCCCACGGCTTCTGGGGCACGATCAGCAGACCGACGCCCATCTTGGCCATGATCTCCGCCGATTCGCTCGACACCGCAGCCGCGTAGGCCCGACCCCGGAAGGACTTGTCTGGCCGCGGCCGAATGTCCTTGCGAGGCTGACGGACAAACTCGCCGTCGTACTCGCAATACCCCTGGTCCAAGCCGGTCAGAATCATCTCGGCCGACTCGGCGAAGCGTTTCCGCGCTTCGGGCATGTCCACCCTGAAGCCTTCGAACTCCACCCGGCCGGTTCCTCGACCCATGCCAAGGATCACCCGGCCGCCGGACATGACATCCAACATGGCAATCTGCTCCGCCACCCGCATCGGATCATGCCAGGGCAGAACGCAGACCATGGAGCCAAGTTGAATGCGCTCGGTGCACGCCGCCATGTAGGTCAGGAACTGCATGACGTCGGGACACATCGTGTAGTCCGTGAAATGGTGCTCGACGCTCCAGATCGAATCGAAGCCGAGGCCCTCGGCCTGGCGGGCCAGCGCCAAGTCTTGGGCGTAGACCTCGGAATCCGAGAGCTGCTCTCCCGGATTCTGAAAGATGACCGACATTCCGACGTGCATAACGTTCCCCCGTAGACATCCGGTGTGTTTTCAACGCTACTGCAGGGCCGCCGAACGCCTCAATTTGGGGGTGTTGCCGGGACGCTAAAGATCACGAGGCGCAACGTCGAACATAGGGAGAATGGTCTTCAACGATCAGCGACCGCTCGCGCCCCGGCATTGCAGGCAGCCTTGCCTGCGCTGATATATGACCTGCTCGTGGCGTTCCACGGGTCCAACATCCTCCGGCTGGCCGTGCCCGCTGTCATGTTCAGCGCAATGTTGGTCGCCGCCAAGGGCCCTTCGGGGCTCCGCCTGTCGGATGAGACCCTTCGCAGCGTCACCGTCACCCTCATGTTGCTCATCGTCAACGGCTACCTCGCCAGCTATCTCGTCCTGCAGATAGATCTGACGGCCAGCAGCTATGAGCTAGTCGGCCTCCCCCACCTCAATACCTCCCTATGGGACGTTATGCCATGGCCGTTGACCATCCTGGCGGTACTGATCCTTTTCGACCTGGTGGACTACTGGACCCACCGGTGGATGCACAACTCGCTGCTGTGGGGCGTTCACGCCGTGCATCACAGCGAGCAGCGGATGACGTGGCTGACCTCGTCACGGGTGCACATCTTTGAGACGACCGTGATGAAACTCGGCTACCTGGTGTTGCTCGGCTGGATTGGCATGCCGGTATGGGCGCTGCTGGCTGCCAACGCCATTGCCTACATGCACAACCGATACGTGCACTGTGATGTGGGCTGGAATCATGGGCCGCTAGCAAAGGTGATCGCTTCCCCAAACTGGCACCGGTGGCACCATTCGGTTGAGCCGAGCGCCTACAACAGGAACTACGCAAACATCTTCTCCGGCATCGACGTGCTGTTCGGGACCTACCACAACCCGGGAACGTGCCGCACCGACGTCGGCCTGACCGAGGTGCCACACCCCGGCTTGGTCAACCAAATGCTGTACCCGTTCACACACCTGCGCAATGAAATACGTGGTCGACGGTTTGGTGGCGACGACGCCACCTCCACCAACCTCTTCCAAGATGCAGCGCCAATTAACGCAAAGAAGATTCCCGAATCTAGATGAAATAGCAACAAATAGGCGTGGTTGTTATTTTACAGAATTCATGGAAATTGTCTTCAAAGTGCGCGATCCTCTGCACATATGTCAGAGGAGCCGCCGCCACCTGACCTCATCGACACGGACGATGTTCCGCTCGATGAGTTCGTTTCAACCACTGCAATCGAGCCGGAGGTCATCGCCGAAGCGCTTGGAACACCAACGCCCCTCTTCGCTGAAGCGCGCCCGCTCGAGCTGAGCGCTCCCCCGGCAGCTGGGGAGCCGGCAAGTGAGAGCGCGATCCTCGAGGGGACGGTCAGGCCTGCGCAGCCGGCGATCCATATTGTGGAGTCGCCCTCCGGTGTCGCTCGCCTCGTGGGCGCTCATCGTGATCATGGCCGTCCGATCTATCGGCGCCAGGGCGCCATCGCTGTGCTGGCGCTCGTCGCACTGATAGCGGTGGTCGCTGTGTCGTTCCCTCGCACCGACTCCGCTCTTGAGTCAGGCTTGGAAATCCAGGCCGATGTGCCCGCCCCCGCATCGGGAGCGGTTGCCAACAACGCCGGTGACGGCGTTGACCCCGCTGGTTCCGAAGGCTTCTTCCGACAGTCGAAGGTGGATCAGGGCAGCGAAAACTCCACCGCCCCGGCGTCCACCGAGGTGCTCTCCGGCCTGGCAAACGGCGAGGACCAAAACGCAGAAGGCGAGACCCCGGCAGCGCAACCAGCAGACCCGATCACCGAAGGATCGGATCTGGCCATCGTGCCGCCACCTCCCTATATCGAGGTGGACACCTCGGTGGTCGTCGGTCCGGTGGCGCCGGGGTGCTGTGAACCCACAACACCCGAGACCACCGTGGCAAGCGGCCCCGCTGAAGCGCCAACCACCCAGAAACCGGCCAGCGCCGGTGAAACCACAACCACCACGACCGCCGGAGCAACCGTCCCAACCTCGCCGGCCACAAGCCCCACCACGGCATCTCCCACCACTGCCACAACGCAACGCACCACGACGACCCAGCGCACCACTACGAGGTTGTCGCCCACTACCGAGTCGACGACAACCTCGGTGGCAACATCTGCCACAACGGAAGCGACGACGACCGAGCCGACCACTCCCACCACCGACGACACATCGAGTACGTCCGCACCGGGCACCAGCGAAACCACGACCACCGTCACCACAACTACAACAGAGACCACCGAGGACCCGGAAACCACGGTCCCAAGTGAGGACTCCGGCACGACACCGACAGCGGTCGGCTGCACCGACGACACCTCCCCGGAAACGACGCCGACAGCAACCGTTCCTGGTCAGCCGTGTCAACCGGCAGGCGACCGGGACGGCCCGCAGTAGTCAGCCCCTCGGATACGGCTCGTCACCCACCTCAGCCTGCATTCGATGCAGCGCATCGGTGAGTTCCGCTACGACGTCGGCCGCGGCCGGAGCATGGTAGATGTTGTCGATCTCCATCGGGTCGGCCACCAGGTCAAACAGCTCCCATTCCATCGGGGCCACCGGTGGCTCCGCCCCCGGCTGATCAAGCGGATCGTTGTAGTAGCAGATGAGCTTGTGACGCTTGGTCCTGATGCCATAGTGGGCCGGGCAGGCGTGAGACCGGTCGTTGTGCATCCAGTACCGGTAGTACATGGACTGCGGCCAGTCCTCTGGCACGTCCCCGTCGAGCAGCGGCACCATCGATCGGCCCTGGAGTTGGTCAGGCGATTCGATGCCTGCAAGCTCCAGGAACGTCGGCGCAAAGTCGACGTTGACAACAATCTCGTCGCACACCGAGCCTGCGGCCACCCGGTCCGGGTATCGGACCAGCAGTGGCATCGAGAGCGACTCTTCGTACATCAACCTCTTGTCGAACCAACCGTGGTCTCCGAGGAAGAACCCCTGGTCCGAGGTGTAGACGACAACGGTGTTGTCGGCCTCACCGCTTTCGTCGAGCCAGTCGAGCATCCGACCAACGTTGTCATCAATCGAAGCGACAACCCGCAGGTAGTCCTTGATGTAGCGCTGATAGCGCCAGTGCAGCTCCTCATCTTCGCTGAGGCCGGGCGGAACGGTTGCCTTGAGATCGATGATCGGGTCGAGGTCCATCATCCGCATCTTCACGGCCTGCACCACCTCGGCCCGCCCGACCAGGTCATCGCGGAAGGTATCCGGGAAGGGAATGTCCACATCGTCGTACATGGTGAAGTGCTTGGCGTCCGGCTCCCAGGTTCGGTGCGGGGCTTTGTGATGGCAGAACAGGGCCCACGGCTTGTCGACATCTCGTCGTTCCAACTGCCCGAGGCAGTCGTCGGTGATCAGGTCGGTGACGTAGCCGCCGCGCTCGATCACCTGGCCGTCGGAGTCCAGGAAGACCGGGTTGTGATAGTGCCCCTGCCCCGGCAACACACGCCAGTAGTCAAACCCCGCCGGGTCAACGTTCGGACCGTGCCCAAGGTGCCATTTGCCGTACAGCCAGGTCTGATAGCCGCCGCTTTGCAACGCTTTGGGGAACGTCCACAGGCTGTTGTCCAACGGTGTATCGAGGGTGGTAACCCCGTTCACATGGTTATACGTTCCGGTGAGAATGGCGGCCCGGCTTGGGGCGCAGATGGAGTTGGTACAGAACGCCGCGTCGAAGCGCATGCCTCCCGTGGCGATTCGGTCAAGGTGGGGTGTCTGGTTGATGCGGCTGCCGTAGGCCGACAGCGCGTGGGCTGCATGGTCATCGCTCATGATGAACAGCAGGTTCGGGGTGCGGGCACCATCGGTCGAGATCATGCATACGTTCTACCGGCTTCGGCGGCACTCGGGCTCAGCGCTACTGTGTTGGCCATGCCAGATGGCGACGATGAGGAGCCCGTAACCAACGAGCCACGGCCAGGAGTCCCTTCGCCGCTGTCCGACCAGCCGCGGTCCGACTTACCCCTGTCCGATCTAGTGGTTTTGGACCTGACCATCGCCCGGGCCGGACCGACCGCGGTTCGGCAACTGGCCGACTGGGGTGCCGAGGTCATCCGGGTGGAGCCACCGACCACCGCTGCGACGGCGGGAACCCACCTCTCCCCCGACTATCTCAATCTTCACCGCAACAAGCGCAGCCTGACGCTCGACCTGAAACACCCCGACGGTCGAGCCGTCCTGCACCGGATGGTGGCCGAGGCTGACGTGCTCGTCGAGAACATGCGCACGCCGGTGAAACATCGGCTGGGGTTCGACTGGGAGACCATCTCCGCCATCAACCCCGCCATCGTGATGGGTTCCATCTCCGGGTTCGGCCAGACCGGGCCGTACGCACAACGAGGTGGCGTTGACCAGATCGCTCAGGGGATGGGCGGGATGATGAGCGTCACCGGACTTCCCGGCCAGGGTCCGGTCCGGGCGGGGGTTGCCATCTCCGACGTCACCGCGGGGTTGCAGTTAGCGGTGGGAATCCTGGTCGCCATTCACGAGCGTGAGCGGACCGGCGTTGGTCGTTGGGTCCACACGTCTCTCCTAGAATCGATGATCGGCATGCTGGACTTTCAAGCGGCTCGCTGGACCGTCGAGCAGGACCTGCCGCCGCAGGCGGGCAACGATCATCCCACCCTCGGGCCGATGGGGATGTACGCAACCGCCGATGGCCACATGAACATTGCCGCACCGTGGGGGCGGATCTGGCAACGCTTCTGCACGGTGATTGACCGCGCCGACCTGTTGGACGACGAACGATTTTCGACCGCACCGCTGCGGACCGAGAACCGAGTGGAACTCAACGCCGAGATCACCGAGGCGCTTACCGGACACTCGACGGCCCACTGGGTGGAGGTGATGAATGCAGACGGCATTCCCTCCGGGCCGGTCAACGATGTGGCGCAGACCTTTGACGACGTTCAGGTGCAACACCTCGGGGTGGCGGTTCCCGTCGAGCACCCGACGGTTGGCGAGATTGAGATTGTCCGCAACGCCACCAACATCGACGGTGTGCCAAATGAGATCCGGCTGCCGAGCCCGAATGCCGGCGAGCACAGCGACGAGATACTCGACCGCTTCGGCCTCTCCGATTCCGAGATTGCCGACCTCCGCGACAAGGGAGTCATATGATGCTGGCCCAGGGGTTGGCGAAGGCCCTGGTCGGCCACGGGACAGACATCGCATTTGGCGTTCCTGGCGGCGGACCAAACCTGGATGTTGTCGGGGCGATGGCCGACAACGACATCCGTTTCATCCTGGCCCACGGCGAGACCGCAGCGTGCATCATGGCGTCGACCTACGGCTATGTGAGCGGCCGGGTGTCGGCCACCGTCGTGACCCGCGGCCCTGGAGCGGCATCGGCGGCAAACGGGGCGGCCCAGGCAACGTTGGATCGCCACCCGTTGGTACTCATCACCGACACGGTCCCCGCGGAAACGGCCGACCGGGTGCCACATCAGCGGCTGGATCAGCGAGCCCTTTTTGCGCCGCTGTGCAAAGCATCGGCCACCTTGGACAGGTCTTTGCCCGCCAAGCAGTTGGACGCGTTGATCAGCCTGGCCGCACAGTCACCGGCAGGGGCGATACATCTTGACTACGACACGTCGACAGTGTCTGTTCCCACTGATCCGCCATCGTTCTCCAACCCCGCCCCGCACCCAGACCCTGCAACGGAACCAGACCCTGCCCCCGAAGGGGCGTCGCAGGCGTTGGACCATGCTCGGGCGATGATCAGCGCCGCGGATCGACCGGTGGTAATTGCCGGCATCGGTGCGACCACCGGGCCTGATACCGGAAACGACATCGGAGCGGCGCTGCTTCAGTTCGGGGCGCCGGTACTCACCACGTACCAGGCGATCGGCGTCGTCCCCACCGAGCATCGGCTGGCAGCGGGTCTATTCACAAACGGTGCATCGGAACGGCCGCTGCTCGACCAGGCGGACCTTATAGTCACGGTCGGCCTCGACCCGGTGGAACCGATCCCTGCGCCGTGGACCTACCAAGCGCCTGTGGTGTCCCTCTCCAACGTGGCAACGCCAGATCCCTACCTGCCGTTCGCTGTCGAAGCCGTCGGCGACGTGGCAACCATGCTGCAACTCATCAACGAACAGCGTCCGGACAGCGACCACCGCTGGTCCGCCGATGCCGGAGCGCAACACCGGATCGCCGTACGAGAGGACCTGGCCGCCGGACCGACCGCATCTGCACCCGACGCCATCACCCCGATCGAGTTGGTGGAGACCACCCTGGCCAACACCCCCGACGACGCCACAACAACGGTCGATGCGGGAGCACACTTCCTGGCCATCATGCCGCTCTGGTCGGTGTCGCAGCCGAAGCGGTTGCTGATCTCAAATGGCCTCGCGACGATGGGGTACGCCTTACCCGCCGCCGTCGGCGCGGCGCTGGCCAGACCGGGCCAGCCGGTGCTCTGCATGGTGGGAGATGGCGGACTCGGTATGACGTTGGCCGAACTCGAGACCGTGGCCCGACTGGACCTACCCATCACCGTCCTCGTGTTCAACGACAGCGCGCTCAGCCTGATCCAGATCAAACAGGGCAACAACCACGGTGGCTCCGAGGTGGTCTCCTACCGCGGTTCAGACTTTGCAGCGGTGGCAAAGGGGCTAGGCCTCCGGGCGGTGACTGTCACCGATACGGACGAACTGGCTGCAGAACTCGCAAACGGCTGGGACCGCCCAAGACTGATCGACGTTGCGGTCAACCCGGATTCTTACCGCCATCTGATCACTGTCACAAGGGGCTGAGCAAAAGGGTGGTATACCTCTGTGCCCCGACCCTTTTCGGTCTGGACTCAGTGGATTGGCCTCAAGTCCTCCCGATATTTAGGATCGTGGAGAATCCAGCTCGGCGAGCCAAATCGACAACATTTGAAGGAGCTTCATGTCCGTACCAGTTTCAAAATTCATCGACGTTTCCGAGGGTCTGAAACCAAATCAGTTCAGCGTCGGCGAACGGGACAACATCGCCTCGATCAGCGATCTCGACCCCACCTACAAGCAGCTGATGGACAAGCCGCTCGCCTGCGTGATGGCGGTCATGGGCTCCACCGGTCGGCCAAACCTCACACCGATGTGGTTCGACTATGAGGGTGACAAGGTGCTGGTCAACGTTGCACAGCAACGGAAGAAGACCGAGTGGATCAGGAACAACCCACAGATTTCAATCCTGATAATGAATCCCGAGAACATGTACCACTGGCTCAGCTTGAAGGTGACGGTCGAGCGGGAGATTTCCGAGGATGACCCCGAAGAGGGCGAACGGGTAACCGCGCAACTCAACCGGATCTGGCAGAAGTACATCGGCGAAGGTGATGAGTACGGGCTGCGAGACCCCGAGATCAACGAACGTCGGGTGCTTTTCGAGTGCAAGGTCGACAGCATCGCCACCTTCGGTGTCCCCGGCTGACCGCTCCGTGCCCCACCTAAAAGTTGGTGTTGTCGGTGGCTCGCTCGGCGGGCTTAACGCCGCGTGCCTGCTGAGAGATGCCGGCCACGATGTCACCGTGTTCGAGCGCTCATCCCGGGAGCTTGAAGAGCGCGGGGCCGGCATTGGCCTGCTTGAGGCGACGGCCCGGTACCCGACCGAACGTGGGGACATCCGGCTTGATGACATCAGCGTCGCCACCAGCAACATCCGGTACTACGACCGGGCGGGGTCGGTCACCCATGACCTTGCGCACCCCTACCTATTCAGCTCGTGGAACACGGTGTACCGGGCCATGCTGAGCTGCTTCGAGCAGGAGCGGTACCTGCTCGGCCATGAGCTGGTGGACTTCTCCCAAGCCAACGGCTCGGTCGCGGCCCGCTTCGCCAACGGTGCTGAGTTCGAGGGTGACCTCCTGGTCGCAGCGGACGGAATTGGGTCGATCGTCAGGGAGCGGCTGCAACCGAATGCCGGTGTGCGATACGCCGGGTATGTCGCGTGGCGCGGCATGGTGGCCGAATCCAAGTTCCCGGCCGACATCACCGCGCTGTTCGGGGACGCTGTCAGCTACAACGTGCACGCCAACAGCCACATACTGATCTATCCCATTCCGAACGAGGAAGGCTCGGTTGAACCAGGCAATCGCCTGTTGAACTTCGTCTGGTACCGCAACTATCGGGAAGGACCGGAGCTGACAGACCTGCTGACCGACAGCGCCGGCGGCGTACGCACCCTTTCGGTGCCGCCGGGTGCCGTTGCGGACCACCATGTCGCCGAGGTCCGCGCGGTTGCGAAGGCCCGGCTCCCCGAACCGTTCCAGGCCGTGGTCGCCGCGGTCGACGAACCGTTCCTCCAGATCATCTATGACATCGAGGTGGAGCGAATGGCCTTCGACCACGTGTGCCTCCTTGGCGACGCGGCCTTCGCCGTCCGCCCTCACGCGGCGGCAGGCACTGCGAAAGCCGCCGACGATGCGTGGACCCTCGTCAAAGCGCTCGATGGAGAAGGTCCGGTGACCGATGCGCTGACGCAGTGGGAGACAACGCAGTTGGCGCTCGGCCGGAAACTCACCGAGCGCAACGACCGTCTTGGTCGCCGAAGCCAGGTCACCGACGACTGGGATCCCAACGATCCAGAGGTGATCTTCGGGCTACACGAGCCCGGAGGCTGACCATGGACTCGACGAGCAACTCACCAGATCAGATCGCCACGGCCATGATCGATGTCGCCCAGGACCTGGTGGCAGCGCTTTCAAGCGATCAGCGAGACAGCGCCCTGTGGCCATTCCCCTCCGACGAAGAACGTCGACAGTGGTTCTACACCCCAACCGATCACGGCGGGCTCCCGCTTGCCGACATGACGTCCTCGCAACATCGCCTGGTCCAGCGGCTGCTGGCCTCGGTGTTGTCACCCCGCGGCTACAACACCGCCGCGCTCATTCAGGGCCAGGAAAATGTCCTGGACCACCTGGAAGGATTCCGGGTGGACTTTGGTCGGGAGCGAGGACGCGATCCGCTGCTGTACTGGATCGCGTTTTTCGGCACGCCTGACACCGAGGGGCCATGGGGTTGGCGGTTCGGCGGACACCACCTGTCGTTGAGCATCACCGTGATCGACGGGCGAGTGGCGTCGACCAGCCCATTCTTTCTCGGCGCGGACCCGGCGTCCGCTCCCCTGCTCGGCCCTCATGTGCACCGCCCGTTGGGCGGCCTCGAAGACCTCGGGCGCGAGCTGGCGCGCTCGCTCAGCCACGACCAGGCGGGGCAGGCAATCCTCGCTCCGGTGCCACCATTGGATTTGGTGACCTCGAACCGGACGACGCTGAGCGAAGGCGACCTCCCGCTGCCACTCAACGCCATATGGCGATCTCGGTTCGAGGGGGAACTCGACCGGCTCATGACCGAGATGGACCAGAATGGCGCCGAGAGTATTGGTCTTGAGTCGGCCCATGTCGAGGCCGTCCGGTTCACGATGGCGCCAAAGGGCATCGCTGCCGCGACGCTGCAGCCGGGGCAGAAGGAGATTCTCCGCTCGTTGCTGGAGTCATATGTCGCCATGATCCACGACGATTTCGCTGATCGAGAGGCCGAGAAGTTCGTCGGGGAGCGGCTTGATCAGATGCATTTCGTGTGGGCCGGTGGGCTTGAGAGCGGCCAGCCCCACTACTTCCGAATTCAGGGCGGAGACTTGTTGGCGGAGTACGACTGCGCCCAGCGAAACGGCAATCACGTCCACACCGTTTGGCGCGATCTATCCAACGATTTTGGCGGCGATTCGCTTGCCGCCCATTACACCGACGACCACTCCCACCACGGCTGAAAATCAACTCGTGCTCGGATTTGGTGATTCGTTGTCGATAAGGTCGCGCCCACAACACGATGAAAAGGGGAAGCGAACATGGCTTGTTGCCACACCGAACTCGAGCTTGAACAGGGCGACACCGCCTTCAACGTCGACACCTCTGCGATCACTTTCGGCGACGGCTGCCTGAACGAGGCTGGAGATATGGCTCGTCAGCTCGGCATGAAGCGCATTGCGCTGCTCACCGATGCCACGCTTGCAGGCTCGGAGCATGTCGCCATCGTCGTCGCGTCGCTGCAGGCGGCCGGCGTCGATGTCGCCCGCTATGACGACGTACAGGTTGAGCCGACCGATGAGTCGTTCCAGGCCGCAACCAAATTCGCGGCAGATGCCAACGTGGATGGGTTCATTTCCGTCGGTGGAGGGTCGGTCATCGATACGACCAAGGCCGCGAACCTGTACTCAACCCACCCGGCTGACTTCCTGACATACGTGAACGCGCCGATCGGCGAAGGCGTCGCCGTCCCCGGACCGCTGAAGCCCCACATCGCCTGCCCGACCACCTCCGGCACCGGCTCGGAGTGCACGGGCATCGCCGTGTTCGATCTGTTGGAGATGCGGGCCAAGACCGGCATCGCCTCCAAGATGATTCGACCGACACGAGCCCTCATCGACCCGTCGGTAACCGCAACACTGCCCGCCAACGTGGTCGCCGCCAGCGCGTTTGATGTCTTGAGCCACGCCCTTGAGTCGTACACGGCTCGCCACTATCGCGTCCGCCCCGCACCGGAACGCCCGTCGCTGCGCCCGTCGAGCCAGGGGGCAAACCCCTGGAGCGACCTTGGCTGTCGAGAAGCCCTTGTCCTCCTCGGCCAGTTCTTGGAGCGGGCCGTCCACGATGCCGATGACACCGAAGCACGCCACCAGGTCATGTGGGCCGCCACCCTAGCGGGCATCGCGTTCGGCAACGCAGGCTGCCATGCGCCACACGGCATGTCCTACTCGGTGGCCGGAATGGTCAAGGGCTTCCAGCCCGAGGGTTACCCGACCATCGAGCCGATCGTGCCCCACGGCATGTCGGTCATCGTCAACTCACCTTCGGTGTTCCGCCGTACCGCGTCGCTGGATCCGAAGCGCCATTTGGACTCCGCCGGTTGGCTTGGAGCCGACATCTCCAACGTGTCCGAGGAAGACGCCGGAGACGCGCTGGCCGATCAAATCATTTCGATGATGAAGGCGACCAACATGCCAAATGGTCTCCTCGGCGTCGGCTACGAGGCGGCCGACGTGACCGAGCTTGTCGCCGGGTCGCTCCCCCAGCGGCGCCTGCTCGACAACGCACCGATCGAGATCGACAAGGTGGTCCTGACCGAGCTGTACGAAGGCGCCCTTTCGTACTGGTAGCTCCTAGGACGGGTCGGCGTCGAGGTGCATCGTTCTGGCAACCTCGACGGCGACTGCCTTGATTCGCTCACCAAGCTCCTCGGCCCGTCCTGACGTCATGCGGGCGGTCGGCGCCTGCACCGCGATGGCGGCGACCGCCGAGCCAGAGGCGTCGAGGACCGGAGCGCCGACGCACGAGACGCCAAGGATGCTCTCCTCGTTGTCGTAGCTGAAGCCGCGAGCCCGGACCCCGTCCAAATCGTTGAGCAACTCCTCCACCGAACCAACGGAGTTGGCGGTGACTTTGGAGTACCTGAGCATGGCCAGGTCTCCCGGACCATTCGGCGCGTCGAACGCCAGCAGCGACTTGCCCATCGAGGAGCAGTGAACGGGAATTCTGCTGCCGACCGGCTGATCGAACCGGAGCGGCTGCGGCGACGCTACACGTAGCGTCACAACGACGTTGTGTCCATCGAGCAGGCCCATGTTGACCGACTCGCCGGTCTCGGCTCCAAAGCGTTCGAGGATCGGCAGTGCCTGATCCAAACCGAGGTGGCGACGACCGGCCTGGCCAAGCACGATGGTGCTGCGCCCAAGGTGATACCGCTCGGAATCACGGTCCTGTTCGAGGTAACCCCTGGCCACCAACGCACGCACGATGCGATGCGCCGTGCTTGGGCTGAGGTCAAGGCGCCGGGCCAGTTCGGTGATGCCAAGTTCACGTCGGTCGAGGAAGCTCTCAAGCACATTCAGCGTCCTGGCGATCGCTTGGGTCCCCGCTGGCGCAATCTGCCCGGTTTCAGACATTGGGCGCTGATCGCTCTCTGGAGCCGTCATGAAATCCTTTCGAACGGGCCCTCTCGCCCGCTACCGAAGAGTACAAGTTCTGGCTCTTCAAGACGCCACCCTTCGCTGACAATGCTGCAGCACTGTGCAAGGTTGATACTAGTTGGAAAAAGCATTCCATGTTGTGGAAGTCAACGTTGACTTCCACCGGAGGGCCTCCAGCAAACACTGCAAAACAACACTGAACAAGCATCACAAGCTCGGCTCGCCGAGCTTCAACAAGGGGGAGAATCAGTATGTTCCGTACCCGTGTCTCACGGCGCCTTGGCGCCCCGAGGGGTATTTTCATCTGGCTGGCAGCGCTGCTGTCGGTCGGTCTCGTCGCCTCGGCCTGCACGAGCGGCGCCGTCGAAAGCGACGACGCTGCCGCAGATACCGAAGAGGACTCAAGCGACTCCGGTTCCGATTCGGACAGCGATGACGAAGCAGACGAAGACGAGCCCGAGACGGTGACCGAGCTTCAGGCCGGGGACCCAATCGAGTTCCAGGTCCAGACCGGCGTCCCGGCATCATCGGTGTACCACGCCGAGATCGTCGAGTGGGGCGAGCGGGTCGAGACCATGACCGGCGGACGCCTCGTTGCCGACGTCGTGCCTTCCGGAGGCGTCGTCGGCGCTCTGGAAATCCTCGACGCTGTCGATGCGCAGGTCGTGCCCGTCGGCATGGCGTGGTCCAACTACTGGACCGGCAAGAGCGACACCGCTGCGTTGTTCTCCAACCCGCCGGTGGGCTCCACCGGCATGGACCAGGCCACTTCGCTGGCATGGATGTACGACGGTGGTGGCCTCGAGCTCTACGAGCGCCTCTACTCCGACGAGATCGGCGTCAACGTCAAGCCCCTCCCGGTCTGCCCCATGGGCCCCGATCCCTTCGGTTGGTTCAGTGAGCCGATCGCCAGCGTCGACGACGTCCAGGGCCTCAAGTTCCGCTCACCCCCCGGTCTGCCCGGCCTGACCTTCACCGAGCTCGGTGTCGAGGCCATCGCCATGCCGGGCGGCGACATCGTCCCCTCGGCCCAGAGCGGCATCATCGAGGGTGCGGAGTGGATCAGCCCCGCCGACGACCGGGCCCTCGGCCTGGCCGACGTCTGGGACAACTACTACCTGCTGGGTCTGCACCAGTCCACCGACATCGGTGAGCTGCTGATCAACATCGATTGGTGGGACGAGCTTCCCGCCGATCTTCAGGAGATCATGATGGTCGCCACCCAGGCAACCATCGTCGAGTGTCAGAACCTGTCGATCACCGTCAACGCTCAGGCTGTTGCCGACTACCAGGCGCAGGGCATCAACATCTACAACACCCCTCCTGAGTTCTACGAAGAGTTCATCTCCGCATGGAACAGCGTTGCCGCTGACCTCGAAGCCGAGAACGAGTTCTTCAAGGAGGTGCGTGACAGCCAGAAGGCATACGCCGAGGCCGTCATGCCATACCGCCTGACCATCACCGAGCTCTACCAGAACATCGGCG
Source organism: uncultured Acidimicrobiaceae bacterium (assembly GCA_964609665.1). Taxonomy (GTDB): domain Bacteria; phylum Actinomycetota; class Acidimicrobiia; order Acidimicrobiales; family SZUA-35; genus JAHELU01. The sequence goes on from CAZSTV010000011.1 coordinate 19,197, forward strand.
AGACCTACTTCCCGGAGAAGGTCGGTATCGATCCGTGACCAACACCGACCACGAGGTAGCCGCTAGATACGGCATCGCGGTCGATGAGGAAGCCGAAGGGATTGCCGAACCGTGGAACACCGATGGTGGAAACGTTGGGTGGATCGCTTCAATCAGTGAGTGGACAGGACGAGTCGTAGCTTGGCTCGTCCTGCCACTCATGGCGATTTTGGCCTTTGAGGCTATTCGGCGGTTCCTCTTCGGCCAATCAACAGCGTGGGCCCAGGACGTGGCCTACATGATCTACGCCACCCACTTTCTGATCGGGGCGGCGTACACGCTCAAACACAGCGGACACATCCGCACCGACTTCGCCTACCGGAACTGGAAGACAAAACGCCAGGCACTGGTAGACGCTGTGATCTACGGGGTGGTCTTCATCCCCGTGATGGTGATCGCCGTGAAGGTGTCGGCGGAGTTCGCCTGGGATTCGTTCCGGATCCGAGAGAAGGTCATCCAAAGCCCTTGGCGCGGTCCGGTGTGGCCGCTGAAGGCCATGCTCCCACTTGGACTCGCGCTGTGGACCTTGCAGTCCGTGTCCGAGTTCATCAAGTCCGTCCGGGCCTACCGGTCCGGGGAATGGGAGCCGGCCCGTGATTGACGCGATCGTTAACCTCGACGGTCAGTGGATCGGCCTGTTGATGTTGTTCTCGCTCTTCGGAGCGATCATCGCAGGCTTCCCAGTGGCGCAGACCCTCATGGTGGTCAGCTTCGGGTTCGGGTATTGGGCACTTGGGTCGACGACGTTCAACCTCTTCACGCTCCAGTCATTTGGAACGATGGACGAGGTGACGCTGGCGGCCATCCCGCTCTTCGTCTTCATGGGCTACCTGCTGGAGCAGGCCGGCCTGATGGATCGATTATTCGGGTCGCTGCAGATGGCGATGGCGAACCTTCGCGGTTCGCTGTACCTGGCGGTCATATCGGCTGCCACCATCTTCGCCGCAGCAACCGGCATCGTCGGTGCGTCAGTGACGCTGATTGGTTTGATGGCCATCCCGTCGATGACGAGAAGCGGGTACGACACCCGACTCTCGGCAGGGGCCATCACCGCGGGCGGAACGCTCGGCATCTTGATTCCGCCAAGCATCATGTTGGTGGTCATGGGGCCACAGATGAAGCTCAACGTGTTGGACCTCTTCGCTGCGGCGCTGTTCCCAGGACTGATTCTGTCGCTCCTGTACATCGCCTACGCCATGATCCGGTCCTACATGAACCCGGAGCTTGGACCACCACTGCCGGAAGAAGAACGAACCCTCAAAGGCAAAGCGGTCGCCAAGGAGATCGTGTTGGGCATCCTCCCACCACTGGTCCTCATTCTGGCGACGCTCGGCTCGATCGTCGGCGGCATTGCGACCACGACAGAAGGTTCGGCGATGGGTGCGCTTGGAGCTTTCGCTCTGGCCGGCTTCACCGGGAACCTGAACATGAAGATGATGACGAGCAGCCTCATGGCAACGCTCTCCACCACTTCGATGATCATGATTCTCGTTGTCGCCTCCAACTTCTTCGGCGCGGTCTTCTCGACCGCAGGCAGCGCAAGGTTCATGGCGGACACGCTGGTCGACCTGAATCTGCACTGGAGCATCATGCTCTTCCTGATTCTGGCGCTGATCTTCGTGCTTGCATGGCCGCTGGAGTGGGTGCCGATCGTCTTGATCTTCGTCCCAATCCTATTGCCGGTCGTCGACGAGTACGGCTTCGACAAACTGTGGTTTGCCATCCTCGTCGCCGTCACGCTGCAGACCGCATGGCTGTCCCCACCGGTTGCGCTGTCGGCCTACTTCCTCAAGGGAGTAGCGCCACATTGGGACCTCAAGGACATCTACGCAGGCATGATGCAGTTCATGTGGCTGCAGGTGGTCGGCCTGATCATCGTCGTGTTGTTCCCAGCAGTCGCTCTGTGGCTACCGGAAGTCATTCAAGGATGGCGCGGCTAGGCACGTTTCCTGAGTCTTCTCTCCAGAAGAAGCCGGCTGGGCCGGTAGCTCTGTCTCCCTTATGCAGCGCTACCGGTCCACCGTCTTTTTATCGCAGTGCTCTTTACCGCAGTGCCTTTTACCGAAGGGCCCTTTAGCGGAGTACGTCGGCGACAGCGGCCGCGATTTCCGACGGCACATCCACCACCGTGACACCGGCGTCTATCAACGCCGCCTTCTTTGAGGCGTGAGTACCCGTGTTGCCTTCCACGATCGCTCCGGCATGTCCCATCCGCTTGCCGGGAGGCGATGCGGCTCCGGCGATGAAGGACACGACGGGTTTGGATGACGCTGCGATCACTGCCGCCGCATCCTCTTCCTTGCGACCGCCGATCTCGCCGATGACGACGATCGCCTCGGTCTTGGGGTCGTCGTCGAGGGCCTGAAACGCCTCGGCGGTGGTGGTACCCGACACCGGGTCTCCCCCGATGCCAAGAAACGCGGACTGCCCGATACCGGCCCTCCTCAGTTCCACCGCCGTGAGAGTGCCAAGCGAACCGCTGCGGGAGAGGACGCCAACCGGACCCGGGCTGAAGATCCGATCATCGAACGCGGGCATAAAGCCGACAAAGGCTTCGCCCGGCGTCACCACACCGGCGGTGTTCGGACCGATGATCCGGCTGCCGGCATCCTTGGCGGCGGCGATCATGGCCATCGTGTCGTGAACCGGAATGAACTCGGTGAGGACAACGATCAGCTTTGCCCCGGCGGCAATAGCATCCTCGGTGGCAGCCCGGGCGCCAGCCGGAGGAATGAACAGCACGGTCACGTCGACCCCGGAGCCTTCATCGCCCAGTTGAGATGCCGCGTCGGCCGCCGAGCCGAACACCGGAACGCCCAGGTGGGTGGTGCCGGCCTTCTTCGGGTTTACGCCACCGACAATCGCCGTGCCGTACTCCTGCATCCGTTCGGTCCAGAACGTGCCCTGCTTGCCGGTGATGCCCTGGACAAGGACCCGGTCCTGCTTGGAGACAATCACTGTGCTCCCCCATCGTTGTGACCCGCAGCGTCGACGGCAGCTCGTACCGCATTCTCCATGGTCGGGTGTGGCTCATGGCCGATGGCCCGCACCATCTCATAGGCCTCGTCCTGACCCGTTCCGCTGATGCTGAAGTTGATGGGAATGTCCGGTTTCAGCGTGGTCCACGCTTCGATTACCCCTGCGGTCATGACATCGCACCGGGCGAACGCACCACAGAAGTTCACTAGCAGACTCTTTACCCCCGGCTGTGACAAGACCAGCTTCAGGGCCGGGGTGGCCTTGGTGTAGGCATCACCACCGATCTCCAGGAAGTTCGCTGGTGTACCGCCAGCGTGAACGACCGCATCCATCGTCGCCATTGTCAGGCCTGCGCCGTTGGCCAGGACAGCGATGTCACCACCGAGCTCGATGAGTCGGAGGCCCATCTCCGCTGCGGCCTGCTCCCGCTCTGTTCCCTGCTCAACGTCGTCCTCGGGGTGGGTCTGGCGAAAGCCCGCCGAGTCATCAAGCTCGATCTTCGCGTCGAGGGCGATCAGCTCACCGGTTCCGGTGACCGCTAGCGGGTTGATCTCCACCAGCAGAGCGTCCAGATCGGTGAAGGCATCGATCACCGCGCCGGCAAAGGCGTCCGGGGCGTCAAAACCTGCGGCCGGGATGATCGTCCGCTCGATTCCCTCGGTCATGGCCTCAATCTCGACGCCGCCCTGGTCCGACCGCATAAGCAATGGTCGACCAGCCGACGGGTCGATCATGACCGACAGATAGCGCTCTTCAGCGATGTCGACCGCCTGCTCGATGAGCAACTCCCCGACCGTTTCGCCGTTCAGCTCAGATCCAAGGATCCGTTCGGCGGCCGCGCCTGCATCTTCGGGGTTCTGCACCACGACCACGCCGCCTGCTTTGCCTCGCCCACCGGAGCGGACCTGGGCCTTCACCGCAACCGCTCCGCCAAGCTCGGTGGCAGCAGCAACCGCCTCGGCAGCCGACGTGACCAGACGCCCGTTAGGCACCGCAATGCCGCGCTCAGCGAGGAGCGCCTTCGCTTGATACTCGGTGAGTTTCACAGTGTGTACTCGGTTCTGGTCAGGCCGGGCGGTGGCCGGTGGCCTGCCAATGAGCAGCGAAGAGGTCTTCTTCTGCCGGCTCATCCGGTTCGATGGTTCGCACCAGGTGCGTCACGTTGATGAAGTGATTGATGTTGAGGTTCTCGCTGATCGAGTTTCCGGCCCAGGTTCCGCAACCCATGCTCAGCGTGAACGGCATGGCGTTGTCAAAGGAGCCGCCGTTGCCGAAGGTGTGGGCCTGGTTGACCAGCACTCGCACCACGGGCAGCTCGGCTGCAACGGTGGCGGCGTGGCCTGCGTCTGCGGTGTGGATTCCCACCGAGTGGCCAATGCCCTGGACGGTGAGCACACGAAGCGTCAGCTCCAACGCGTGCCAAAAGTCCCGGGCCCGATAGACGGTGAGCACCAACGACAGCTTTTCGCCGGTCATCGGACGCTCATGGCTCGGCTCCGGCTCCTCGACCATCACGAACCGGTCGGTGTCGGCGCCATCGAGCTCAAACGCTTCGCGAAGCGCCGGGTAGTCCTTGGCAATCAGTCGACGATCCAGGGAACCTTCGGGAAACAGGCGGGTTATCACCCGTTCCGCTTCGTCCGGCTGAGCGAGGTAGCCGCCGGCGTCTGTCAGCGCGGCGATCGCCTCGTCGTACACCTCATCGACAATGATCACCGAGTTCTCAGAGGAGCACGAGGTGGCATTGTCGAAGGTCTTGGAAACGGTGATCTTGGCCGCGGCGTCGGCCAGGTCGGCGGAAGAGTCGATGATGACTGGCACGTTCCCCGCACCGACGCCAATGGCCGGGGTGCCGCTGGTGTAGGCCCGGCGGACGTTGTTCTGTGAACCCGTGGCAACGACGAGGTCGGCCGCGGCCATCAGTTCCTCGGTGTTCTCACGGGACACCGGTGATGGCAGGATCTGCACCAGGTCAAGGGGGGCGCCCACCTTGGAGAGCTCGGCCCTGGCCAGTGCCACCGCGGCTTCGGTGGTCTTGTAGCCACTCGGCGAGGGTGCGATGACCACGGCATTGCCGCCCTTGATTGCCATCATCGCTTTGTTGATCGGCGTGGCGGCAGGGTTGGTCGACGGCGTGATCGCCGCAACTACACCGACCGGCTTGGCGTACTTGGTCATGCCCCGCTCAGGATCATCCTCGATGATGCCGACCGTTTTGGCCCTCATGAGGTCCCGCAGCGTGCCGAACGTCTTGCGTTGATTCTTGGTGATCTTGTCCGCAACGTTGCCGAGGCCGGTGTCGGTCACGGCCAATTCGGCGAGAGCCTTGGCGTTTTCCGGCTGATAGATGGACCACGCCACTGCGGTCACGGCAGCGTCGACCGCGGCCTGGTCTGCCTCGGCAAACTCCTCCATCGCGGCGCGTGCCTTCTCGATGCAGGTAGCGACTCCCGAAGTCTGCGTGTCGGTGTCAGTGCTCATGTACCCATCCTCATTTCAGACTCCATATCGAACTCACTATTGAACTCGGAGTTTTGCAGTTCCGGCTGTGCAACAGCTAGATGCCAACCGCGCAGCCATCAGCCCGTGGTTCGGACCCCGCCGCATAGACCCCGTCGTCGGAGCGGACGATGATCTGTCCTCTCCCAAAACTCAGCCTGCTGCGCTCAACCGTAACCTGATGCCCTCTCGCTTCAAGCCCCGAGACCACCTCGGCAGGAGTTTGTGGCTCCACCCGGACCCGGCCGTCACGCTCGACCTGCCAGCGGGGCGCATCGAGGGCCGCCTGGGGATTCAGTCCGTGGTCGACCATGCCTGATATGACCTGCAGGTGCCCCTGCGGCTGCATTTCCCCGCCCATCACGCCGAACGGGCCAACCGGGGCTCCGTCGCGGGTCAGGAACCCGGGGATAATCGTATGTCGCGGCCGTTTCCCGGGCGCCGCCACATTGGGGTGGTCGGCGTCGAGCACGAAACCCGCTCCCCTGTTCTGCAGCGAGATTCCATGAGATGGGACAACAACGCCGCTGCCGAAACCCATGTAGTTGGACTGGATGAAGCTGACCATCATCCCGTCACGATCCGCGGCGCACAGATAGACAGTGCCGCCTCGAATGGGGTCGCCCATCGGGGCCGGTCCGGCCTGCTCGCCGATCAGTTCCGCTCGGCGCTTCAGGTACTCAGCGTCGATCATTTGAGACACCGGCACATCGTCGGTCGCCTGATCGGCGACGTATCCATCACTGTCGGCGAACGCCAGCTTCATTGCCTCGATGTGGTAGTGCCAGCTTGCAGCGTCAATCTGGGGATGGTCGGCGGCGGGGGTGTTCTCGGCCATGCCCATGGCCATCAGGGCAGCAACGCCCTGCCCGTTCGGGGGAATCTCCCAGACCTCGTGGTTGCCGTAGCGAACCCCGATTGGATCGACCCACTCGCCATGATGCGAAGCAAGGTCCTCCAGGGTCATTCGGCCGCCGGTCGCGGCCGCGTATTCGGCGATCGCCTCGGCAATCTCTCCCTCGTAGAAATCACGGAGGCCATGCTCCGCCATCCGGCGAAGCGCTCTGGCATGACCGGGGCTTGCCCACATGTCACCGGCATTCGGGGCCCGACCGCCAGGTGCGAACACCTCGGACCAGCCGTCGAGTTCCGCAAGGCCCTGGTTGGGGAAGAAGTTGAACGACGCCTCCCACTGGCGAGCGACGACCGGAGAGACCGGATATCCGCCCTCGGCGTAACGGATCGCCGGTGCCAGGATGCGACCCATCGGCAAGTGCCCAAATCGCTGATGCAACTCAGACCAACTGTCCACCGCTCCCGGGACGGTCACCGGAGTCCAGCCCCGCTCAGGCACCGCATCGTGGCCCTGGGCCCGAAGTTCCTCGGCATCGTTCGCGGCGGGCCAGCGACCAGAACCGTTCAGGCCGTGTAAGGCACCGTCAGCCCACACCAGAGCAAACGCATCGCTGCCAAGGCCGTTCGAGCACGGCTCCACCACGGTAAGAGCGGCCGCGGCGGCGATTGCCGCGTCGATGGCATTGCCGCCGTCGGCAAGTACGCCAAGCCCGGCCTGCGCGGCGAGCGGTTGGCTGGTTGCCACCACCCCATCGGTGGCCAACACCGCGGCCCGACTCGAGGGAAACGGATACGCCCGCAGCGATGAAGGGTCATGGTTCATGAGACCTCATACTAGTGGCCTGTCCCACCACCGGACCTAAGCCACAGGTGCTGCCTTCGGCAGT
>CAZSTV010000011.1:26555-30111 GCA_964609665.1 uncultured Acidimicrobiaceae bacterium
GCTGCCTTCGGCAGCGCGATCGATGCCCTGGGTGAGGATCAGGTCCTCGTGCAGCTCCATCCATATGTCGTGGTAGCTGTCGCACAGCACCCCGGTGAGCGCCTTCGGATCGCCGTCGTCCAAGCGCTGCTTCGCTGCGGCAAGGCGGGGCCCGTACGGCGCCAACCACGGGATCGACTCTGCCAGGGCCGACACCACCGGCATCGCGTGGCCGTGCAGGGCCGCTAGCCGGTCAAAGATCGACCGGTCGTAACCCTCATCGCTGTGATCGTTCGGCTGACCGTCTTTGACCTGCCAGTCGGTGCAAAGCTGCTTGAAGTCATCGTTCAGCCCGAGGAACTGTTCATAGGGAACGCCCTCCAGAGTCAACGACGAGACAACGTCGGCGAGGAGCGGCGCATGGGCCGCACGACCGTCGGGGGTGATCACCCACATCTGTCGGGGTTCCATAAAGGTTGCGTTGCCCGAAACGACCAACTCGTCGAGCACCGGTCGTACCGAATCCTCGGGAGCATCGCAGATAGCGGCCACCGCCTCCGCTGTCACCATGCCCTTGATTCGCAACGCATGATGGACCCCGAACCGCAAGGCTTCGCTCGCCGCTCCGCCGGCGTCGCCTCCGACCCCGGCTGCGGCACCGACTGCGGCACCGTCGGTACCTGCGGCACTGGCGGACGCGTCGCCATCAGATGCTGCGGTTGACTCGGCACCCCACGACTGCACCGTCTGCACCTCGGGGGCGATCGCACCAACGGCCGATGACTGCCCAAGCAATAGCCTGCCACCGTCACCGTCCACGGTCACCACCGTTCCCACCGGCACCAGGCCGGAGGGGCCGACAACACCCTCCGTTGTCACCTCGGCTTCCGACGCTCCAACAACTGCGGGCAGGCCCCATTCTCGGGCCACAAGCGCGGCGTGACTCACCTGGCCGCCAAGTGTGGTGAACAACCCGTTGGCGACCGCCATGCCGTGAACGTCGGCGGGCGACGTCTCCCTTCGGGCCAAAATCACTTCGACACCCTGCTCGGAGAGCTCAACCGCCCGGTCGGGGTCCAGACAAAGCACCCCGGAGGCTCTGCCCGGTGATGCCCCGAGTCCAGACGCCACAGCGGTCAGCGCTTCATCGGCCTCCGCAACGGCAACGGTCGGCGGGTCGTCCAGGTAACGGCGGCACCGTTCCAGGGCCTCGGCCTTGTCCAGCGGAAAGTCGACGTCGTTCACCATGTCGATGGCCATCCTGAACGCGGCGATGGGGCTGCGCTTTCCTCGCCGCGACTGCAACATCCAGAGCTGGCCCTCCTCGACCGTGAACTCGATGTCGACCATGTCTCGGTAGCGGGCCTCCAGCACATGACCGATCCGCTCAAGCTCGCCGTGGATCTCCGGCCAACGCTGCTGCATCTCATCGAGGTCTCGGGTCAGCTGTCCACCGGCAACGACATCCTCACCCTGGGCGTTCGGGAGGAAGTCTCCCATCAGCCCGTCGGCCCCGGTGGTCGGGTTCCGTGTGAACGCCACCCCGGTACCGGACGTCTTGCCCATGTTGCCAAACACCATCGACTGGACGGTGGCGGCGGTGGCGATCGATGCGTCGATGCCTTCGATCTCCCGGTAGCTCACCGCCCGCGGCGCGTTCCAGCTTGCGAAAACGGCCTGCACCGCCTGCTTGACCTGGGTCAACGGATCCGCTGGCACCTCGAAGCCCTCCGACGCCAGCGCTGCGACCAGCTCGGCCGGGGACGCTGCCTGGGCACACCGGTCAAGGACGGTACGGTCTGCGCCAAGGACAATCTCGGCATAGCCAAGTAGCCCGCGGCGGTAGGTGTCGGCGGCAAAGTCGGCATTGCCGGACAGGCGGGCGATCGTCGCCGCCACATCAGCGTTGATACCTATATTAAGGGCCGTGTCCATCATGCCCGGCATGGACGTCGGCGCCCCGGAGCGGACCGAGACCAACAGCGGCGCCTCGGACGACCCGAGCGCCTTGCCCGACTGGGCTTCGAGCTCACGCACACCGACGTCGATCGCCTGTTCCAACTCGCTGGTCCAACCCTGCGAAAGATAGGTGCGGCAGGCGTCGGTGGTGATGGTGAAGCCGGGCGGCACGGGGAGCCCGCCAGCGGTCATCGCTGCCAGTGCTGCGCCTTTTCCACCGAGCAGCGAGGCCTGCTCTGCATCGGTCCCGTCGTGGGCCGCGGTAAACGGATAGGTAAGGCTTGTTTCCACCCTCGGAGCTCCTGGCAAGGCGTCGGTACGGTCGTCATCGGTGTACCGCCAAACCGGCGAGTGGTCAACTTTGAGCGAGTCGAACCCCGAGCGCCCTACCGGCCGCTAGACGAAGAGGCTTGCTACCTCGACCGCCTCGGTTTCTGCTCGAGCCAGCAGCTCGACGACGCCGTCGGTCGTCATGCCGTACTTTTCGCACGCGGTGGCCATAATCGCTTCGATCACGTCCGGGCGGTCGCCCTCACGAATCGGAGCGGCCAACAGTACGCCAGGGGGCACCTCGTCGTCCTCGGTTCCGCCATGATGTCCACCGATTGCGGTGGCCAGCGCACTTGGCAGTTCCCATTGACCACACAGCATCTCGGCGATGCTGCCGTGGTTCCACTCAAACGTGGAGCCCTCGAGCTGGTCGAGATCCTCGCCGCCTTCGTGCCACGCTCGCAAGATCGGACCGTAATCCGGGCGGGCACCGGCGATGAGCGGCACCGCCATGTCCTGCAAAAGGCCTGCGGTGAAGCTCAGACTGGCACTCGCCGGGTGCAGCTCACCAGCGAACGCACGAGCGGTCGTGGCGCGACGGCTGGCGGTTCGCCAGAAACGAGTCTGATCGAAACCATCGACGGCAATGTCCGGCAGGGCCGCGTTAACCCCGACCGACAACACCAGCGATTCAACGGCACCAAACCCGGCAACCGCCACCGCCTGATCAACGCTGTTGACCGGCTTGGCAGGACCGAAGCCCGCCGAGTTGACCAGCTTCAGCAGCCGGACGGTCAACCCAGGATCGGCCCCGACAACCGTCGCAACGTCCTTCGCACTGGAGTCGGAATCCCGCAGCGCTTCTAGTGCCTTGATAACCGTGGTGGGGAACGTCGGAAGCTCAGTATTCGGTCCAAGGACCTCACGGAGACCTGCCGCCGGGTCGTCGACCTTCTTCCGTCGAAACTTCAGAGCCATTTCTCGCCCTATCCGGCTCGTCGAGCCATCTTGTCGGACAGGATGCTCATCATGCCGCCCAGGCTGAAGTAGCCGAGAACAACCTCTGACATTGCCATTACTTGAGCGCCGACCGAACCGGGCAGCACATCGCCATAGCCGAGGGTCGTGAAGGTCACGACGCTGTAGTAGACGGGAGACAGCGGGGTCTCGTAGTCGCCCCAGTCGATATCCACCAGGGTGTAGAGGTAGGCGTAGATCAGCGCCACCAGGACGGTCCACAGCGACCAACGAGCCAACGATCGGCCGCAGTCCGAGGTGATGGACCAAACGCGGTACAGCACCTCGTGCTTCTTGGACTGGGTGCGGAACTCGTGGATGTAGTTCTCGT
>CAZSTV010000011.1:30121-45934 GCA_964609665.1 uncultured Acidimicrobiaceae bacterium
CCATTGAAGTCGGCGTTCTGAATATCCGCGCCAATCCAATCGGCACTCTTGTAGCCGCTGACGCCCCGCAGCGATGCTCCGTGCAGGGCGGCGTCGTGGAACGATGCGTCGTGCACCGATGTGCTGGTCATGTCCACGTTGGAGAGGACAGCGTTGGTACAGACCGACTTGTCCAGGTTGGTCTTGATCATCCGGGCGCCGTCAAGCTTGGCCGCTCGGAGATCACAACCGGTCATGTCGGCGCCGCTAAACGTTGCCTCGTGGCATGTGGCCCCAAAGAACACGGTCTCGTGGGCGGTCACGGTGCCCAGGCCGGCCTTGTGCAGCGTGCTGTTGGTGAAGTCCGCTCGGGAGATGTCCGAGCCGAGCAGCTCGACGTTTGTCATGTCGGCGTTGTGCAGCACCGCATCGGTGAGGTTCGCCCCGACAAGGCGTGAACCGGTGAAGTCGCAATTGAGCAATTCGGCCCCCGAGAGGTCCGCGCCGCTGAGGTCAAGCTCGGAGAGGTTCGCCTCGACCAGGCGCAGTCCGGCGAGCTGCAGCGGCGCCCCTGCCGTCGGCAGAATCGCACCAGCGTCTCGCTTGCCGCAAAGCTCCTGCAGACCGGCGTGCTTCATATCCTTTGCAACCGGCGTCGCGTCCGTCGACGTAGACGTCGACTGAGCGGCAGTCGGTTTGACGGTCGACGATTCCATAGAAAGATGATCGGCGGACCGCTCATCCACCTGTAGAAAGGTTTAGGGCCGAGCGCATCAGCTTGCCTGACAGTTGGCGGTTGGACATGATCGTTTCGTGAAGCTGCATCTCGCACAGTTCCTCGTCCATGGCCCGACGTACCACAGCCACGCAATGTGGCGACATCCCCGTACCGAATGGGACAGCGAGACATGGGCCCGACCGGAGCTCTACCAGCACATCGCGCAGGTCTGTGAGCGTGGGCTGTTCGACATGGTCTTCTTTGCGGATTTGAACTACATCTCCGACACCTACACCGGGTCATTGGGCCCAGCGCTGCGATATGCGGCGCAAGCCCCGGAGCATGACCCCGTCCCACTGCTGTCGTTCATGGCTGCGGTCACCAAGAACGTTGGCCTGGCCTCAACCTTCTCCACCAGCCACCACCACCCGTACTACGTTGCCCGGCTGTGGGCCACGCTCGATCACCTCACCCGGGGTCGCGCCGGATGGAACGTGGTCACCTCGCTGAACCACAACCAGGCCGCCAACTACGGCGAAGAGCGAGAACCGACAGAGCTGCGCTACGAGAAGGCCGAGGAGTTCGTTGAGGTCTGCAAGAAGCTGTGGGAATCCTGGGACGAAGATGCGGTTGTCATGGACGCGGCCGACGCGGTGTTCGCCGACGCCGAGAAAGTAAGACGCATCGAGCACGACGGCCGCTTCTTCGGTTCCAGAGGCCCACTCAACGTCACCCGCTCCCCGCAGAACGGTCCGGCGATTCTCCAGGCTGGCACCTCTCCCAAGGGCATGGACTTCGCAGCCAAGCATGCGGACGCGCTGTTTGCCATTCAGCCACGAGCCGAGGACGCAGCAACGTACTTTGCCCAGATCAAGGGCCGCATGAGTGACCTTGGCCGTAACCCAGATGAGTGTCGCATCCTGTTCGGGGCGCAGCCGATCCTTGGCGAAACCGAGGCCGAAGCGGCAGAAAAGATGGAGGAGCACAACGACCTCGTCCCGCTTGAAGCAGGCATGGCCATCCTCTCCGGTCACCTGGACTTCGACCTGTCCACACTCCCCCAGGACGCTGAAATGGCGTCGCTCACCAACCCGGAACTGCAGCGGATGAGGACCCGATACCTCAAGCCCGACGGGAGCTCCTACACCGTGGCCGAGGTAGCGAAGCGCCATGGCCAAAGTGTTGGCATCCCCCAATTCGTCGGCACCGCCACCTCGGTTGCCGATCAAATGGAGGCGTTCATCGATGAGGTCGGCGGCGACGGCTTCATGCTCTCGCCGATTTACTGTCCCGGCGCCATCGAGGAATTCGTCGATCAGGTCGTTCCCGAATTCCAGCGGCGCGGCCGCTTCCGCACCGCTTATGCGGGCACCACGCTGGCCGACCATCTCGGCCAACAAGACTGACTGCTCGCTACCGACTACTCAAAACCCGGGACGTCCGATCATGGCAACGCTCAAAGTCGCAGACCGCTGGTTCCAGCGCATCACCCACCCTGACGGCGTCACACAGTTGGTCGAGCCGCACGTCCACCCGCTCATCCGCTGCAACATCTTTCATGTCCGAGGCAGGGACAGAGACCTTGTTGTCGATACCGGCATCGGCGTTGCATCAATCGTCGACGAACTGCGGGACATGCTGGACCGGCCCGTGACAGCGGTGGCAACCCATATCCACTACGACCATGTGGGCGGGCTGCACGAGTTTGACGATCGCATGATGCACCGACTGGAGGCGCCCCGAATGAACCCCTACGAGGAGTTCAGTGGCCTCACCGCCGAGCACTTTGGTGCCGAGACCTTGGCATTTCTCGCCGACGCCGGATATGAGATCACCGATGACGCTCTCATCGATGCGCTCCCCCATGAGGCCTACGATCCCTCGACGTTCACGATCACGCCAACGGCGCCGAACCTGGTGGTCGACGACGGTGATGCGGTGGACCTTGGCGACCGACGGTTCGAGGTTATGCACCTTCCCGGACACTCACCGGGCAACATCGGCCTCTGGGAAGAGCGAACCGGCACCCTTTTCACCGGTGACGCCATCTACGACGGCCCGCTGCTCGACAACCTGCCGGACAGCGACATCGGTGACTACCTGGTGACCATGGAACGGCTCCGGCGGACTCCCGCCTCGATCGTCCACGGCGGCCACGACCCGAGCTTCGGTCGTTCCCGTCTCGTCGAACTAGCGGATGCCTACATCGCCAGCCGAAGCTGACCGCCAGAACCGAAGCGCACCGCTCGGATCGACGTTCGATGACCTGCTGGCGCTGAAAGAGAAAAGCGCTGCGCCGGCGAACCGGCACAACGCTTAACCCTGGGAGAGATACAACAAACGCTTCGAGACATTGAATATGTCTCGACTCCTACATTCGCAGAGCGAGCGCCCCGCGTCCAAACTCCGGGAACATCAGCTCACCCCAATCGTCCATTTGGGTGAAATCAGGCCGCTGGGAACAGATCATGAAGCTTGTACAGCTCGACTGCATTGCCCCCCAGGATCATTGCAGTCGCTTCATCGCTGAGCGCCGAGGTCTGATCTGCCAACATGTCTTGGCTGTAGGGCCAGGTCGAGTCGCTGTGTGGGTAGTCGTTGGCCCACATCAGCTGCTCCGGTTTGATCAAACCCGCTTCGGCCATGCGGAACGCCGACCAGTCATCCTGGAACGTGACCTTGACGTGCTGCTCGAAGTACTCGCTCGGCTTCCGCTCCAGACTGGAGCCCGAGAGCCAATTGCGATGCCGGTTGTAGGCGTGATCCATGCGGTAGCTGTAGTGAGGCACCCAACCGGCGTCGGCCTCAACACAGACGATGCGCAGGTCGGGCTTGCGGTCGAACACGCCGCCAAAGACAAACGTGCCGATCAGATCCTGATTGCCCCTGATGATCGACATGAAGTTGTTGAGCTTCGGACCGCGTGCCCGATACGACTCACCGGTCAAGATGTGGAACGAGAGCACGAGCCCGAGGTCCAGTGATGCCTGGTAGAAGTCGTCCCAGACGGGGTCGTCGTAGTCGGGACCGCCTTTTTCGTACGCCGGGCCCGGGGTTCCCGGCAACATGACGCCCCGCAACCCTGCGGCCTTGATGGCTTCGAGGTCGGCGATGCCCTCCTCGGGAGATCGCAGTGCGGTTTGGCCACAGCCGTACAGACGGTTCGGCGCAACCGAGCAGTACTCGGCGATCCAGCGGTTGTAGCCGTCAAACAGCGCCTTTTTGAGATCGATGTCCGGGTGGTTGCAGAGCAACATTCCCACCGACGGGTAGATGACCTCGCCGTCGATGCCGTCCCGTTGCTGAGCCTCAACCCGCATCGTCGAGTCCCAGCCCGCCCGGTGGAGGCCCTCAAACGGAACGCCCTTCACGAACAGCTGATCCGCCGGCTTGCCCGCAGCAGAATGCAGCCCGAGGTGAATCCTGTGAGGCATGCCTGGCACGTGAAACGTTGCCCCGTCCGGCGCCTCGTCGGTAAGGAACGGCGCCCGGTCCCGATAGGCAGGATCGACGTGGTCCACGTAGGTCCACCCCGGTTCAGTGATGTGTGAGTCCGCCGAGATGATTGGCGTGTCGATAACCCGCGGGGCACTCTCGACGTGGTCGTTGGTAGCGAGGGCCATGGGATTACCTCCGAGATCGATGACGTTTCCACCCTAGTTTGTGGCCCTCCCGCCTTGAAATTCTCGTCACCCGCACCCCTGCTGCCAGCATGTCGCTTTGCGCCGGTCCCGCTGTGGCGCGAGCCTTCTACCCCATGGACCCCGAGCAACAGCCCCGGACCGGCGCCGGAGATACCGAAGAAGACGGACCACTTGCCGGCATCAAAGTGGTGGAGCTGTCGATGTACGTGCAGGGCCCGGTGGCCGGGCTGACCCTGGCCAGCCTCGGCGCCGACGTCGTGAAGATTGAACGCGTCGGCCACCTGGATCAGATGCGAACGTTCAAGAGCGTCTTTGGCATTGACTTCGACGATCGTGGGCGCGAGTGGTTGTTCGCTTCGTTGAACCGCAATAAGCGGGCGGTCGCGTTGGATATCGCATCGGACGGCGGTCGGGAGGTCTTCCACCGCATGATCGAACAAGCGGATGTCTTCATCACCAATATGCGGTCAGAGGGTCTTGTCGCGCAGGGTGCAGATGCCGAGACGTTGATGTCGGTCAACCCGCAGCTGATCTACTGTCGCGGCGCTGGCTTCGGCACCCGAGGGCCGATGGCGGATGACCCGTGTCAGGACACCGTTGGCATGGCATTCGGTGGCTTCATGGATTCCACCTCTCCAAACGAGGTTCCGAACTATCCGCCGGGTTCGATGAGCGACATCCTGACCGGAACGAATATGGCGTCCGCTGTAATGGCCGGACTGCTGAAACGAACCAGGACCGGGGCCGGGTGCGTTGTTGCGACCTCGCAAACGCAATCGTTGCTGTGGATGCAGCTCCAGGGGGTTGGGCTGGCGGCGAGCCTTGGCGAACGGATGGAACGCTTCCAGCCGGACGCCACCACCAACCCGCTCTTCACCGTGTATGAGACGGCGGATGGCTGGATCGCCATTGCTGCGCTACGACGAGAACAATGGCTGACCATCGCCGAGGTCACCGACCTGGCCCACATGCTCGACGATCCCCGCTTTGCCACTTTCGATGACGTGATCGAGAACCGTGAGGCGTTCCGCCAGCTCTTTGGGGCTCATCTTCGGACCGAGAGCACCTCTTATTGGTGGGAGCGTCTCCGCAGCGTCGACATTTGGGTGTCCCCGGTCAACCGGCTTGAGGACCTGGCGCAAAACGAACAGGTGCTGGCCAACGATTACCTGGTCACCTTCGGCGACGGATTCGTCGGACCGCCTGCGCCGTTTGAGGTTGGCGATTGGGGCGGCGCACGCGGCCTTGCCGCCGAGTATGCGCAACACACCGACGAGGTGCTGCGGGAACTCGGCGTCGACGAGGACCGGCTGATGGAACTGAAAGCTGAAGGAGCCGTGTGGTGAGTAGTGCAGCAGATTCAGCGTCGCCGCTCCGTGTGGGCCTGTCGACGCCCTGGGACTTCTGGGACATCTCCCCCGCCGAACAGCGGGCCCGACTCAGCGCCGCCGCTGATGCTGGACTGTCGCACGTGTTCTGCGCAGATCACGTCAGTTTCCATGGCGGCCATGGCTCGGACGGCATTGTCCAGATGGCCACCATCGCTGCCACCGAGCCCCGCCTCGACGTCTACGTCGGCGTGTTCCTGTTGGCGTTGCGGCACCCGGTGGTCGCCGCCCGCCAAATCGCGACGCTCGCCCAGGCTGCCCCTGGACGGGTGACGATCGGGGTGGGCGTCGGTGGCGAGGACCGCCACGAGTTCGAGGTGTGCGGCATCGACCCGGCGACGCGTGGCAAGCAGACCGACGTCGCGCTCGACATGGTGCGGCGGCTGCTGGCGGGCGAGACGGTTGACGGAGACGGCCACTTCTATGATCTGTCGGACGCCAAGATTCGCCCGACCCCTCAGCCAGAGGTTCCCTTCGTCATCGGTGGTCGATCGAACGCCGCGCTGACCCGCACGGCGCTGCTCGGTGATGGGTGGCTTGCAACGTGGTGCTCGCCGCGCCGGTTCGCAGAGGCGGTCGAGATGGTCTCGGACGTTGCGGCTGACGCGGGACGTTCCGATGTTGCGTGGCAGAACGGCCTGCAGGCGTGGATCGGCGTCGGCGAGAACGCCGATGAGGGCCGGGGCTACGTGTCAAAAGCGATGGAGCGTTTCTACCAGATCCCCTTCGCACCGTTTTCCAAGTACACGCCGTGTGGCAGCCCCGCCGAGATTGCCGACTTCCTCCGTCCCTACGTTGCCGCAGGCGCCACAACACTCAACCTCACTCCGGTGGGGAAAGACAGTGACGCTGAGCTGGAAGCGGTTGCCGCCATTCGGGCAGAGCTGCTCGGCTGACCATCGACTCGCCAGCCCATGCAAGCGGTCGGTGCGGCACTCGATGGCGTCCCCGGCAGGCCGTGAGCTAGCGTGAATTCACGGCTGACCGGCCGGGCGCGATGTGGGCATCCAACAGGGGGACCGTCATATGGAACTCGGCGACGCGATACGAACCGCAGTCACCTCTCGGTACTACACCGACGAACCGGTGACCGACGAGCAACTACAAACCGCCTTCGACTACGCCCGCTACGCCCCTCAGGGGGGAAACCGACAACCGGTCAGATTCATCGTTGTCCGGGATCAGGACAAGCGCAATCAGTTGGCCGAGTGGTATCGGGTGCCTTGGAAGGCCTACCTCGCAGGAGCCCAGGAGGGCGAAATCGGGGTTGGGTCAACAAAGGCGGAGCGGGTGCTGAAGAACGCAGACCACTTTGCGGAACACCTCCAGAACGTGCCCGTCATGGTGGTCGCCTGCGCCCACCTGGACGGTGTTCACCCGACCGACACCGATCTCGAACGCCTCTCGGTTGTCGGCGGCGGATCGATCTACCCGGCGGTGCAAAACTTCCTTCTCGGCTGTCGTGAGGCCCAGCTCGGCGCCGCTCTGACAACGCTGCTCTGCATTTTCGAACCGCAGGTCAAAGAGCTCTTGGGCATTCCTGAAGATGTGATCACCGCCGCCCACATAGCGGTCGGCCACCGACCAAAGGACTTTCCCTCCGCGCTCGACCGGATTGGCCTGAACGAAGTTGTCTACGCCGATTCCTGGGGCGACGCCCTGTACTAACGGGGAGTACTAGCGGGGAGATAGACAGAGGTTTGGCGATGGATGACGATGACGGCCACGAGTTCGAGCCTGAGTTGACCACCGTTGCCTGCACCGCCGTTCAATCACCAGGCGAGGCGCCGCCAAACCCACTTTTCACCCCGCCGTGCGACTGTCCTCGATGTGCGCCAGCCCACTCCTATGAGGCGCGTTCGGCCGACGACGGGTGGTTACGGATCAGCGGTCATTCCCGTCGATATCGAGTGGAACCCATAGAGCTTGGCGCCGTCGGCCGCCAGGTATTGGGTTGAGGCTCCGGAAATCGGGCTGGGGACTCCGACTACCGGGTTGAGGTCATCGAACAGCGGGCCCATACTCGGGTATGACCAGGTCGCTGCTGCCAAGCATCTTTAACGACGTCATCGGACCGGTCATGCGGGGTCCGTCAAGCTCCCACTCGGCCGCCTCGGTCCGAATCGGACTGCTCCTACACGACCTGTGTGGCGGTCGGCCGGACCGGATCGAGCTTGACTACGACACCATGGGTTCGCTGGCCACCACCCACCAGAGCCAGGGCACCGACATGGGTCTCTACGGCGGGCTGCTTGGATGGGAGGCCGACGATCCCCGTCTTCCGGACGCCCCCGACACGCTCCGCAACGCCGGGACAACCGTCGAGGTTCGCAAACCAGAACTTCACGACCCCCACCCCAACACCTATCGCATCCACCTCTTCCGCGAAGGTCGAGAGCACCGGGTCATAGCCCTGTCCACCGGTGGCGGAATGATAGAGATCACCTCGATCGACGGCTTCGAGGTCTCCCTCTTCGGCGACTACGAGACCACGCTGCTCTTCACCGATGACGACGGGGCGGGTGTGGCGGACCAACTCGGTGGAGCAGCCGACGTCCAGCAACTGACCGTGTCCGGCACCGGTCCTGCGCTGGTGATCGTGGGTTCGACAAAGCCGCTCGGAGAGGACCTGACCGACGGGTTGGCCGGGGTCACCAACGTTCATCGCCTTCGGTCCGTACTTCCCGTTGGTTCTCGACGGGCCATGACCGTGCCGTTTAACCACGCCGGTGAACTGCCAAGCAACGGTCTTGAGGACCGGCCGCTCTCGGATTGGGCCATCGAATACGAGTGCGCCAGGGGCGGCATCGGTCCGGCGGAGGTACTCCATCAGGCCAGGCGGATGCTGGACATCATGGAGCGCGGGGTGGAGACCGGCTTGGCGGGCACGAGCTACGACGATCGGATCCTTGGTCCCCAAAGCGGACGCTTCGCCGAGATGGCTGCTACCGGTCAGCTGCTCGACGGCGGCTTGTTGAACCGGATGATCGGCTACGTCACAGCGTTGATGGAAGCGAAATCGGCGATGGAGGTCATCGTCGCCGCACCGACCGCCGGCTCATGCGCCACGTTCCCAGGGGCACTCCTTGCGACGGTCGACGAAACGAAGGTCACCTCGGAACAGGCAGAGCGAGCCCTGCTCACCGGCGGGCTCATCGGCGTCTTTGTCACCAACCGATCGAGCTTTGCCGCCGAAGAAGGTGGGTGTCAGGCCGAAACCGGTGCCGGCGCGGCGATGGCCGCCGCTGCATTGGTGGAGCTCGGCGGCGGCTCGGCGGCTCAGTCACTGTCCGCGGCAAGCCAGGCGTTGCAGAACGTGCTCGGCCTCATCTGCGACCCGGTCGGCAATCGGGTGGAGGCACCATGTCTCGGTCGGAACGTGACCGGAGCGGCGAACGCGCTGAGTTGCGCCAACATGGCCCTCGCCGGGTTTGACCATTTGATCCCGTTCGACGAGGTGCTCGACGCCCATCGCAACGTGAGCGAGCTGATGGCCAGAGAACTGAGATGTACCGGCCTTGGCGGGCTTGCGGTCACACCAACCGCGCAGCGGATCGAGCTTGGACTCACCAGGCGAGCGGCAAACCCCACTGATTGAGCGGTGTTCCGGCCGCAAAACAGGAAATCTCTGGAAAATTCCGAGACTGGCTAAGGGAATTGGGTGTTTCGGGACTCCTTCTTGTGAACGTACCGAACGAAACGGCAATCGGCCGTGGGTACTGCAAGGAGACACGCCAACCATGACCCGCTCACACAAGATGTCCGTCGCCTCAATCGCCGCTCTCAGCCTGCCCATGCTGGGCGCAGGCGTTGCAGCGGGCCAGCAGATCATGTCGGACCCAACACCGTCCACCGCTGAGCCTGCCGCGCTGCGCTCATCGACGGCCAAGGTGGCTGCCGCCGCCCAGCAATCGATCGATACCGCCCAAACAGAGGTGGTGGCACTCGTTGCTGAAACGACCACGACCGTCGATCAACCCGACACCGACGCTTCAGACGCCACTGTCGACGCCGATACCGACGCCAGCGCCAGCGCCGAGACCGAGGTAGCCGAGGCCACCACGACCACCGTCGTAGCAACGGCCGAGACCACCGCTCCTAGCGAGACCACTACCGTTCCCGCACCGGCCCAAGAGTCGGCCGAGACCGGGTCTGAAGAGGCAGGGTCTGAAAAGGTCGGGGCGGAACCGTCGGGCGGGATCGATCCTCTCCGGGGTTGGTCCGAAGATGACCTTGACGCCTATGCCGCCTATTGGGAAGGCGGCTACAACTACCGCCAGCTCCTGGTGCTCGCAGACGAGTGGAACCTGTCCGAGTTTGAGGCCAAGGCTCGGGCCGGCAACGCCATCCTGACCGGCGACACCTCCAGCTTCGATGCGCTGGTCGCCGACATCAAGCCCGCAGAACAGGTTGCCTATGACGGCCCCGACGCAGCGTTCTGGGATGCGGGATACACCTACGACGACGCCGTCGCCCTTGCTGAGGAGTGGAACATCGACACCTACGAGGCCAAGGTTCGAGTGTCGGAGATGCTTGCATCGGGCACCGTTGCCGTCGTGGCCGACATTCTCATCGGGTAGCTGCCAGGCTTGTACGGTGATCAGTCGCTCAAACTCCTCCCCTGGGGCCCATGGATGGGACCGCCTCGGCTTTGAGGTTGAGCTATTGGCGCCCGTTGGCAGCAGTAGACGGACCCTCGCCGAGGCGCTAGCCGAAACGTGCAGCGGAAGCGTCCGGACCATCTTTCATCACGACACCGAACCGTCGCTGGTGAAAGGTCGGCCGGTCTTTCACCACCTGACGACCGGCTTTGACGTCATCGACGACTCGGGCTCGCTCCGCTGCCGCTTGGTCGACGACGTCACGATTCAGACCGACCTCGACCAAGCTGCGGCGCCGAGCCCCGGTTGGTTCCGAATTTTGATCGACGACTACCGCGTGTTGCGCCTAAAGGAGCAGCTGGCAGACCCCGAGGTCGACCCGACCGAGTGGCTGAAACCGCTCGCAGATGTCTTTGGCGTTGCGGTCGAACCGCTCGGCGGATCCAAGTTCAGGGTCAACGATCGCACCGGAGCGACCATCGCCATCTCTGCACCACAGGGTGGTCAACGGGAGCGGGTCACCGAGGTCATCACTCCCCCGCTGAGTGCCGATCATGAGCACCACCTGGCACAGCTCCTGGAACCGGCACGAGAGCTTGGCTTCACCGTTCCGGCCGAAGCGGCGGTCCATGTCCACCTTGATGCGGAGCCGTTCCGGTCGTCCGCGGCGCTGGCCGGACTTGTGCACCTCTTCAGCGCAGACCGAGACGAACTGTGGGCAGCGCTTGGCACCAATGAACAATGCCGGCGGCTGGGCGCCCTACCGGACGTGCTTGTGGCCGGCACCCAACAGCCCGGATTCGTCGATCAGTCGTGGGAACAGACCGAGGCGTGGCTGAAGACCTTGCCGCTTTCGAAATACAGCGACTGCAATCTGTTGAATCTGCGGGACCGACCGGCGCTGGTTGACACCGTCGAACTGCGGACCCTGCCAGGGACCATCGATCCAACGGTGATCATGGAGTGTGTCTCAGAGCTCCACCGGCGTTTCGCCGGACAAGGGTGAGCGAGTTCAGTCACCGGCACCGAACGCCGGACTTCGAGGAATGGCATGCAGACGTGGCCGATCAACTGACCCAGCGAATAGCGGTCTCGGTGGGAGATCCCGTTCTCGGTAGAGAACTTGCGGCCGAGGCCTTCGCCCGGGCATACGACAAATGGCCGCGGGTCGCCAAGATGGATTCGCCCTCCGGGTGGGTGTATCGCACCGCGGTCAACCTCTCCCGACGGGCGTGGCGGCGTCGAGCCATCGAACGGCGGGCCCTTGCCAAGTTGAACAGCGGACTCACCGACCTGGTGCTCGAGCCGCACGAGGAATGGGTGGAGATCGGCGGCCACCACCCCGAAGATCTGACCGACCTGATCGACCAGCTGCCCGAGCGTATGCAGACCGCAATTCGCCTGCGCTACTGGGACGGGTTGACCGAAGCAGAGGTAGCGCACCATATGAACACGTCAACCGGTGCGGCCTCGGCAACACTGAGCTCCGCACGGCGTCACCTCGAAGCCAAACTACGGGAACAACGATGATTGACAGGAACCCCAGCGACGCTCCGGCTCCGGGCCCGATCACTCCGCCAAGCCTCGGCGAAATCTATCAGATCAGCGCGAGGCGCCAACGGACCCGCTACCGGCTGATTCAGGGCACCTTGGCTGCGGTTGCGGTCGCCGGCGTCGGCATTGGCATCAGAGGTCGGGCGCCGGTAACGGAAACCGCTGAGCAGCCAACGATTGAGTCGGTACCGGCGGAAGAACAAAGCGGGCTTCCCACCGGCGATACCGACACGACCACCAGCGCCCTGGACACGGCCACCGATAGCAGCCTCGGGGGTGCTGTCGAGGATCAGATCGTGGACTGGTCCAACGTTGACAGCTGTTTCTTCGACCCTGGCTCGCAGGGGGTTGCGCCGTGGATGGCCGACGGCCAGGCGTTCTTCTCCACGCTGGAGCCCGGTAACGACATAGCGGCGCTCAGCGCTGCCTGGCAGATCCCCTTCGAAGAAGTGGAAGCCATCGCCGGCTTGGCCGCCCAGACCAACGTCACCCTCCAACCCGAGACAATCGACGAGGCGTTCTTCCAATGGAGTGAGGATGGCTACACCGGAGAACAGTTGGGTGAGCTCGCCGCCATCTGGAATGTAAGCAGCATCAGCATCAAAGTGCTGCAGTTCCTTGGCGATCCGGCCATTCACGCAGCGCTCGTTGAATGCGGCCTTGTGGAGGCAGAGAGCTAGCCGACCGGGTCGCCAACCCTCAGGTGGCGCTCGTGGCCTGAACTATGTGACTGTGTGGGGACCGCTGGCTCTCCAACCCACAGGCAGGACATGTCGCTCCATCCAAAACCTCGAGACTTGCATCAGATCCGGACCGAGGATCCTCTTGCCCTGTCTTCGAAGATGATCGACGAGGGCGTCGTCACTGAACCGCCGAACCGGGTCACCAACACCCTCGCTGAGCTTGGCGATGACCTTGCCGTCGTCGAATCCTTCAGCCATATGGTCGTGTTCCGGACCGATGACGGGCTTGTCAGCTTCGATGCCAGCGGCAAGATGAGCGGCAAGGCGGTCATGGAGGCGCTTCGCGGCTGGACCTCAGACCCGATACACAGCCTCATTTACACCCACGGCCACGTCGACCACGTCGGTGGCTCCGGTGCGGTGATTGCCGATGCACAGGCAAACGGCCACCGACGGCCCCGGGTACTCGGACACGAGAACGTGCCGAAGCGTATGCAGCGGTACAACGACACCAACGGCTGGAATGTGTCCATCAACGCCAGGCAGTTCGGTGGCGTATCGCCAAAGAACGGTTTGACGCTCTCCGACGACGAGCACTTCCTGGCTCCCGACGCCGCCTGGCCCGATGTGACCTACCGGGACCATCTGAACGCGTCGGTCGGCGGTCTTGATCTGCAGCTGCATCACAGCAAGGGCGAGACCGACGATCACACCTGGGCCTGGGTGCCAAAGCATCGGGCGCTCTGCGTTGGTGATCTGGCGGTCTGGGTGTTCCCGAACGCCGGTAACCCGCAGAAGGTGCAGCGATACCCGGTCGAATGGGCCGAGGCATTGCGGACGATGATGGCCTATGACGCCGAGCTGCTGCTTCCCGCCCATGGCCTACCGATCATTGGCCACGAGAGGATTCAGCGGGTGCTCGGCGACCTCGCCGGAGCGCTCGAAAGCTTGGTATCCGAGACGCTGACCATGATGAATCAGGGCGCAACGCTCGACGAGATCATCCACTCGGTCCGCGTCGACGAAGACAAGCTGAGCCTGCCGTGGATGCGCCCGGTCTATGACGAACCGGAGTTTGTGGTCCGCAACATCTGGCGGCTCTACGGCGGGTGGTGGGACGGAGCGCCCGCCAACCTGAAACCATCACCTCAAGCCCAGCTCGCGGCAGAGCTGGCCGACCTGGCCGGAGGAGCCGCCGTGCTTGCCGAACGGGCCCGTGCGGTCTCCGAGCAGGGCGATCATCGGTTGGCCTCCCATCTGATCGACTACGCCGCTGCGGCCGCGCCGGATGACCGGGCGACCCATGCGGTGAGAGCTGACATCTACCGAGCCCGACGAGCTGCAGAGTCAAGCCTGATGAGCAAGGGCATCTATGCCGCCGCAGCGAGGGAGTCCGACGCTGTTGCGCAGCTCGATGAGTAACCTGACCAATCCCCTACCCGGAGCATTGAAATGATCGACCTTGAAAAGCACGGCGATGTGTTCGTCCTCACCATGGACGAGGGCGAAAACCGGTGGAACACCACGTTCACCCGGGCGTTCGCCGCCGCCATCGACGAAGTGGAGGCGTCGGAGGGACCGGCCGCCCTTGTCACAACGTCGTCTCATCCGAAGTTCTTCTCAAACGGTCTGGATCTCGACTGGGTGATGAACCCCGATGCCCATCCCGATGGCGGGGATCGCAAGGCATTCGGCCCGGAATACATGGCGCTGCTGGCTCGGCTGATCGTGTTGCCGATGCCAACCATCTGCGCCGTCAACGGACACGGTTTCGGGGCGGGATTCATGATTGCGCTGACCCATGACATCCGCATCATGCGGGATGACCGCGGTTATCTCTGCGCGAACGAGTTGGAGATTGGACTGACCGTCCCGGAGCCCGAGGTTGCGCTGTTCCGCCACAAGATCCCTGCCCCGGCCTTCCACGAGACGGTGATGCTGGCTCGCAGGTGGACCGCGCCAGACGCCGCCGCAGCAGGCTTTGTCGAAGCGGCCGTTCCGCTCGACTCGCTACAGGACGCGGTAATGGAGCGGGCCGCAAGCCTTGCGAAACTTGCCACGAACCGGGAGAACTACGGCTGGCAAAAGCAGGTGCTCTACGGCGAGAACGCTGCCATCAACAATCCCCATGGTCCGGCCCACATGCTGAGCAACCCCGACCAGTTCATGACACGCCACGACTAACCGCGCCCGGTGGCATCCGCCACGCGTTTACGCAGCGTAGGTGGTGGCGAGCAGTTGCTCGTACTGGCTGATTTCGTAGGTCTGGACCGCGGCTTGGTTCTGGGCCAGCCGCACGACCTTGTCGGCAGCTGCCATCTCCACCGCGGCTTCGGCCATCGCCACTCCTCCTTCGTGATGGACCAGCATTAGTTCAAGCCATCGTCGGCCCTGGGCCATCCCGACGGCTTGCGACAGCTCTGCAAGTTCGGCGGCCGTGGCCAGGCCGGGCATCATCGCCAGCGGCATTCCGTCGCCGTGCCCCATCCAGGCCATCACCAGTTCCGGCGGAGCGGTGGACTCGCCCCAATCAGACAGCCATGCCCGCATGATGCCCAGCTCGATGGCCTGGTTCTGCAGTACCTCGGCCGCTGCGGCCTTGGCCGGCGTGCCGATGTCCTGGCCGAGGACCCGCTGACACATGACCAGCGCCTGTCCATGATGAGCGCTCATGTCGGTCAGAAAGCCGATGTCCGCCGCGGTCGGAGCCGCGGCTGTGGCTGTGGCTGTGGTCAGATCGTCGTCTGTTGCGTCTGTGGCATCACCGTCAGCGGCGGTTGCGGAGGCGCCGTCTGTTCCGCTGGCCGACTCGCTGACCGAGCTGCAGGCAGCAAGCCCGACTCCAGCCGCCACCGCTCCAGCCACACCCGCCGAAAGGCCAAGGAAGCGCCGCCGACCGAGGCCTCCCGACTGTCGATCGGACCTGGCATCGGCCCGGTTGCTGCTCGGGCCGATGATCCGGCTGGCCGTTTCGTTGCCGCTGCTGTCGATCATGCGTCCTCATCACGGGCCGGGGGCGGACCCTGGCCACCACCGCCACCTGGCGGCGGACCCTGGGCGTCATCATCTCCCGGGGGTGGGCCCTGGCCACCACCGCCACCACCGGCACCGCCGCCGATTTCGACCTCACCGACGAAGCAGCCGATGACGTAGGGGAAAGCGTCGGTGGTGTAGTAGGCGTAGTTGCCGTCGGCGTCGGTCAATCCATTGCACTCGTCGAGGTCACCGGAGCCCTCCACATAGGAG
>CAZSTV010000012.1:0-25039 GCA_964609665.1 uncultured Acidimicrobiaceae bacterium
ATGCACGCCGCCTCCACCGCTCCGCCGGCGACGTGGGGGGCCGGGTCCATGATGCCCTCACGTGTGGCGAGGTCGACGCCGCCTGCGTCGACGGCGTTCTCCCGTAGCCACAGGTCGTAGGCGTCATAGGTGACGCCGTCAGCCCAGGTGAGCCGCAGGAAGCTGCCATCGACCACTACCGAGGTCAGCGGCGTCCACACATAGCTGTAGAAGTCTGGCGTTAACGCTTGGACTGACACTTCGACACCTCCGGAATGGCTTCGACCTGCGGCTAACGAGCAGCGCCATGTCGGCCGTGCTCTGTTGAGAGGGTGTCCCATTGACCGGGACGTCCTACTCTGTAACAATGAGCGTATGGAAGGGAGTGCCATTCCGTCAAGGGCAATCAGCCCGGTCGACCGCGCATTCCAGGTTCTTCAGGTCGTCGTCGCTGCCGATGAACCGCTCGGAGTCCGAGAAATTGGGCGCCGAACGGGCCTTCCGCGCTCCACCGTGTCGCGGCTTGTCGGAACGCTCGAAGACCTGGGGATGGTGGAGCGAACCGCCAGCGCTCTCGTCGCACCGGGGTCGGCCCTTGCCACGCTGCAACCGCGCTCGGTCAATACGCCGATGCTCTTGCGTGATCAGCTTCGACCTCTGCTCAACGAGCTCACCGCAGCGTTTGATGAGAACGCCGCGCTGGCAATTGATGACACCGACGCCACGCTGTTCGTCGGTCAGGTGGCGAGTGAAAACCCGGTGTCGGTGGAGGATGTTGCGGGCGAGCGCCACCCGTTCCATCTCGTTGCGCCGGGCATTCTCCTCATGGCGTCATGGCCGCCCGAACGCCTAGACGCGTTTCTCGCCGAACCACTGGAGCCGGCGACCGAGTTCTCGGTGACCGATCCACAGGAGATACGCAAACGGCTTGCCACGGTGCGACGCGACGGTTTCGTCTGGACCAATCAAGAACTCGATGTGGGCATCAACGGGCTCGCCGTCGGTGTCGACGTCGGCGGTGAACTCACCGCGGTGGTGACGCTCTACGGGCCCAGCTACCGACTCTCGCCGGCCGAGCGGCCCACCTTGGCAGCAGACCTCCGCCGGTTGGTGGCAACCCGATCAGAGGCGTTGATTCCCTCGGACTCTCAGTAGGTCTAGATCTCAGCAGGTCTGGATCTCAGTACGTCTGTATCGAGGTGTTCGGGTCGAAGTCCATAAGCTGCGGCGCTCTGGTCTGCACCGCAGCGGTCAGCCGCTCCACGTCGACGGTCAGTAACTCTCGGTCGACCATGAGCGGAACGCCATCGACAATGGTGGTGTGGACGTCGGTTGCCCGCGCTGAGTACACCAGGGCGGCCATCGGGTCATGCAGCGGCTGGCAGTGAAGGCCGGACAGATCGACAAGAATAATGTCCGCCTTGGCGCCGACCGTAAGCCGCCCGACGTCGGCGTTGATCACCCGGGCCGACTCGGGCCCCGCCATCTCCAATGCCTGCGCGGTGGTCAGCCAGGTCGCATCGCTGTGGCTGTACTTCTGTCCAAGAGCGGTGAGGCGCATGTTCTCGAACAGATCAATACTGTTGCACGACGCCGGGCCATCGGTCCCAAGACCGACGGCGACGCCGATGTCGCGCAGCTGTCGAATCGGTGTGAGCGGGTTGATGGCCAGCTTCATGTAGGTCTTCGGGCAATGGGCCACCCCGGTTCGATGGGCTACCGGCGCCAGCAGCGGCAGGTCCGACTCGACGATGCCGCAACCGTGGGCGATCAGCGCGCCAGCGTCGAGGATGCCGGTCTCCGCCAACATGGCGATTGGGGTGATGCCCCGCTCGGCGATGGTGTCGTTCGTCTGGTCGAGGCTCTCGGCGGCATGAATGTGGACCTGCACGCCGAGCCGTCGGGCCTCGTCCGCAGCTGCCCGCAGATCGTCATCGGTACAGGTGTAGGTGGCGTGGGGAGCAAGCGACGCCGTGATGCGGCCGTCGGCCTCACCGTGCCAGCGCTCAACGAACTCGACAGATGCCGCAAGGCCCGCTTCACCCTGGCTGGAAAAGAAGGTCATGCCCAGGTTGGCCCGCATCCCGGTTTCGGCCACGGCCCGAGCGGTCTGATCCTCGTGAAAGTAGTGATCGGCGAACGATGTCACCCCGGCCTGGATCATTTCGGCGCACGCCAACGTGGCGCCGAGGTACACGTCGTTTTCGTTGACGTTCACCTCGATGGGCCAGATGTGATCGTTGAACCATGACTCGACCGGAACGTCCTCGGCCGCACCTCGCAGCATCGTCATTGCGGCATGGGTGTGGCCGTTGATCAAACCCGGCATCGCCATCAACCCGCTGCCGTCAATCACGTTGTCGATTTCCTGCGCGATTGGTTCAGATTTTGTGTTCGTTTCGGTGAATGCGGCAATGACGCCGTCCCGCACATGAATATCTTGAGACGAGACGGTTACCCCATCGCGTAAGACGGCGCAGTTGCGGATCGTGAGCGTCTGGGGTCCGGTGGTCGTTGACACGCTACGAATCGTAGGCCCTGGGTGTTGCGGCGCCCGCAACGTTGGCAGGTGACCGGTGTCATGGCAGCGCCATAGTCGGTTTACTCACCAGATTGAGCGTGTAGCGTATGCCGGGTAGGACTCGCAGCTGGCGAGTTGGACAAATCTCAGGGAGAGATCAAATGAAGTCACTTTGGCGGCTGATGGCCGCGTTCTTTGCACTGTCGCTGCTCGCGGCGGCCTGCGGCTCGGATGATTCGTCCGACGACGCATCAGATGACTCCTCATCCGAGGAGAGCACCGACGCCGGTTCCGACGACGAGGCCATGGAGGACGACGCCGCCATGGCCGATGCCTTCAACGTTGGTCTGAGCTACGACATCGGTGGCCGAGGCGACCAGTCCTTCAACGACTCCGCAGCAGCGGGCATTGAAGCGGCAGAGTCCGAGTTTGGCATCACCTTCTCCGAGGCGGAGCCGAATGCGGACGGTTCAAACCGGGCCGAGCTGCTCCAGCTCCAGGCCGACCAGAGCGCTCTGGTCATCGGTGTTGGCTTCCTCTTCGCCGATGACGTCAAGGCCGTCGCCGCTGAGAACCCCGACGTGAACTTCGCCGTGGTCGATGACGCCATGCTCGACTTCGACAATGGCGCCGTCCCATGGGGCGACAACATTGCCGGTATGACCTTCGCTGAAGAGCAGGGCTCCTACCTGGTCGGCGTTGCCGCCGCCCTCAAGACCGAGACAAACACCGTCGGCTTCATCGGCGGCGTCAGCGGCTTCGGTCTTATCGAGAAGTTTGAGGCCGGCTTTGCTGCCGGTGTCGCATCGGTCGACCCGGAGATTGAAATCATCGCTCAGTACATCACCGAGTTCCCCGACTTCGACGGCTTCAACGCCCCGGACCGGGCCCAGGAAATTGCAACCGCCATGTACGACCAGGACGCTGACATCATCTACCACGCCGCTGGCGGCGCCGGTGCAGGTGTGTTCGAAGCTGCCAAGGCAACCACCGAGTCCGGTGACTCAAAGGTGTGGGGCATCGGCGTTGACTCCGATCAGTACAACACCGTCAGCCCCGAGGTCCAGGAGTACGTTCTGACCTCGATGCTCAAGCGGGTTGACACCTCCGTGCTGGAGATCATCCGCACCCAGGCCGACGGCAACTTTGTTGCAGGCAACGTCGTGTACGACCTTTCCGTCGATGGCGTTGGCTACTCCACCTCCGGTGGTTTCGTCGACGACATCATCGACGACCTGGAAGCTGCGAAGGCAGACGTCATCTCCGGTGCCGTCGTCGTTCCGACCGAGCCGTAAGCCGGTTCCCCGCAGTAGGTAAAACGACAAGCAGTATGAATGCAGAACGGGATCGGGCTACCGTCCGGTCCCGTTCGCGTTTTTCGTGAGGGCGTGCTCGACAAGTTCTGAAGCGAGAACGGCGCAGGCAAGTCCACCCTCATGAAGATCCTCTACGGGATGCAGCCTCCCGATGAGGGAGTGATGCTGGTCAACGGCGTCGAAGTGTCGTTCAATTCACCGACCGACGCCATCGACGCAGGGATCGGTATGGTCCACCAACACTTCATGTTGGCCGAGCAGTTCTCGGTGCTTGAGAACATCATCCTCGGGTCCGAGCCGTCACTGGCCGGTGGCCGCATTGACTTCGATTCCGCTCGCAAGCAGCTGGCCGAGGTGTCCCAGGCGTACGGCCTGGACGTTGACCCCGACGACCTGGTGGAGACGCTCGAGGTTGGCGAGCGCCAGCGGGTGGAAATCATCAAGGTCCTTTTTCGCGGGGCCAGAATTCTCATCCTCGACGAGCCCACCGCCGTGCTCGTTCCCCAGGAGGTCGAGGAGCTGTTCCGCAACCTCCGGGAGCTCAAGGCGGGCGGCGCCACCATCATCTTCATTGACCACAAACTGCAGGAGGTGCTCGACATCTCCGACACGGTCACCGTCATTCGCCGCGGCAAAACCGTCGGCACCGTCGCCGCCGACAGTGTGACAGCGGGTGACCTGGCAGAGCTGATGGTCGGGTCGGAACTGCCGACACCGGAAACCTCTGACTCCACCGTCACCGAAGAGATTGCCCTCCAGGTCGACAATGTCACGGTCAACGGGCCGGACGGGAGGCCGGTGGTGCACGACGTTTCGCTGAAGATTCACCGTGGCGAAGTGCTTGGTGTTGCCGGTATCGAAGGCAACGGCCAGACCGAACTTGTCGAGGCGATCATGGGTACAAGAACCGCGGACAGCGGCTCGGTCCGTCTCGAGGGAGATGACGTCACCAGCCAATCGGTGCGGGACCGGAGGGATGCCGGCATCGGCTACGTGCCCCAGGACCGCCACCGCGAGGGGCTGCTCCTTGATGCACCGCTGTGGGAAAACGCGGCGCTCGGTCACCAAACGAAGCCGCCATACGCCAAGGGTTTCTGGATCAATCGGGCGGGCTCTCGTGAGCAGACCGAAGTCATCCGTTCAGAGTTCGACGTTCGCACGCCCTCGGTCGACGTTGCCGCTCGGGCGCTATCGGGCGGCAACCAACAGAAGCTGATCCTCGGCCGGGAGATGACAGCAAACCCGACGGTGCTGATTGCCTCCCATCCGACCCGCGGCATTGACGTTGGCGCCCAGTCCGACGTTTGGAACGACATACGCGAGGCGCGGGCGTCCGGACTGGCCACGTTGCTCATCTCCGCCGACCTTGATGAGCTGATCGGACTCTCCGACACGATTGTCGTGATGTTCCACGGCAAGCTCGTCGCCACCCTCGACCCAGCTGAGGTGACCCCTCGAACGCTCGGCAGCTACATGACCGGTGCCGCACTCGAGGAGCAAGCGTGAAGAGTTTGACGCCGAGAAGGATCCTGTTGGCATCGGCCGCCCCGCTGTTGGCGGTGGTCTTCGCCCTCATCGTCTCGTCGCTCGTGCTGCAGCTGTCTGGCAGCAATGCGATCGATACGTACGAAATCATGCTCCGCAACGGCTGGAAGCTCGAGACGTTCATCGACACTCTCAACCGGGCAACACCGCTGTTCATCGCCGGAGTGGCGGCGGCCATCGGCTTCCGAATGAACCTGTTCAATATCGGCCTTGAGGGCCAGTACGTTCTCGCCGCGTTCTTTGCGGCCGTCGTCGGGGCCAACGTCTCGCTTCCGCCCGTACTCCACGTGCTGGTCATCATTGCAACCGCCATGATCGTCGGAGCGCTCTGGGCGGGCCTCGCCGGACTGTTGAAGGTGACCAGGGGCGTGAACGAGGTCATTAGCACCATCATGTTGAACTTCATCGCCATCGGCGGCATCATCGCCGCCATTTTCCCCAGCGTCATCGATGACACCAATCAGGCCAACGCCGGAACCCCCGTCATCGACGAGTCCGGCTGGCTGCCAAACCTAAACGGCGTCTTCGAGTTGGTGACCAGGGAGATCGGTAAGGGTCGCCGCCTGACCGGCATGTTCGCCATCGCCATCCTGCTCGGCGTTGCCTACCACGTCCTCGTCAACCGCTCCCGCTTCGGCTTCGACCTGCGGGCCAGCGGAATGAATCCCTTCGCCGCCAGGGCGGCCGGAGTGCCACCGGTCAAGATGGTGCTCATCGCCATGGCGCTCTCCGGAGCGGTTGCCGGTCTTGTTGGTATGCCGGAAATCCTCTCGGACAACCACTCCTACGACCAGGGCTTTGTGCGAGGCCTTGGCTTCGGTGGCATCGGGGTCGCACTGCTCGGGCGCACCGCCGCACCCGGCATGGCCATCGCAGCCGTGCTCTTCGGCTTCCTCGATTCTTCGGCCGCGGTGCTCCAGGTGCAGGGCGACGCCTCGGCGTCGATTGTGGTGATCATGCAGGCCGTGATTCTGTTGGCAGCGGTGATCGCATATGAGGTGGTGAACCGGGTGAGGCAACAGGATGAAATACGCCGAGCTTCGCTGGCGGCGGGAGGTGCGGCATGACCGACATCTACAAGAACTCACCCGCGTGGTTGCGGTGGCCCATCCTGGCCGCCCTTGGCATCTTGGTCCTCACCACCGTGCAGTCGTTCAGCGACACCGAACTGCTCACCTCAAGTGGTTCATCGTCGGCCATGCTGAAGTGGTCAATGCCAATCGTGCTCGCCGGGCTTGGTGGTCTCATCTCCGAGCGGGCGGGCATCGTGAACATCGGCCTCGAAGGCATGATGATCCTCGGTACGTGGGCCGGTGCCTGGGGTGCGTTCAACTGGGGTCCGTGGGCCGGTCTGATCGCCGGTCTTACCGCCGGTGCGCTCGGCGGCTTGCTCCACGCCATCGCCACTGTGCAGTTCAGCGTGGACCAGATCATCTCCGGTGTGGCAATCAACATCCTCGGTCCGGGCCTGACGCGGTACCTGAGCGAACGGATCCTGGTCAACTACGAGGGTGGGTCGCAGACCCAGTCCCCGCGGGTTGACGGCATCGGTGACTTCACCGCACCGTTCCTGGCCGGTGGTCCCATCGGCGAATGGCGCTCACCGGACGGGCTCGGCTGGCTGGAGGACAAGGACTGGTTCTGGCTCTCCGACATGGCGGGCATGGCTCGTGGCCTGGTGTTCCAACTCCGCTGGTTCACCGTGCTCGGACTGGCGTTGGCCGCGCTGACCTCATGGGCACTCTGGAAGACCAAGCTCGGTCTGCGGCTGCGCAGCTCCGGCGAAAACCCACACGCCGGTGAGTCGCTTGGCGTCAACATCTACCGTCAGCGCTACATCGCCGTGATCCTCAGCGGAGCGTTCGCCGGTCTCGCCGGTGCGTTCATCGTCCTGGAGCTGACCGGGATCTACCGAGGAGGCCAAACCCAGGGTCGAGGCTTCATTGCCCTCGCGGCCGTGATCTTCGGCAACTGGCGGGCATCGGGCGTACTGTTCGGGGCGCTGTTGTTCAGCTACCCGCTCAGCCTTTCCTTCAGTGACTTCGACGGTTCTGCCACCCGCTCGCTGCTCCTCGTCATCGCCATCGCACTTGGAGCGGTTGCGATATGGGCGTTCCGCAAAGCCAGAAAGGTTGACGCTGGTCTTGCGCTGCTGGTCGGCGTTGTCGCTCTCGGCTGGTATCTGCTGACCGATGCCGCACCGGACTGGTTGCCGAACACCATGCCGTACGCCCTGGTGCTTCTGGTGCTGATCTTCGCCAGCCAGAACTTGCAAACGCCACGCAGCCTTGGCGAGATCTACCGTCGGGGCGAAACCTGATTCTGTTCGGCCGACATAGGCTCGAACGGTGACCGAGCTTGACGAACTGATCCGCCGGTTCAACGTTGCCGATCCGGCGTTCATCGCCAACCCGTACCCGGTGCTTGGCGCGCTTCGAGAGGCAACGCCCATCTTCTGGAACGAGGGGAGTGGGCAGTGGATGGTCACCCGGTTTGATGATGTTGTCACGGCGCTGCGAGATCGGCGCATGGGGCGGGACTACAGCCACCGCTTCAGCCATGCCGAGTTCGGGCGTAGCGGACCCGACCCACGCTGGGCTCGGTTCAACCAGCACGAACGATGGTCGCTGCTGTGCCTGGAACCTCCGGACCATAGCCGGCTGCGTGGGCTCATCTCCAAGGTGTTCACCCCGAGCGCGGTGGCAAAGCTGGAGGACAATATCCGCTCATTCTCCGAGGACCTGATCGACCAGTGCCAAGACCTTGGCACCTTTGATCTGCTTGCCGACTACGCCCAGCCGTATTCGGTGGCGGTTATCTGCTCGATGCTGGGCGTTCCCGTCTCGGACGCGGACCGTCTCCTCGAGTGGTCCCACGCAATCGTGAAGATGTACGAACTGTCCGCCACCGAAGAGGTGCAGCGGGCCGCTGATCGGGCCGCTGGAGAATACATCGACTACACCCGGGAGCTGATCGCTGAGAAACGACGGCGCCCCGATGACCTGCTGCTGTCGGCGTTGGTCCAGGTTGAAGACGGCGGCGAGACGCTCTCCGAGGACGAGATCATCTGCACCACGATGGTGGTGGCGGAAGCGGGCCACGAGGCGACGGTCAACACGCTTGGCAACGGATTCCGGGCGCTGATGCACCACCGCGACCAGTGGCAGCGTCTCACCGACGGTTCGGTGGCGCCTGCAGCCGCGGTGGAGGAGCTGCTGCGGTGGGATTCACCCCTGCAGTTGTTTGAGCGGTGGGTGTTGGAGCCCGGGGCGGAGATTGGCGGTCAGAAGCTGGCGGTCGGCGACGAGATTGCCATGCTCTTCGGGGCCGTCCAGCGGGACCCCCGCCGGTTCGAGAACCCGGACACCTTCGACATCGGCCGGAACGATCCGGCCCACATCGGCTTTGGCGGCGGCATCCACTATTGCATCGGGGCGCCTTTGGCCAGACAGGAACTTGCGCAGTCGGTGTCGGGTCTTGTTGCCCGCTTCCCGGATCTCCAACTGGTAGAAGAACCTGACTACCACCAGACGTTTGTCATCCGGGGCTTGACCGGGCTGACCGTTTCGGCCACTTGAGTGGGCGTAGAATCCGGGATGGACTATCACTCGGTCTACCGCTCCAACGCCGATCGATACCAGCAGCTGGTCGGTGCCGAAGACGTTGACGGCAACCTACCAACGGCGTTGGCCGAACTGGTTGACCTCGAAGGCGCCGCTGTGGTCGAGATTGGGGCGGGCACCGGTCGCGTCACCCGCCTGCTCGACCAGGCCGGGGCGCAGGTGGCGGCCACCGAACCGTCCGACGCCATGATCGCCGTTGCGGCGCAGCTGGCAGATCGGAACCGGCCGGTCACGTTCTGCCGGGCCGAGGCAGCGGCCCTACCTTTTCCCAATGACCGTTTCGACGTGGCCATCGCCGGTTGGGTGTTCGCCCACCAGCGGGAATGGTCTCCCGACGACTGGCAGGTGGTGGTGTCCGGCTTTGTCGACGAAGCGGAACGGGTGGTCCGCCAGCCTGGTTCGATCGTGTT
This sequence comes from uncultured Acidimicrobiaceae bacterium, assembly GCA_964609665.1. Classification (GTDB taxonomy): domain Bacteria; phylum Actinomycetota; class Acidimicrobiia; order Acidimicrobiales; family SZUA-35; genus JAHELU01. The sequence continues at coordinate 9,395 of CAZSTV010000012.1, forward strand.
GATCGAGACGCTGGGCACCGGTCACGAAGAGCCGAACCCGCCGGCCGACCTCGTCGAGTACTACCGGTGGATGGAGACATCGCTGGGGTTCGAGCGGACGTCGATCCGTACCGACTACAAGTTCGCCTCTACCGAAGAAGCCGCCGATGTGACCGGTGGCTTCTTTGGCCAGGACTTTGCGGCCACGGTGACGGAGAACGGCTGGAGCCGGGTTCCGGAGTGCACCGGCATCTGGACCAGGCGCCACTGATCACTGCGGCAGCGACCGACGGTGCAGCTACCAGCGGATGCAGACGCGTTTTACAGTATAGAGAATGGGAACCATTATCATTTCGGTTGCGATGTGGTGATGGTAGATGAACGAGTTCCTGTGACGGTGTTGACCGGCTTCCTCGGTGCTGGCAAGACGACGCTGTTGAATCACATCCTCACCGAGCAGCACGGCAAGCGGATAGCCGTGATCGAGAACGAGTTCGGTGAGGTTGGCATCGACGACGCCATCGTGCTCGACGCCGAAGAAGAGATCTTCGAGATGAACAACGGCTGTATCTGTTGCACGGTGCGAGGCGACCTGATCCGCATCCTCGGCAACCTGATGCGCCGCAAAGACAAGTTCGACCAGATCCTGATCGAGACCACCGGACTGGCCGACCCTGCACCGGTGGCCCAAACGTTTTTTGTCGACGACGAGATGTCCGCCCAGCTCCGGCTCGACGCCATCGTCACCGTGGTCGACGCCAAGCATCTGATCCCGCATCTCGACGATGAAAAGCCCGAGGGGGTGGAGAACGAGGCCGTCGAACAGCTCGCCTTCGCCGACCGGGTCGTGTTGAACAAGATCGATCTCGCCGACGCCGGCCAGCTGGCCGAGGTTGAGACCCGCATCCGGGAGGTCAACGCCCTGGCTCCAATCGTTCGTACCCAACACGGCAAAGTGGATCTCGACGCCATCTTGGAGGTCGGTGCGTTCTCACTGGACCGGGTCCTGGCCGACGAGCCCGACTTCCTCGATCCCGATGCCGAACACCAGCACGACCTGAGCGTCACCTCGGTGGGGTTTGAGGCCGATGGCGATCTCGATCTCGAGCGGCTGAACGCATGGCTCAGCAACTTGCTCATGACGAAGGGCACGGACATATTCCGTTCAAAGGGGATCCTGTCGATCGCCGGCTGGGATGACCGCTACGTATTCCAGGGCGTCCACATGCTCCTCGACGGTCAACCGAACGGAACCTGGCGCGACGGAGAGGAACGGCGCAACCGGCTGGTGTTCATCGGTCGCAATCTCGACAGGGATTCGCTCGAAGCCAGCTTCCGGTCCTGCCTGGTATGACCGACACAGACACGGACACTACTCCCATTGCCCGGTGGCGGGTGCACGTCACCGACTACATACATGTTCTGCAGGTCCACCCTGAGCGCGACCAGGTCGTCGTCGGCTCCCTCGGCGGTGACGCATCGCTGATCGCAACCGATGATGGCTGGGCCATTCCGCTGGAACGGCACGAGATGGGCGTGCTGAGCGCAGCCTGGTCGGCGGACGGTGCCCTGGTTGCCGTCGGGGGCCAGGACGGGCATGTCCGAATCTACAATCGTATCGGCACGGCTCTAGCTGTGATTGCGGTATCGGACTGGGTAACCGGGCTCGCGTGGTCACCCGCTTCGCCCGTGCTCGCCATAGGTGCCGGTCGGCGCCTCCTCGTCACCGACCCCGATGGCGTCATTCTCCACGACTTCGACGATCAGCCCTCGACGGTCACCGCCGTCGCCTGGTCGGTTGACGGGAGTCGGGTTGGTGCCGCCGCCTACGGTGGCGTCGGGTGGCACGACGTGGTTGGCAAACGAGCGGGTCGGCGCCGTCGTTTCGACTGGAAAGGTTCGCTACTGGCGCTTGTCATCTCGCCGGACGGGAAATGGGCCTGCGCTGGCGCTCAGGACGCCACGGTGCAGCTATGGAAACTCTGGAGTGGCAAAGATCTAGCGATGTCCGGCTACCCGTCCAAGATTGAACGGCTTGCGTTTCGTCATGACAGTCGATGGCTCGCCGTCGCGTGCCTCGGCGATCTGAACATCTGGAACTTCGGTGGGCGCGGACCAGCAGGTACTGCCCCCGCCGAGGGTTCCGGCCACGAGAAGCACATCGAGGACCTGGCCTGGAATCCGTCGGGATCGATGATTGCCACCGGTGGGGGAGACGGTCGCACCATCGTGTGGGCGAGTCCGACGCAAGCTGGCCAGAAACTGTCGCCCGTACGGGCGCTCGAATCCGATGTGGCCACCAGTCGCCTTTGCTGGGTGGATGACGAGAGCCTTCTCGTCGGTCGGGCCGACGGTGGTCTTGTCAGGCTCGACCTCGGGGAGTGAAGGCGAACACGTCGAGGATCGGCGGTAGGGGTTGCGGCGCCCCAGCGTCTAGCCAGTCGCAGAGCTCTGATGTGAGAGTCGAGCTGTTGAGCCTGCCGAGCCAGACCGACTCTCCGGGGCTGGGCCGTACGACCACCACGTTTGAGTAGAGACACTCGTCGAGACAGTCGACGATGCGGGTATGGGCGACCGATGAGATGGCCGCCACCTGCTCATCGTGATCGGTGTCCGGATGCTTGTCCGCTGACCCGCAGCAGCAGCCGCGACAGATGAGGACCCGCGGGGTCTGGTCGTCCGCTGCTGGATCTGGGATATCTCTCATTGCTGTTCGAACTTCACTGTGGCGGTCCGAAGGCGAGGTACGGGTGCGGCCCGTCGGCCAGCCGCCGGACCTCGATGCCATAGACGGGTTCGAGCACCTCGCTTCGCAGGACTTCGGTCGGAAGTCCTTGATGGGCGATCCGGCCCTGGTCGAGGAGGGCGAGATGATCGCAGTAGCGCCCGGCGAGGTTGAGGTCGTGCAGAACGACGATGGTATCGAGCGCAAGGCTACGTACAAGCGCCAAGACCTCGTGCTGGTAGCGAATGTCGAGGTGATTGGTTGGTTCGTCGAGCAACATGATCGGGCTCTGTTGGGCGAGGCAGCGGGCGATCATCACCCGCTGACGCTCGCCGCCTGACAGCTCCTGAAGTCTACGTTCGGCGAATCCCGACATGTTGACGAGGCGGAGGGCGTCGAGGACGGTAGCGCGGTCGTCTTGGGTGAAGCTCTGGTGGTCACCGCGATGAACATGACGACCGAGCAACACGAACTCGCCGACCCCGATATCGATTTCGTCAGGCGCAGCGTCTTGGGAGACCACGGCGATCGAGCGGGCAACCTCACGTTGGGGTAGCGCGCCGATTGCTGTCTCGTCGATGAGGACTGCGCCCCTGTTCGGGCGAAGCATTCCGTAGAGGCAGCGGAGCATCGATGACTTGCCGCTCCCGTTCGGTCCGATCAAACCGACGACCTGCCCAGAGCGCGTTGAGAGATGCGCCCCGGACAGAACGTCGGTGGCACCGAGACGGAGGTCGATATCGGTGGCGGTGAGCATCGTCTGCTACCCGGAGATTTGGTCGCCCAGTTCGGCGAGGCCATCGACCACGAGTGGCGTAGGTGGCTCTGCGAAGTTGAAGAGCAGCGGATAGACGGCGCCCTCGGACACGGCGGTGATGCTGTCGGCACCGGGTAGATCGGTGACGAGCGCGCCGATCTCCTCAGGGCTCAGACCCGTGTCGTCATAGAGCAGGACGAGAACGTCAGGGTTGCGGCCGATGACCTCTTCGATTGACACTTCAGGAACTCGCTCGCTGAGTTCGCCAAAAACGTTGTCCATCCCGAGCGCAACCATCAGGGGGTGGACCATGCCGAGTGAGGAGTACGCATAGATAGCGCTGCCATCTGAACTTACATACAGTGCTGCGGCCGTCTTGCCTTCAGCGATTGGGGAATCGGCCGCTGTGGCGACGGCGGACTCCAGCGCTGCGGCGTTGGCGTCGGCGACCTCGCTCGTACCGAACAACTTTCCGTAGAAGCGGACCTCCTCCACGATGCTCTCGAACGAGGGGGTGGGTGGGTTGTCGCAGAACGGAGGCATTACGTAGAGCTGGATGCCGACGTTGGCCAGCGACTCGTGGGTGACCGTCGCGGTGTCGTAGCCGAGAACGAGGTCGGGATCGAGGCTGATGATCTCCTCTACCGAGACTTCGACACCGCCGGTGGAGGTGGCTTCCGCGATCAGTGCGGGAATGTCGTCGAGTTGAGCGAGTTCCTCGGTGGTGTAGTACTCCTCGGGGAAGTCCTCGATGCGGGCGATCACCCGGTCCATGGCCCCTGCCGCAAACAGCAGCGAGGGAGCGGCGGCCTCCATGAGCATTACCCGTTCCGGGGGCGAGTCCAGGGTGATGGTCTCACCGCAGTTTGTGAAGGTCAGTGGGAACTCGTTTGCGGCGGCTTGGTCGTCATCGTCGGCGGTCTCAGGCCCCTGTGGCTCCTCGGTGTCTTGCTCGGAACCGGAGGTGGCGTCCTCGGCCGTGTTGCCGTCGCCGCAGGCCGCCGCTAGCACGGCGAAAGAAGCGAGTAGGGCGGCAGTCCGCAGCTTGAAGGTTGGTAGTTTCACGGTTTCCTTTCGTGGGCGCGATCGCGCTCAGGTGTTGTGGGGAAGCTTGCGAACAAGGGCGATGAGGACCGGGGCCCCGAGGACCCCGGTCACGACGCCGATCGGCAGTTCGCGCGGTTGGAGCGCCATCCGGGCCACCACATCGGCCCATATCAACATGAGGGCGCCAAGTGCGGCGGCGGCGGGGATCAGATGACGGTGGATCGGGCCGATGAGTCGTCGTGCGATGTGGGGCCCGGCGAGACCGACGAATCCGATGCCACCTGACAGCGACACGGCGAATCCGACACACAGCGCAACCACCACTACGAGCACCAGTCGCGTACGTTCGGGGTCGATGCCGCTGGCCATCGCCGTCTCGTCTCCCAGAGCGAGCAGGTCGAGCCGGCGTCGCCACCAGAACACCAGCCCGAGGCCGCCGCTCATGCCGAGGTACCCGACGGGCAGTGTCGACCAATCGGCGTTGGCGAGCGAACCGAGGAGCCAGAACATCACCGCTCTGGCGCCTTCAGCGCTCTCGGCAAACAGGATCAGCAAGCTGGTGGCGGCGCTCAATAGATAACTGACGGCGACCCCGGCAACCAACATCCGGGACGGCGTGATTCGGCCGGTCGAGCGAGCGAGGGCCAAGACGAACGCCAGGGCACCTAAGGCGCCCAGGAACGCCATAAGTGAGACGGCGTGGGCACCGAGTCCGGCACCGACGCCGAAGAGGATTGCCGCCGCCGCTCCGGTGGACGCACCCGAACTGACCCCGAGAATGTACGGCTCTGCCAGCGGATTGCGGACGAGAGCTTGCAGGACTGTTCCGACAACGCCGAGGGTTGCTCCAACGATCGCTCCGAGCAGAACCCGCGGTAGTCGGACCTGCCAGATGATCGCATCGTCGGTCCTCGCCCAGGTCACATTCCCGGGAAGTCCGATCGTGTGATGGCCGATGATTCGAAGAACGGTTGACGGCGCTACCCAAACAGGGCCGAGTCCGATTGCGAGGACGACCGACACGACCAGCGTGACCGCCATGATCATGAGGGCGGGTCGGCGACTCCACGTCCAATCGCCACGGGCCTCATTCTTGGCCTCACTCCTGGCCTCGCCGGCGACGATGCGTTCGAGCTGGGTGGTCACGGCTTTGGCGCTAGCCGAACTGCGAGCCGGTGAATCTGCTGGTCGTTGCAGGCATCGATCGGGGGCACACGCTGAACTCTAGCCAGTAATGAGAATGATTCCTATTCTCATTATTTGATCAGGTCTCGGTCTACGGGTCCGGTAGGGTCGAGGGGTGGCCTATCGAGAGCCGGACTTTCTCCCATGGGACGGGCAGCGGGTGCCGATTACCTTTGTTGGCGGCTACCTCGGTGCTGGTAAGACCACGGCGATCAACGAGGTGTTGGCTGTCTCGACGCGTCCGATCGGCGTCGTCGTCAACGATGCCGGAGCGATCAACATCGACGCTGCGCTGATCAAAGGTTGCGATGGCGACTCGATCGAGCTCACCGACGGCTGCGTCTGCTGCACGTCCATCGATGACATGGGCAAAGCGTTGGACGCCATCCGGAGCCGCCCCGAACCGCCTGACCACCTTGTCATCGAACTCTCGGGTATCGCCGAGCCGAAGAACGTGATTCCCTGGGGCCGGTCGGCCGGGTTCCTGCTCGATGGCGTGGTCATCGTTGTCGCAGTCGATCAGCTGCTCGACAACCGTCTCCCCGAGTGGGTTCGGCTCCACATGGAGGGTCAGATCAGAGTTGCTGATCTCCTCGTGCTCACCAAGGCGGATCTCGCAAGCCCCGATGCGATCGCAACCGCGCGCCAACGGCTCACAACGCTCGCCCCAACCACCCCGATCATCGATGGCAGCCTCGGGCGCCGTGAGCCGGGAACGCTCGGCCGCTTTCTGGCCCTTGGCGGCCATCACGGCCGCGACGCTGCGGGCATCCCGGGGCCGACACTGTTTGACCTCCACGAGACGCAGACGGTCCCCGTCGATGGGCCGCTGACCCGCGACGACCTCGATGCGGTCATCGCTGGTCTTCCGGCACGGTTTCCCGATCGCACCATCGCCAGGGCCAAAGGCGTTATCGACCTGACCGATGACCACGATGACTACGGCGAACAGGTCCTGGTCCAGGTTGTTGGGGCACGGGCCGAGCTGACGCCGCTGTTCGATAACGAGCGACAGCGCCCGACCGACCTCGTCGTCATTACCGTCGCGAACGAGCCAGAACCAGGGTCCTAATCTGGACGCTGCAAGCCGCCCCGGCCGCTCCGGTTGTGAGATGACCTCTCACTGGGTCGATCCACCGTTCTATGACATGTTGGACAACCACCCCTTGCTTGAGCTGTATGTCCAGAACGCCATGGACGCTGGCCGCCACCCCCTCCCGGAAGAGGAGGGGGCGATGGTTGTCGGCTCGACCGACATGGGCAATGTGAGCTACGCCGTTCCGTCGATCCATCCCATGATCAAGGTGGCGCCGGAGGGCACGGCGATCCACACCCCGGAGTTCGAGGTCTTTGCTGGAGGCGAGGAGGGCGACCGTGCCGTCATCGATGGAGCGCTTACGATGGCGCTCACGATGGTCGACTGTCTCGCGAGCGCAGAGAGTCGCAGCGAGATCCGTAGTGCCTTCCGGACGAACGGTGAGCGCTAGGTTGTAGCTGGCCTGCTACTGGTTCAGCGGTCCGGCCAAGGGGCCGATCAGAGCGATCGGCGAGGCGGGCTGGGTGTGCAGGAGTTGCAGCAGCCGTTCTCGGCTGGCGCTTTGGGGACGTATCCCGCTGGCCGCGTTCCCTTCGGGGTTACCCGGCCTCCGCGTTTGGCTTGTTTCGAACGCTTTGCCGCGGAGCCATGGTAAAACCTCCGGAGATCGAGAGCCAATCTCACAGTTGGGGGAATCGGAATTGGGAACGGTTCTCATTATTGATACGGTGTGGCTATGACGTCGTCATCCGCACCGGTCGACGCTGAGGTATGCATCCTCGGGGCCGGACCCCACGGTCTGGCGGCCGCAGTTCACCTTCGACGAGCTTGTCCGCAAATGGCTGTGACCACCGTCGATCCGACCGGTGCATGGATGGCGGGATGGCATGAGCAGTTCGCTCGGGCCGAGATCGATGCGTTGCGTTCCCCGATCGTGCACCACCCGGCGCCCGATCCGTACGAGATGTCGGACTACATCGAGCGTTGCGGTTTGTCTCGTTCGGGTCTGCCATATGACCCTCCGACAACAGGAGCGTTTAGTTCCTTTTGTTCGGATCTGGTCGAGTCTGTCGGCCTGGAGAATCCGTTCGCAGGCAGGGCCGAGGCCGTCCGCCGCGAGGGGCGTGGCCTTTTGGTCCTCACCGGCGAGGGCGAGATTCGAGCGGAACACCTGGTGGTGGCGACCAACCCTCATCAACGCGTGATTCCCGAGTGGGTGTGGCCGCTTCTTGGGGTTCGGGCCGGTCTGATCGTCTACGGGAGCGACGTCGATCTACGCACCCTTCCCGACCTTGAGGGTGAGCGAGTGGTCATCGTCGGTGGGGGACTCACTGCGAGTCACCTCGCGTGTGGCGCTGCGGCGCGCGGGGCCAGCATTCACCTCGTCAGCCGGCGGGCCCTTGAGACCCGTGATTTCGACACCGATCCCGGCTGGCTGGGTCCCCGCTTCCTCAGTGCCTTCGATGACGACTGTGACCCAGCGAGTCGCCTGCGCACGGCGCAAGCGGCCCGCGGCGGAGGGACGATTCCGCCCTGGATGCGCGAGAGTTTGGACCAGTTGATCGACAAGGGCCAGCTCGTCGTGCACGAGGACGACAACGTCAAGGCGGCCGGTATCGACCTCAGCGGGTCGTGCGTGCTTGCGCTTGAAAACCAGACGACCCTGATGGCCGACCGGGTTTGGCTGGCCACCGGCACCACGCCGGACATCGACAACGCCCGCATGCCAGATCTTGTCGCCGATGCTCCTCTGCTCGCAAGCCTGCCGATCACCGACGAGAATCTCCGGCTCGGTCCTCATCCGGTCTATGTTATGGGTCGCCTCGCGACGCTGGCCCTGGGGCCGGCCGCTGGCAACCTGTGGGGGGCTCAGCGGGCGGCGACGCGCATCACCCGGGCGCTCACCGGGGTCGATCTCGAGCACGAGTCCGTCTTGTCGATGCCGCCGCCCCGTCGGTCGGTACCAGAGGCCGACCGCGGCAATGGGGAGGCAATCGGTGGACGCGCATGAGTTGGTCGCTGGCCGGCTTCACGAAGCCGGCCAGCTGTACACCCAGGGGCGACGGGACCTGGTCGAACTGCTTCTCAAAGCTGCCAGGCCAGCGACGATTGCCGAGCTACTGAAATTCGAGCCTCGGTTGAGGCAGAGCTCGGTCTACCGAAACCTCGCCGATCTCGAATCGGTCCATCTCGTACGGCGGGTGATTGGGGCCGACGAGCTGACCCGCTATGAGTTTTCCGAAGACATTCTCGGACATCACCACCACACGATCTGCACTTCCTGCGGGATCGTCGATGACTTCAACCTGCCGCCATCAGTTGAGCAGATTATTGAGCGAGCACTGGCTGAGGCGATGAACGACACCGCCTTCGAAGCGAGCGCCCACCGACTCGATGTGGCGGGTACCTGTACTGCATGCCTCTGAACACTGTCGGGCCGGGCTAGCCGCCGCGGGCCAGGTTGCAGGCGAGGTCGAGAACCTGATCGTGGCCGTATTCGCCAAGACCGAGCTGGCGTGCGGTAGGCCGTAGCTCGAGCGTCGATGGATCGACGACTACCTCAAGCTGACCGATCTGCACCTTGACGGTGCCGTCGATCTGCAGCGTCAGGCGATGGGTGACCTGTCCGCTGCAATCCATCAGCGTTACCTGCTCGAGATAGTCATCCAGGTCCATCTGATCATGGTATTGGGAATGGGACTCATTCCCAATACTCGAGGTTTTGTTGTTGGATGATTTGGTGGTGGGTGGCTAGCCCCTAGTGCTCGTCGTAGTGGCTGCCGTGGACGGCATGGCGGTGGCCGTCGTGGAGGTAGTCGACGTGGTCGCCGTGGGGGATGGCCTCGTGGCCACAGCCCTCACCGTGAACGTGGTCGCCATGATCCTCGGCCTCAACGTGGGGCAGTTCACACTCGTCCCAGTGGCCGTCGTGCTGGTGGTGGGCGTGGCCGTCATGGATGAAGTCGGTGTGGTCGCCGTGGACTACGGCGACGTGCCCGCAGTCCGGCCCGTGGGTGTGGGTGTGGTCGACATGGGTTGTGCAGGTACTCATGAGGGATTCCTTTCTTTTGCGTGCTCGATTGCATCGAGCGCGATGTGGGTGACGTGGTGGTCAGCGATGGAGTATGCGATCTCGCGCCCGCGGCGTCGGCCTTCGAGTACGCCGGCCTGGCGCAAAATCTTGAGGTGTTGCGAAATCAGGGGTTGGCTGCTGCCGAGGGCCTCGGTGAGGTCGTGGACACATCGCTCGCCGTGCTGGACCTCAAGAATGATCGCCAACCGCAGGGGATGGGCGAACGCCTTGAGCAGCTCCGCCGCTGCCTCGACCTCTGTCATATAGTCATATGCTAATATGTTAATGGGTCGGCCGCAACCTTCAACAACAACCCTCGTCCCGTGTCCTCGGACCTACCGTCGTAGGCGTCGTCTTTCCCGGACCGTCTCAATGGGTCATGCTGGCGTGCGAACGAGGAGGCAGATCGTGCGAGTCATTGTGTTCGGGGCGACAGGAAAGACCGGCCAACAGGTGTTGCGGAAAGCGTTGGATGCCGGGCACGAGGTCACCGGCTTCGGGCGTTCCATCGATCGAATCGAGATCGACGACTCACGTCTCAAGACGCACCGTGGAGATGTCTTCGATGTCGACTCGGTGAACGCTGCGCTCGCTGAGCAGGATGCGGTGATCGTCTGCCTTGGGAGCACCGGCCTGCGGGACAAGACCACCTTGGCTCTCGGGACGAAGATGGTGGTCGACCAGATGGTGACCACGGGCGTCGACCGGTTGGTTGTAATGTCTGCAGCCGGGGTTGGGGAGAGCTGGGAGCAGATCCCGTGGTCCTCGCGGCTGCTGTTCCGCACCATGCTCCGAAATGTTTTCGCCGATCACCACGCCCAGGAAGCGATCGTCGAGCCGAGCGCTCTCGACTGGACCATCGTTCGACCCGCCGTCCTGAAAGACGGGCCGGGCACCGGCACCTACGCCGCGACCAACACCGGGCCGATCACCAAGATCGACCGGGCGGACGTCGCCGTGGCACTGGTTGATCAACTCGGCGACGCCACCAACAGCCGAAGCGCGATATCGGTCACCGCCGACGCCCAGGCGGGCGGCGGGTGATGATCCACTGCCAACGTCAGGCCAGCGCCGGGCCAGCGCCGTCTAGCCGACGCTCACGGTGATGCTGGGTGTCTTGTCGCTGCGGCCGTGTTCGTTCGTGGCCCTGATCTCGTAGCGATGATCGCCCGCAGAGACACCGATGCGCTCCGCGCTATTGGTTGAGGTCCAGCCGACGTAGGCGCCGTTTCGGTAGATGAGATAGGACCGGGCGCCGTCGACCGCTCGCCACCTCAGGGTGACCGTGTCGCCATCCACCGTTGCCCGCAACCGTGCAGGCGTCGCCGGTGCGGTCCCGGCTTGCACGGTGATGGCCACGCCATCGGTCTTGTCGCTGCGACCAATGTTGTTCACCGCTCGAAGCTGATAGCTCAGCGAACCGGCGGGAGCCGCCGTGTCGCTAAAGGTCGTGCTGGCCGTCCACCCGATGTAGGTGCCGTTGCGGTACAGGATGTAGCTGGCAGCTCCGGCCACCGGATCCCAGCTCAGCACGGCATCGCCACCCTGGGCAGCAACGCTCAGGCCCGTCGGGGTGACCGGAGGCTGTGGCGCTACGGGAACATCGGTGGGCAGCGGTCGGTTTACCGGGGTTCGTGGTCCGTCGGATGGACAGTGTCGGATGAGTCCGTTGGTGCGGACCCCACCGGACCGTGCGATGTCGCTGCCGATCCACAGGCAGTCATCGTCGGCAACGTGGAGGGCCCATGGGCCGTCGGCGCCAGTCATCTCCGGGGCGTAGTCCTCAAGATGGTCGCCGCTGTTCACATCGAATGCCAGTACACCACGAGCCGGGCGGTAGTAGTCGGTGCCGAGTTCATGCACCAGCCCCCAACAGTGACAGCTGGCAAAGAGCACGTCGCCGGCAACGGCGATGGCTTGGAAGTCTCCACCGCCGAAGTCAGCGGTCCATTTGTTTGTCTGATGAGTCCGAAGAACGGTCATGTTGCCGCGCTTGGCAAAGACCAAGTTGTGCTTCTGGCCACCGGTGAAGACCCGGTTGCCGACCTCAACGATGGCGGCGACGAAGACGTACCCCTCAATGCCACCTCGATGGGTGTGATTCGTCACGCCGTAGTCGAGCGGGATTCCCGGCACGAGCTGGGCGGTGGTGGTGTCAACGACGCTGAAACCCTTTGTGACCTCGCCCTGCGTGAGCAGGTGGGTGCCGCCAAGGTAGACACGGTCGCCCCGAGTGCTCGCCTCGATTTCCCAGATCGAACCGCCGGAGACGTACGGCTTCCAGTTCACATCCGGCTGACCGGTCGAGAGCGAGATCCGGGCGACTCGTGACGATTGCAGGCGGACGTTGGTTCCGGTGACGTGAGAGAACGCCCCGCCGATGTACAGCCAGTCCTCGTGAACGTCCATAGCGTGGACTCGGGGCGCCAGATCACTCCACTCTCGGGTCACCTGAATGTCAAAGCTCTCATCGACCTGTCCGGTGGTCGGGTCAAGGGCGACGAAGGCCGCGGTGCCGGCCTTACCTGCGGTTGTGAACTCGCCTCCGACAAACAGTCGGTCGCCTCCGGGGGAGGGGGCGAGGGCGAAGACCGACCAGTCGATGTCCGGTGCGAACGACTCGATCCAGGCCCCGGTATCCACGTCGAAGGCGGCGAGATACGGCTGGGACTCGGTCCGGCGACCGTTCGTGACGTCTTGAAACTTGCCTCCGACATACAGGCGGTCACCGATTTGGGTGATGGCCAAAGCGTGGGAGTAGTACTGGAAAAACTCCGACCCCGGGTCGATGTTGGCGAGGCCCCACTGGTTGGCTGGAACGTCGCTGAGATTGGCAGCGTCGGCCGTCGAGATCTCGCCATCCCAGCGGCTCTGCGTCTCTGCCCCCACCGGGACCGCGCCGAGTAGCAGGATGAGTAGCGATGCCACCGCGACTCGGCCAATGATCCATGGTGATGGGTGATTTTGCGCCATGAGGCCAAGGTATGTCACTAGGTCTATCGGGTCGCCGAAACTGGACCGAAGCGTGCGAATGGCTCAGGCGGACCCACGTTGGTGACGACACCATTGCCTGTGGGGCCCTAGGTCGTTAGGCCCTGGCCGGTTCCAACGTTGTGTTCGGTGGCCGCCTCTGGTTCAACAAGCCCAGCCGTGCAACACTGTCGCCATGATCTCTGTACACATCATGTATCCAAAGACCGACGACTCGACGTTCGACATGGACTACTACACGTCGACCCACATGCCGATGCTGGCCGACGCCCTCGGCGACGCCTGCACAGGATGGGGTGCAACCACGGCAAAGGGCGGTCAGTATGCCGCCATCGGCTGGGCCATGGTCTCAAGCCAGGAAGCATTCGACGCCGCCATGGCAGAGCACGGTGCCAAGATCATGGGCGATGTGCCGAACTACACCAACGTGCAGCCAGAGCTGGTTGTCGGCGACGTCGCCAGCTGACCTGCAGCAGCAGTAGAAGTAGTAGAAGTAGCAGTAGAAGTAGTCACTTCACGCTGGTTCATGGCCGGGCGGGCGGGTTCGCCGTCCGCTCAGGCCATGATCCATCCACCGTCCACGTTGAGCGTCTGGCCGGTGACGAAGCCTGCCTCCGGCCCCGCCAGGAATGAGACCGCGGCGGCAACGTCGGTGAGCTGGCCTCGCCGTTTCAGGGCTTGCGAATCGATGATGCGCTGCGAGTAGGCCTCCGGGTCGGCATGCATCTCCTCGGCTCTGGTCGGGAAGGCCCCCGGCGCGATGCAATTGACCCGAATCTCAAACGGGCCGAGTTCGGTGGCGAGCGCCCGAGTCATCGTGGCCGCGGCACCCTTTGTCGTTGCGTACGGGACCATTTCGGCCCACCCGCCGTGCTGGGTTATTGACCCGACGTTGACGATGGCCCCTGGCCGATCGGCCTCCCGTAGCAAGGCAGCGACCGTTTTGGCAACGAAGAAGTACCCGCGCTGATTGACCGCGATGGTGTTGTCGTACTCCTCCGGTGACACGCCGAGGACGGACCCGGCCGGGAACACCGCGGCGTTGTTGACCAGGACCGAGACCGGTCCGAGCGTTTCTTCCGCATCGGCCACCATGGCCTCGATGGCCGAGACGTCACGAAGATCGACGACATAGGGTTTCGCAACGGCATCGCCGATCGTCTCGGTCGCCCTGATCACGTTGCACGTCTCCTCGGCGTCGGTCTGGTTGATGTCGACAACGGCGATGGCATGCCCGTCCTCAGCAAGGCGCACGGCGATGGCCCGTCCAAGTCCACCACCGGCTCCCGTCACGATTGCGGTTGACATCAGCTGCGCTCCAGTCCGTCGATCTCCGATGAATCTACTTCGTTTGCCGGGGTGCCGACCGGTGGGCGACACTGACCTCGATGACCACTGAATCCTCTGCTGTCTTCACCGACCTCCTGCACCTCGTCGATGGCGGGTCGGCCGATGGCGGGTCGGCCGATGGCGATTCGGCCGATGGCAGGTCGGCCGATGAATACCTCGGCGCCAGAGCTCCCGAGCGCAGCGGCATGACCTACGGCGGACAGTTGCTGGCCCAGGCCATGGCTGCCGCCCATCGCACCGTCGATGATGATCGTCAGGTCAACTCGATCCACGCACTTTTCCTACGGGCTGGCGAGGTTGACCGCGAGACGTTGTGGCGGGTCGAGCGCGTCCGTGACGGTCGCTCGTTTGCCAACCGAAGCGTCTCCGGCTTTCAGAACGACCGCGAGATCTTTCGGGTCATCATCTCGTTCCATGTGCCAGAACCTGGGATGGAGTATCGGGCGGAGCCGGACATCGACATAGCGTCGCTACCGCAGCCCGATGAGGTGCCGATGAGCTACATCGACTTCTGCGTCGCCCATCCCGACCTGGAAACCGATGCCGACTGGTCCGGGCAGGATCGGCCGATGGACATTCGCTACATCGATCCGCCGGACCCCACCGGTGGGCCTGCCGATACGTCTCCGCAGCTGATGTGGCTTCGAATCTCCGAGCAACTGCCGGATGACCCGGCAATTCACCAGGCCGGGTTGGCCTATCTGTCCGACGCCACCCTGGTCGATCACGTTCTGCTCCCGCACGGGTTCCGGTGGCACGATGAGCGCCTGACCGGGGTCAGCCTTGACCACGCCATGTGGTTCAGGCGGCCGCAACGGGCCGACGAATGGCTGCTCTATGACCAGCGGGTCGAGTCGACCGGTGGTGCCCGAGGGCTTGCGACTGGACGGTTCTACACCCCAGCCGGTGAGCTTGTCGCTACCTGTACCCAGGAAGGGCTCATGCGCTGGAGTGAGCCTCTGTAGGCTCGGCCTGGCGGTTGAGTCTGTTGAGTGCTGCGCCGAGCGCGGCGACAACGGCGACGACCGCAAACGCTCGCAGCAGCAGCGTCCGAGTGGGCGCGAACGTCGCTGCCCCCGCTGCCAGGAGGCCGATGGCGATGGTCACGATCACCACTGTGGCGACCTCCCGCTGACGTTGGCTGCCGACGGCGCGGGAGGCCACGATGTCGCTCCGCTCGATGGATTCCCATCCCAACTCCGACGCGACGTACCACATGCAACCGATGATCAACGGCCGTCCCCAGTCGATCCCGCCTGTGACGTCCTCGCTGAACACCGCCGCGGTCAACACCGGTACCGCGGCACATCCGATGCCGCGCTGCAACCCCATGCCAACGCTGAGGACGTAGAGCGCGAGGCCTGCGAGTACCAGCCGAGGCGAAAGCCACAACCATGTTTCACCGGTGCGGATCAACCAAAGCGAGGTTGCCGCCGCAACGACAACTCCCGCGACCGCCGCGGGCCAGCCGGGCCGCACCGTCAACCCTTCGCCACTCATGC
>CAZSTV010000012.1:25139-45743 GCA_964609665.1 uncultured Acidimicrobiaceae bacterium
CCCGCGACCGCCGCGGGCCAGCCGGGCCGCACCGTCAACCCTTCGCCACTCATGCTTTGCTCCGCGTCACTGCCGAGCTCCGGACCGCTGCCCCCGACGGCGAGCGGTGATGCTCGCTAGAACCTGGTCCAGATGCTCGCCATCGGCCCAGCGGCCCACCACCACACCCTGCTGGGCCATGCGGTCCCGCAACATCTGGCGTTCCGCCTCCCAGATCCGCAACGCCACCGCTGACACCTCGGACTCGCTTCGTTCCAGGAGTGCCTCGGGTGGGATGGGCGGATGTTCAATCACCGACACATCATGACCTGCGCCCCGCAACGTCATCACCGTTGCGACGAACCGCTCGTCCAGGAGCGGCGACAGGGCAACCACGAACGATCGTGGCGGCAGCGCCCGAGGCGGTATGGCGGTCAGCGGACGGTCGGCTGCGTTCTCGTATAGCCGCGTCTCGAGCAGCGCGTCGGTCAACCGCTGCAGCTGATGCCTGCCGGTGCCAAGCCCGACCCATCGGATGATGCCACCAACCTCGATCACCCCGACCCGATCGTTCACCGCCAGATGGCTTTCGGCCAGGGTCACCGCCGCCTCCACGGCCAAACCGAGTACGCGACGGACGTCGTGTCCCGATTCGGTAAAGGTGTCCAGTAGCAGCACCACGTCGGTGGCCCGGTCCGGGTGGCGCTCCGACACCCACAGCTCGTCCGAGCGGGCGCTGGCCCGCCAGTTGATGTCTCGAAGCGAGTCACCGGAGCCGAACGGTCTGATGTCGGCGTACTCGATCCCTCGGCCGATGGCCGGAGACAGGTGCGACCCGGTCAGCCGACGCACAAGGCGTGGCGTCAGCAACTCGTTGGCGCTGATCGGTCCGGGATGCACTCTCACCATGGCCGGCGTGTGCAGCGAGCCGACCCAGTCGATCAGGCCATACGGCTCGTGGATGGTCAGGTCGACCCTGCCGAGGTCATGGCTGCCCCAGTCCGATGTGGTGACGGTATGGCGCAGCTCGGTGGGGCGGTCCGGCTGGGCGACATCGGCAACGGCTGTCGTGCCCTCCGGCTGACAGGTGGTCTCCACCCAGCCTCTCGCTCCGCTGATCGTCGCTGTTACCGTCAGCTCTTCGCCCGCCAGCACACGGTCCCTGCCAGCGGTGACCGCGCCAGTTGCGGCGGGCCGACGCGTCCCGGAGAGTCCGAGCGCCAGCAGTACCGCCCAGGGCGACACGAGGACTGCCGCATCGGGTCGGCCGATCAGCACCGCAACAACGGCGCCTGCAACGGCGAGAAACACGGCGGTGGCAAACCGCACCGACGCCCGTTGTGTCACTGGATGGTGTCACCGTGGTGGCCGGACGGGAGCGTGGTTGGCGTTGCCACGGACGCGAGGCACCGCTCGACCACCGACGACGGGTCGATGCCTCGGACCCAGAGTTCAGGTCGAAGCACAATCCGGTGTGCCAGTGCGGGGATCGCCACCGCCTTCACATCATCGGGGGTGGTGAAGTCTCGCCGATCGAGGACAGCCCGCACCCGGGCCAGCTTGATGATGGCTTCAACCCCTCGAGGGCTTGCGCCGGCGTGAACGTTGCCGTCGGCTCGTGTCGCTTCCACCAACGCCACCGCATAGTCGATGATCGGCGGGGAGACGGCAACGGTCTCCATCGCCGCTTGTAGCGCGATGACTCGGTTCACGTCGGTGACCGGGGCAAGCGCAATCTCATCGGTACCTCGCTGCAGGCGCCTGCGGATGATCTCCGCCGCGTCCTCGGTCGATGGGTAGCCGATGGAGGTTCGCAGCAGGAACCGGTCGATCTGGGCCTCGGGCAACGGAAACGTGCCCTCAAACTCGATCGGATTCTGGGTTGCCAACACCGCGAAGGGTGTCGGCAGACGGTGGGAGGTGCCGTCGACGGTGACCTGTCGCTCCTGCATTGCTTCCAGCAGGGCCGCCTGGGTTTTTGGCGGGGCCCGGTTGATCTCGTCGCCAAGCACGATGTTGTTGAAGACCGGGCCCGGCCGAAACTCAAACTGGGAGGCACGCTGGTCATACAGCAGCGAACCGGTGACGTCCGACGGCATCAGATCGGGGGTGAACTGGACCCTGCCGACGGTCAAGCCCAGGACCTGGGCCAGCGACCGAGCCACCAGAGTCTTGCCGAGTCCCGGCAAATCTTCGATCAGCACATGCCCACCGGCCAACACGCCGCTCAGCACCAGTTCCAGCTCCGATCGCTTGCCGACGATCACGGTCTCCAGCGCGTCGAGGATCTGGTCGCAGAGCTCCGATGCAGCAGCGGTGTTCATTGTCTGCCCGCTGTCGGGATGTGTCACGGTGCCCCCTCAGGTAGTGCACGGTCGAGTAGCCGATGGATCTGTGCCAGGTCCGGTGCGCGGTCCTGAACGTCTGGGTCGACCAGCCAGGCATCTTCGCCAAGTACCGCTGCCGCCTGCTCGGGCTGCTGGCCCATATCGATGCCATGGCGGGTTTGGAGCCCATGGCTGACGATGGCAATGAGCCGTGGCTGCAGCCGCTGGGAGAACCCCTTCGCGCTGTCGCGTCCGCCTACCACCGTGCCTTCGAGGGCCTGGAGGTCCCGGGGCAATTTCACCGGCGGTTCCTCCGGGGCGGCCGTTCGGCTCCATATCCAGCGCAGACCGGTGCCGGCCACCGGAGCGGCTCGAAAGATGGCCTGCACCGTCAGCACCGCGAACCACAGCGCTGCCGCGGTCAGCCACACCTCGACCGAGAGCTCGCGATCTCTGCCGAGGGGCAGGGCGACGAGGACGCCGAGGACGATGGCAAGCACGGCCGCGCCGAGCACTGTTCGCCTGGTGTTCACGGCCGGTCTCCAGCAGGGTGACCCAGCCCCTGTTCCAGTCGCTGTTCGAGTTGTCGTCCCACCTGTTCCAATGCAGCTTGGGCGGCCCGCTGATCGGCGACGGTGATCTCGTGGGCGGAGAATCGGGCCTCCTGATACAGATCGGACAGCGTGAGCAGCGGAGCGGTGTCGAGCGGTAGATCGGCTAGGGCTCGCTGCAGATATTCCGATGGTGTCTCTGCCGGGTCGTGGTCCAGTCCGTGCGTTTCCAGGCTGGCCTCCAGCGTTCGGTAGGCCATCAGCACTGCCGAACGGGGATCGGTGCCGGTCAGCAGCTGCTCGGTTGCCATTGTCACCGCGGGCCCGACCGCTCGTGCCAGCGTCGTGGCGTCCTCGTCGGCCGTCGGCTCGACTGAGCGGCGTCGGCTCGCCAGCACCACGCCGAGTGCCACGGACACCATCACAAGCAACACGATCAGTTCCTGTCCACCGAGACCGGCGCCGCCGGCCACGATGTCGTCGACCGCTGGTTCGGACGGTTCGGCGGGGGTCACGTCGGGCGGCGGTGGTGTTTCTGCCGATCGGTCACGCCTCATCAACAGCAGCAAGACCAGCCCAACGATCAACATTGGCCATAGCGGCTTACGTTTTGGCGGAGGTCCCGACGTCGAACGGTCGGCCATGAGCATGGCGGCCACAACGACGATCAACCCCATACCGACGAGTGCCAGCAGCACGTAGCCGATCCAGTCGAATGAGGGAACCCCGATCCACGAGGCACCATCCGCCGCCTGTCCCGCCCCGATGATGATGACAACAAACCAGGCCGTGAGCAGTATCGCGGCGGCGGTTCGGCGGGACCCCAGCGGTGCAACGAATGTCCGGAGCGCAGCCATGGCCCCGAGCGTAGTCCGCGGACCCATTTCGATCATTGTCGCATCGGATCGTACTATTGCCGATACATCACAAGAGACTGCGGGACGCCCGCAAAGGGGAGAGGCCAATGCCGGGACTGCTCGAGAACCGTGTTGCCATTGTCACCGGCGCCGGGTCCGGCATCGGGGCGGCCACCGCAACCCGATTCGCCGCGGAGGGGGCGGCCGTTGTCGCCGTCGACATCCGTGGGGCGAAGGCTCAGGCCACTGCGACTGAAATCGAGGACGGGGGCGGGCATGCCATCGCCATCGAGGCCGACGTCAGCTCGGCACCCGATGTGGAGCGCATGGTGAGCGAGACCGTGCAGCGACTCGGCGGCCTCGACGTGTTGTTCAGCAACGCCGGCACCCTTCGACCCGGCTCCTGTGTGGAGTTGAGCGTCGAGGACTGGGACCTGGTGATGGGAGTGAACGTTCGCTCGGTCTTCCTGGGCGGCAAATACGCAGTCCCGGCGATGCTGGAACGAGGCGGCGGTTCCATCGTCAACACCGCGTCGATCTCTGGGCTGCACGGCGACGGCGGCGCGGTGGTGTATGCGGCATCCAAGGCCGCGGTCATCAACCTCACCAGAGCCATGGCGACCGACCACTCGGCCGACGGCATTCGGGTGAACGCCATCTGCCCCGGGACCATCGAGACGCCGCCGGTGCAGCGCATGGTTGCCGACCCAGCGGTCATGCAGGTCAACCTGGATGCCCACAGCATGGGTCGGATCGGTCAGCCGTCAGAGATTGCGTCTGCGGCGCTGTGGTTGGCATCCGACGAGTCATCATTTGTGACGGGGGAGCATTTGGTGGTGGACGGCGGACTTCGCTCCCGCTCGCCCCTCGGCCGTCTCGCCGACCCCCGTCCGGCCCACAAACGCTGAACATCGGATCTACTATCGGCAGTGTGACCGGCCCAAAGAGACCACCATTGCGAACCTGGCTGCTGGCGGCGCTTCCGCTCTTTGTCGCGGCGCTGGTGGTGGCCTGCGGCGGTGGTACCGATGGTGCCGGCGGCACTGATGATGACGCCACCGAGGTTGACGCACTGCTGGACGCCGAGCAGGCAGACGACACCGCGGCCGCTGAGAATAGTGATACCGAAGACACCGAAGACGACGCCCAGGCAGCAGCGGACGCCGACGGAGACGCCGCTGCTGCTGCGACAGACACCGAAGCGTCGGACGGCGCGGATGCGTCCGAGGACGCCGCTCCGGCCGCGGTGACGCCGGTGGTGTACAACCGAGACTTCTCTCAGTCGATCCAACCGATCTTCGCCGACCGCTGCGCGTCGTGTCACAGCCCTGGCGGCCCCGGCACCGCCCACTGGGAACTGACCACCGCCCAAGACCTTGCCGACGACCACCGCATCCTCTCTGAGATTGTGGCCAGTGGCTACATGCCTCCGTGGCCCGCCGGGGGTGAGAGTCCGCCGTTCAAGTACGACCGAAGCCTTCGCGATGACCAACTGCAGGCCATCCTCGACTGGTCGGCCGACGGTGGCTCCCTGGACGTTGCAGGCAGCACCCCGATCGCTGCGGTGAACGGCGTAGTCGGCCTCGCCAACCCCGACGCGGTGGTCGGGCCGGAGTTGCCATACGCCGGTTCGCCCACGGCGGTCGATGACTACCGGTGCCAGGTGTATGACCCGAAGCTCGCCGATGGCGGTTGGATCACCGCCTATGAGTTCATCCCTGACCAGACCGAAGTAGTCCATCACGCCATCGGCTACCTGCTTCCCGCATCCGCCCGTGAACAGGCAACCCAGAAGGACGGAGCGGACGGCAAGCCGGGGTGGCAGTGCTACGGCAGCTCCGGTCTGGGGGCCGACGACATTTTCCTCGGCTGGGCCCCGGGTCAGGACCCGTCGCTGATGCCGGACGGCACCGGACTCTGGGTTGACCCTGGAGCGTTCATCGTGGTCCAAATCCACTATCACTATGAGGGCAGCGCACCGGAGGATTTGTCGACGCTTGCGCTCAACGTCGAAGAGCCGGCGGCAGACCTCGACCCAATTCAGGTCACCCAGTACATCGCTCCGGCCGAGATCCCCTGCACCACCGAGGAAGACGGTCCGCTCTGTGACCGAGAGGCCGCGCTGGCCGACGCCATCGACCGCTATGGGTCCGAGGGCGTCCAGGCCGACCGGTTCCTGCGACTGTGTGGCTACACACCAGACGACTTTGCAGACATGACCGACGGGACCGCCTCGGCCAGCTGTGACATCCCGGCCGGATTCGTCGGCGGCACCGGTGAGATCGTCTCGGTGCTCGGGCACGAGCACGAGCTGGGGGCGTGGTTCAAAATGACGCTAAACCCCGACACGCCGGAGGAAAAGGTGCTCTTGGACATTCCCGTCTGGGACTTTGACTGGCAGTACAACTACGAGCCCGAGGAGACAATCGTCCTTGGTGCCACCGACGTCATTCGCCTCGAATGCGGTTGGGATCGGTCGCTGCGAGACCCGAACTTGGAACCGGCATACATCCTCTGGGCTGACGGCACCAACGACGAGATGTGCTTTGGCACCATCTCCACCCGTCCCGCGTCCTAGCTCTCTGGCGCGTCGACCCGCAAGGGTCATTCCCACATGGTGGGAACGATTGACGATCATCACCGTCTAATGGGAATCTTGGGTCGTGAGCGGATCCGGGGTACAGAGCGTAGAAAGAGCCTTTGCCATACTCCGGGCGGTTGGCGATAGTCCCGGTGGTTTGGTGGATCTAGCGGAGCGGGTAGGGCTCCCCACCAGCACGACAGCCCGCATGCTTGCAACGCTGGAAGACGAAGGCGGTCTTCGCCGCGACGGCGACGGAACGTACCGAATTGGTCCGGCAATCGTGTCCATGGCGGGGCCGCAAGCCGGGGCGGACGTGATGTCGGTGACAGAACCCCACCTTGCCGCCCTCGCCGAGGAACTGGACGAGGCCGTGGCCCTTTCGATCCCCTCCGGTGCGATCACCACCACGGTGTTGCAAATGGATGCCCCGAAGCCGGTGAGGGCGGAAGACTGGACCGGTACAGAGGTCCCGTTGCATGCGGGCTGCATGGGTTTGGTGACCCTGGCGTTTGCGCCCGAAGACCAGCGAGACCGGTACCTTGCCGAACCGTTGGTTCGTTGCACCGACGCCACCGTCGTGGCGCCGGCCGCCATCCAAGAACGCCTGGGCCACATTCGTGACGGTGGCGTGCTGTGGACCCACGGTGAGTTTGTCGATGGTCTTTCCAGTGTTGCCGCCCCCATCTTCAACGAGGTCGGATCCGCGGTCGCTGCTCTCTACAGCTATGGCCCGTCGTATCGATACCCGGCGCCCGGAGCGTCCGGCGCTGGCACCGCCGACTGGGTTGCCGCCAAAGTGGCCAGCCGAGCAGCTGCGGTCTCCGCCGCCCTCGGTTACAACGGCGACAACAGCACGCCGGGCGGCGATCACTCGAACAGCAACGCAAACAACCAACGAAACAGCGCAGGTAGGTGAACCCCATGAACAGCAACAGCGTCAACTGGACCGACGAACAGACCTGGTCCGGCACCAGAGCGGCCATGACCGCGTCGACCGGGCTGCTCCCCGGGGCGTACACCGATGACGGCTTCTTCGGTGTGGAGCAGCAGCAGGTCTTCGAGCAGGCCTGGGTGTGTGTCGGCATTGCCGATGAGGTGGCGGCGTCGGGTCGGCTGCTGGTGCGCAACCTTGGCACGCGGTCCATCATCATTACCCGAGACGGCGATGGGGTACTGCAAGGGTTCCTGAACTCCTGTCGTCACCGGGGGACCGAACTGGCGGAGCAGGACTGTGAGGTGTCCAACACCATCCGCTGCCCGTACCACCGCTGGGGGTACGGGCTCGATGGGCGCCTCAACGCAACCCCGTTCTTTGAGGACGTGCCACGGGAGTCCTTTGACAAGTCGGACTTCGGGCTGGTCCCGGTGCGGGTTGAGACCTGGGGTGTTCTGCTGTTCGCCTGCCTGTCTCCGCAGACCCCACCGTTGCTCGACTGGTTGGGTGATCTGCCGGAGCGGATGGCCGGCTATGACTTGGACGCGTGGACGTCACATCACACCCAGGCACTGGAGATCGACGCCAACTGGAAGCTGATCTCGGAGAACTTCCAGGAGTACTACCACCTGGCGTGGGTCCACCCCGAACTCGCAAAAGTGTCCCGGGTCGCCGACCACTACCGGTATCAGGGCCCCGGGATGTACTGCGGCCAGACCGTGACCCCGGTGACCGGGCAGAGTCGGGACGACTGGCTGGTCATGCCGCCTGCGGTAGGCCTCGATGAATCGGACGGCGTCAGTGGACGGTTCATCGCCATCTTCCCAAACGTGTTGCTCTCGGTCCTACCGAACCACGTGTGGGTGATGCGGCTCGACCCGCTCGCCCCAGGCCGCACCAGCGAGACCTGCACCCTGCTCGCCCCGTCGGTGCACAAAGACATCGATGCAACGGCGGCCGCCGCAACGCTCAAATTCTGGCTGGATGTCAACGCCGAAGACATCGATATTGTCGAGCGAGGCCAGCGCGGGCTGGCCCGGGGCAGTGTGCCGCCCGGACCGTTGGCGCCACGTTTCGAGGAGCCACTGCACCGCTTCCACAACATGTTGGCCGACCACATGACCCGCACCTCTGTTACCCCAGCAGCGGTGACGGTGCCTCGGGGCGACCGGCCCGACGACCCGGCCGATCGATGGGGGACCGCGCAGAACCCCACGCCGCCCCAGGCCGAGCAACCGGTCAGCTTGCAGTAGTGCCGTAAAGGTGGGTTGGCCGCAGGAATCCGTCGGCGACCGCCCACTTCTTGGCCTGGCTGCTCTCACGCCGGTAGTCGGCCTGCTCGGTTCCGATACGTTCCGCCAGTTCGTCGTAGCGTTCGCCGGTGACCGCAGCGAGTTCGTATTCGATCTCCTCCAGGTACCACTGGTTTCTATCCACCAGGCGGAGATTCTCGAATCCGGCTTCGGTCAGTGATGCTCTCAACTGATCGATGTTCTGCAGCTCGAACTCGAGGTGCAGGCCGTTCAGCCAGGCCATGGCTCGTTCGGTCGCAGTGTCCGGACCGCCCCGCAACCAGTCGCTCCCGACGAACGCACCACCTGGTTTGAGAACCCTGTTTACCTCGCGGTAGAACGCGGCCTTGTCCGGGATGTGGACGATTGCGTCCTTGGTGAAGACGATGTCGAAGCTGTTGTCCTCAAGCGGAATCGGTCCCGGCTCCACCAGCTGGAACCGCACGCGGTCGCTCAGCCCCGCGGCCTCGGCTCGCTGGGTTGCGTCCTCGATCAGGTGGGCCTCGACGTCAATGCCGAGCACCTCGGTTGCGCCGAATTGCGTGGCGAGCAGAACTGCGCAGGCGCCGAGCCCGCTGCCGATGTCCAGGATCGAGCATCCCTCGACGGCAACGCCGTCGATCATCGCCGCGACTTCGTCCGGGCCACCGGGGGAGAGGAAGCCGTCACCCCACAGGTGCTGCAGCGCCACCTTGAATCCACCGCCGTATTGCTCATCTGCGTGCTCGTTCGATCCGTCAGACATCTGTATCGGGTTCCCCTTGTGTCTCGTCCCGCTTCCACTGTGGCAAGCGGTCGCTTATGACCTCGTTGGACTCCAGCCGGTCGATCTCGGCCTGGTCCAACCCGAACACGTCGGCCAGGACCTCCCGGTTGTGCTCGCCCCGGTAGCCGATCGTCGGCACGGCGCCGGCGTCCGACTTGCTGAAGCGCCACGGTGACTGTGGCACGGTGACGGGGTCGGTTCCCGGACGGACCGGCACATCGACAAAGGCCCCGCGATCCCTGGCCCAGTCGGTCTCGGAAATCTCCTCAGCGGTTCGCACGTCGGCAACCAGAATGCTCGACACGCCGATCGCTGCCTCCAGGTCTGCAGCGGTGTCGAAGCCGGCGACCCATTCGGCAATGAGTTGATCGAGTGCGGCGGCGTTGGTCATGCGGTCGGCCATGGTGGTGAACCGCGCGTCCTCTCGGAGATCACGACGGTCCATCGCCCGTGTCCAGGTTCGGAACGCTCCGTCAACGGCCGGGTCGGCAGTCACGGTGACCCAGCGCCCAGTGCCGAGCTGGTAGCACGGGGGCCAGTTGCTGCCGGAACGAAAGCCATCGGAAATCTCGGTGTCGGTCCGCAGGTTGATGGCCGTCATGTCGTTGGCCACCAGCGTTGCTTCGGCCATGTCCACCTCGACGGCCTGCCCCTCACCGGTTCGAGTCCGGTGATGCACCGCGGCCAGGATGGCGGCGAGGGCATGAAGTCCGCCGTACACGTCGGCCTGGGACACCGGGTCGTTGCGTGGAGCGGCCGATCGGCGTTTTGCGATGTCCGCGGTCAGCCCGGTTTCGGCCTGCACTGCGGCGGCGAACGCCCCGCGATGTGACCACACGTTGCCATGCCCGTAGCCGCTGACCGACGCCACGATGATCGACGGGTTGACCCCGCTCAGCACATCGTAGGAAAGGCCCAGTCGGTCCATCACCCCGGGCCGATAGTTCTCGAGCACAATGTCGGCCCGCTCCACCATGGTCAGAAACAGGTCTCGCCCGTCCGGCTGGCCAAGGTCGATGGAGACGCAGCGCTTGCCAACGTTGGCCTGCACGAAGTAGACCGCCATCGAATCCTGCCGGGGACTCGTGGTCCTGGTCAGGTCACCGTCAGGCGGCTCCACCTTGATCACGTTCGCTCCCAGGTCCGAGAGCAGCCGTCCGGCGATGGGCCCGGCCAGGGCCCGTGTCATGTCGAGAACGAGCAGATCGGAAAGGGGCCGGTCCATTCGGCAACGTTAGTTCGCAGCCACTCCCGAGCACGAAAGCAGCGAGCCTAGGTGACCGACAGGGCGTCGGGCCGGGCCGCCGGGTCCAGCGGTGGGAGCGGGTCGAGCGTTGCCACCAAGGTGGCCGCCCGCTCAAAGTCGACGTCGGACACGTTGTCGCAGTCGGCGGTGAGTTCCGTCAGCATGTCGGCCTGGCGCATTGCCCGACGCTGCGCCTCTGCATATGGCATGGTCGAGAACATCACCATGTTGTACCGAGGGCGTAGCCGCTCCGGGTGTCGTCGCTCCAGCTCCAGCGCCAGCTCTCGTTTGATCATGTAGTCCGGGTCGACCACACCGGCCCGCATCTCGATGTAGTTGTCGAGCGCCATGTCGGCGATGGCGTCCGCGCTTGGCTTCCGCTCCGCCTCGAACGAGCGGAACGCTCCAGCAACATCGCCAGGTTGCTCGGCGAGGTGGCGGCCCAGCGCCCGGGCCGACTCCATGGCAAGGTTCATGCCCTGGCCGTGGAACGGGACGATGGCGTGTGCGGCATCGCCGACCACTACCGCCTGGTCGCCGTGACTCCAGCCGGTGGCCCGCATGGTGGCGAGCCGCCCGGTTGGGTTGTCGAAGAACTGCGTCGCCAGGTCCGGCACCAGGGCGGCGAAGTCGGGGAACTCGGTGTTGAAGAAGTGGTTGACCTCTTCGTCGGTGGTCAGGGCGGCGAAGCTTTCCGGCCCCTCGTTCGGGGCGAACAACGTGACCGTGAAGTCCCCTTCCGGGTTGGCCAGGGCGATCAGCATGAACTCGCCCCGGGGCCAGATGTGCAACGCATTGGGGTTGAGTTGAAAGCCGCCGTCGGCGGCCGCGGGCAGCGTGATCTCCTTGTAGCCGTGGCCAAGCCAGTCGGTCTGTTCGGTCCCGCCGTTGACCGCCATCATCGCTTCTCGAATGTCAGACCCCGCGCCGTCCGCGGCGAAGAGGTTGCCGAACGACACGTCATTGCTCGCCCCGTCCGGGCCGGTGAACGTCAATACCGAACGGGCGAAGTCAACGGCCCGGCAACGCTGTTCGAACATCACCGTCACTCGACCGGTCGCCTCGGCCCGGTCCAGCAGAATGGCGTTGAGGTCACCGCGAGATATTGAGTGAATGACCTCGTGCGCCTGGACGCCGTAGGGCTGCAGCGTCAGTTGCTCGACCCCCTCGGCGTGGATCATCCGGCCCTTCATCGGGATGGTGATGGCGTCCACTCGGTCGATGACATCAACCTCAACCAGCGGGACGATACCCCTGGTGGCAAGGGCAAGGTTGATGGAACGTCCGGCGTCGATGTCGACCCGTCTCATGTCCGGTCGGCTCTCGTACAAGGTGACGTCGTGGCCCTGTTCGGCAAGGTAGATGGCGAGCAGCGAACCACACGGTCCACCGCCGACAATCACGATCGGCCCGTTCTCACCAAGCCGGGTCATGAGAGGATCCCGTCGAGCACGGTTACGAAGCGATGGATGTCCGCGTAGGAGTTGTAGAGCGGCACCGGCGCCACCCGAATCACATCGGGATAGCGCCAATCGCAGGCGACGTCCGCGGCTTCCAGCTGCTCGTAGACCGCTCGCCCGTCAGCCCCGGCCGCGGTGACCCGCAGCGCGTATTGGCAGCCTCGCTCATCCAGCGCCCGAGGCGTGATGTTCTCGACCCGCCCGGCGAGCACGGTGTCCAGCAGATAGTCCAGGTAGTGGATCTGCTGCTCGGACTTGTAGCGCATGGCTGAGAGGCCACCGGCCTCGTCGATGACGTCGAGTGACGCCCGCAGCGGTGCCATCGACAGCACGGGGGCGTTGCTCAGCTGCCACGATTCGACGGTGGGGATGGGCTGATAGGTGGTCTCCATCTCAAACCGGGTGTCTTTGCGGGTGCCCCACCAGCCGAGCAACTTCTGCAGCGTCGGATCGGCGATGTGGCGGTTGTGCACAAACGCCCCGCCGACACAGCCAGGACCGCCGTTCAGGTACTTGTAACTGCACCAGGCCGCAAAGTCGACGCCCCAGTCGTGCAGGTCCACGATGACGTTGCCGATGGCGTGGGCAAGATCGAAGCCGACCGTTGCTCCCACCGCGTGGGCCGCCCGGGTGATGTCGGCCATCGGGAGGACCTGGCCGGTGTAGTACTGCACCCCGGGAAGCAGGACCATGGCCAACTCGTCGCCGTTGTCGGCAATGGCGGCCAGCAGGTCATCACGGTCGAGGGTCTCACTGCCCTCTCTTGGGCCGACGGTGATCAGCGAGGTCGCCGGGTCGAATCCACGTTGCCGAATCTGCGATTCGACCGCGAAGTGATCGGACGGGAAGGCGTGCTCTTCGATGAGGATCTTGTGGCGCTGCGCGGTCGGGTTGTAGAAGCTGATCATCAGCAGGTGGAGGTTGACGGTCAACGCGTTCATGACCACCACCTCGTTCGCCGAGCCGCCTACGAGCGCAGCGCACTGGTCGGCCAGCAACTCGTGGTACGGCTCCCACGCCAAGTCGCCGGTGAAGTGCCCGGCAACGCCGAGGTCGGCCCACCGTGTCAGCTCCGTGTTGACATAGTCGGCGGTGCGAGTGGGCACGGCGCCGAGGGAGTTGCCGACAAGGTATGTCTGGGGCTCACCGTTGGTCCCGCGTGGAATGTGGAACTGGTCTCGCATTTCGGCAAGGGGATCGTTGGCGTCGAGCGCCGCCGCGGTGTCCGGGCCGGTGGTGAGGTCTGCGGTGGTGAAGCCGCCGGCAAAGTTGGCGGTCATCAGGCATTGTCCAGTGCAAAGAAGTTGTCGGCGTTTGATGCGAGCAGCTTCTGCTTTGCACCGTCGGACAGGTGGTCGGAGTGCGCAATCAGGTGGCCGGGCTCGGTTTCGCCGAGGGGAAACGGGTAGTCCGACCCCATCAAAATGCGGTCCTCACCCATGACCGAGACCAGCAGGCGCAGTGCCTCGTCGCTGAAGACGGCGGAGTCGACCGAAAACCGCTCGGCATAGGTTGACGGCGGCTTCGGACAGTCAGCCCTGACGATGTCACGGCGGTGCCAGGCGTTGTCGACCCGGCCGATCTGAGCGGCAAAGTTGCCACCGCCGTGAGCGAAACAGATCTTCAGCGATTCCGGCAGCCGTTCGAACGCACCGGAAAGCACTAACGACAGGATGGCGAGATGGGTCTCGGCCGGCATGCCGACCAGCCAGGCCAGCATGTATTTCGGCATACGTTCTGCCGACATCGTGTCCCACGGGTGCACGAGCACCGGGATGTCTTCGGCCGCGCAATGGGCGAGGAAGCGGACGATCTCGGGGTCATCGAGGTTGCGGCCGGTGACGTGGTTGCCGATGTGCACACCGACATGGCCGGTGGCCATCGCTCGGCTGACTTCGTTGCAGGCCAGGTCGATGTCCTGCAGCGGCACCTGGCACAGCGACTTCAGACGCTGCGGATTTTCGCTGCACATCTCTCGGGCGATGTCGTTGATTTGGGCCGCCCAGCGCACGCCGACGGTCGCCTCGGCAACGTAGGAGAACAGCATCGGCGTTGGCGAGATGACCTGCACGTCGGTGCCGAGCTCATCCATGTGGGCCAGGCGAGCGGCCGGATCCCACAGGGGCGCCTGCACCGGTCGGTACTCGGCGTCGCCCGCCATCATGAAGCCGGTGCCGTCGCCGTCGTCGCGCAGCCACGGCGTTGCCGCAAGCCCAAGCACCTCACCCTGGGTCTTGGAGAGCTTCGGGTAGAAATGGGAATGGACGTCAACAACCCTGCCGGTCATCACTGGCCGTCCTGTGGCTCGCGGGTGAACTTGCCGGGGTGCACCGTTGCGCAGTTCGGACAGGTCCTCGCCTCGATGTCATCGTTGAAGGCAGCAAACAGCGGCGGAAGATCTTTGTCGATCGCCTGGACCTGGACCTCGACCCTGTGAACCATCTGGAAGCAGTTCTCGCAGACCCATTCGAAGCCGTCGACCTCGCCGAGGGGCCGGGCGTATTCGACCACCAGCCCGATGCTCTCGGGGTCCGGTCGCTGCGGTGAGTGGCGGAGGCGAGGGGGCAGCAGGTACACCTCGCCCTCGCGGATGGCCATGTCGTGGGGCGGGGTTCCGGGTTCCGGCCAGATCTTGAGGTTCATGTCGCCTTTGACCTGATAGAAAAACTCTTCCTTCGGGTCATCGTGGTAGTCGTTCCGCTCGTTGCCTCCACCGACGATCATCACGATCATGTCGGTCCCGACCCAGATCTGCTTGTTCGCCACCGGGGGTCGCAGCAGGTCCCGATGTTCGTCGATCCAGGCCATCAGGTTGAACGGTCGCCGCTCGACGGGATTGTCCGGGTCATAGATCATGCGTGGTCTCCATCGCTGCCGGTCTGTTTGTTTGCTGCCCGTGTTGTCGCGGTTGACCGTGTCACTGCGGTTGCGCGTGTCACTGCGGTTGCCTTGATCTCAATAAGGAGGTGGGGGTGGGGGAGTTGGTGCACTGCCACCGTCGTGCGGGCCGGCGGTACGAGATCGGGGAAGCTGGCGTCGGAGAAGAAGTCTTTCCACGCCTGGTTGTAGCCGCCGAAGTCGTTCATGTTGACCAGGAAGACCGTTGCGTCGATGAGGTCGGACCGGTCAAGGCCCGCGGTGCCAAGGATGGTCTCGATGTTGTCCAGCACAGCGGTGGTCTGAGCGCCGATGTCCAGCGTTGTGGTCCCCATCGCATCGACCTCGGCCCCGATGAACGTGTTGTCCGGGCGCCGAGAACTGGTGCCGGAGACAAACACAAACCCATTGGCTTCGCGCAGGTGGGGAAATGCGCCCCTCGGGGTGACGAGCTTCGGGGAGTCCCCAGATTGTTCAGTCATGCGTTGGCTCCTCTGGCTTCCCTGGCTCCGCTGGCTTCTCTGTGGCCGGTGGCGCGATTGGGTCGTTGGTGAGTTTGTCGATCAGTGATCGAAGTTCTGCGATCAGCTCGCCCATGTCACCCGACTTGATTCGGTCGAGCGCTGCCGCTTCGAGTTGCTGCGCTTCCTGGATCAGTTCTGCGGCGAGAGCGGCGCCGGTGTCGGTGACCGAAACGAATCGCTGGCGTCGGTCTTCGGTGCCCTGCAGACGTTGTACCAGACCACGCTTCTCCAGCCGAGACACTGCGTGGGTCACCGTCGGTTGCGGAGACAGTGCAATGGCGGTCAGGTCCCGCATGGACATCGACCCTCGCCCGGCCAAGACCGCGAGGACTCGCCACTCCGACCGCTGCACGCCGTGGTCGTTCAAGGCCTCATAAAACGCGGCCGAGAGTTCCTGGTCGGCGTGGCGTAGGAGGTAGGGGAGGTAGGTGTCCAGAAAGTCGGTGGTCATGACGCCTCGGTCGCTGATTGTGTCCGGGCGCTCGCCCACCACTCCGTTGGCTTCAACCGTTTACCGCCGTTGAAGTGATCATCGATGCGCAACATGACACCCCGAAGCCGGGTGCCGGCCAGCCTGCGCCAGAGTCGGTTTCGTTTCTTGGCGTAGTCTCGGGTCCACGGGCAGACCCGTACGCAGATGGCACAGTCGGTGTTGATCTTCGACCAGTAACCGAAGCACGCCTCGCCGTCGACGGACCACTTGCGCACGCCGGTCAGCCCGGAGCGGTTCAGCGCGACCGGCACCGGCCCACCGTGCGGAATGGCCTTGGCGGGACACGCCTGGGCGCAGCGATCGCACTGCTCGCAGAATTCCTTGACCCCCAGCATCTTGGGCTGGTCATGACTCATTGGAAGGTCGGTGAAGATTTTGCCGAAGCGCAATCGGGGACCGAATTCCGGGGTGATCACCAGGCCGTGTCTGCCGTACTCGCCGAGCCCCGCCTGAATGGCAAGTGGGATGGCCAGCGCAGAGTCGTTCATGGAAGGCACGGCCTGGTAACCCAGGTTGCGGATGTACTGGGCCACCACGAGCAGGACCGCTGCGTCCTGGGAGTAGCCCAGTCCGGTGGCGGTGCCCGATAGCGCCGAAGGGGCGGTTTGTATCAGCGACGGGTCCATGGATTGGCCGATGACGATGACGCTTGTCAGCCCCTCGCCCAGATCGTTTGGTTTGCCCGAGCCGGTCTGGGAGTCGAAGCGCTCGGTGTAGACCCAGCGTTCGTCGTAGGCGGTCACGCCGACCAGGTCGGCGCCGAAGGTCTTGGCGATCTGTTTGATCTCGGCCGCCGACTGCTCGGGTGACTCAGGGGTCAGCTTTTCGTCGGGGCCTGGTCGGAGCATGGAGAGGTCGTCGAGAAAGCCGTCGCGGCGGCCCTGGTCCTCATACATTTCGGTAAAGACGTCGCTGACATGCCACGAGGCGTTGCGCAGTGCATAGTCACGCTGGGTGAAACCGTTCGCCTTGCGCCAGGCGGTCAGCGGGCGCCGGTAGGTGGCATAGAACCGGTCGCTCTTCTCGTCGCGGATCGTTTCATCCCAGAACGAACGGGAGAACACATCGTCGACCTGGCTGAACCGCTCGAAGTCGGCCAGGACCTCGATCCCGGCGGACGCAGTTTCAGTGGTCGCAGTATCGGTGGTCGGACGGTTGGCGGCTCTAGCCTTGGAACCCTTGGAGGCGCCGGGGTCCCCAGCGAAGTCCGCGCTCATTCATCAAAAGTACATTCATTCGAATATAAAGTCAATCACGTCAATCAGGCCAGGAGCACCATGGAGTTTTTCCCAGACGTCCAACAACCCGTTGTATTTGGAGGTGTCGACTCGACAGAGGAGATGTCTTACAAAATCTACGACGCTGACCGGGTCGTTGCCGGAAAGACGATGGCGGAGCAGCTGCGCATCGCTGTCTGTTACTGGCACAGTTTCAACTGGCCGGGTGCGGACATCTTTGGCGTCGGCACCTTTGACCGGCCGTGGCTTTCGCCCGGGGTCGACCCGATGGAGGCGGCTCGGGCCAAGCAGGACGCCGCCTTCGAGTTCTTCACAAAGCTGGGCGTGCCGTACTACTGCTTCCACGATGTGGACATGGCGCCCGAGGGTGCAACGCTGCGGGAATCGAGGGCGCAGCTCGACGAGATGGTGGATCGGGCGGGCCAGAAGATGGCCGACAGCGGTGTGAAGTTGCTGTGGGGAACCGCAAACCTGTTTTCCCATCCTCGTTATGCCGCTGGGGCGGCGACCAATCCGGACCCCGAGGTCTTCACCCACGCTGCCGCTCAGGTTCGCCACATGCTGGACGCAACCCATCGGCTTGGCGGCGAAAATTATGTCCTTTGGGGCGGGCGTGAAGGATACGAGACGCTGCTCAACACCAGAATGAAGCAGGAAGCCGACCAGCTGGCACGGTTCCTGGAGTTGGTGGCTGCGCACAAGCGGAGCATCGGCTTCGATGGCCTGCTGCTGCTCGAACCGAAGCCGCAGGAGCCGACCAAGCACCAGTACGACTATGACTCGGCGACCGTGCACGGGTTCCTGGAGCGCTATGACCTGCTCGGTGAATATCACGTCAATATTGAGGTGAACCACGCAACGCTGTCCGGTCACTCGTTCCACCATGAGGTGGCGTACGCGCTCGACAACGGCATCTTCGGCAGCGTCGACGCCAACCGAGGTGACCCTCAGAACGGTTGGGACACCGACCAGTTCCCCAACTCGGTCGATGAGCTGGCGCCGGTCGTCTACGAAATTCTGCGCCATGGTGGGTTCGGCTCCGGTGGCTTCAACTTCGACACCAAGCTGCGTCGTCAGAGCCTTGATCGCTACGACCTGTTCCATGGCCACATCGGTGGCATCGACACGTTGGCCCGAGCGTTGCTGGTCGCCGAGGCCATGCTTGGCGACGGTTCGCTCGAAGCGTTCAGAGATCAACGCTACGCAGGCTGGTCCGGTCCACAGGGGCTGAAGATCATGGACTCGGCAACCTCTTTGGCATCGCTGACCGATGAGGCGGTCGCCGCAGATCTTGACCCGGACCCGGCGTCTGGTCGCCAGGAAGCGTTGGAGAACCACGTCAACCGCATGATCTGGTCGGCGAAATGACGGCGCTGGTGGCAGGGGTCGACTCGTCGACTCAGTCGACGAAGGTGGTCGTTCATCGAGTGGATGACGGTGAGGTCGTTGCAGTCGGCCGGGCGCCACATCCCGCGACCGAACCGCCGAAGAGTGAACAGGATCCGCAGAGCTGGTGGGATGCGTTGGTTGCGGCCTTCGCCGAGGTCAGCTCGGTGGCGGGAGATATTGCTGCCGTATCGGTGTCGGGGCAACAGCACGGTCTTGTGGTGCTCGACGATGCCGGACATCCGGTGCGGCCGGCCAAGCTCTGGAATGACACCGAGTCGGCGGATCAGGCGTCCCGGTTGGTGGCTGAGTTGGGTGCCGACGGCTGGGCCGCGGCCTGTGGTGTCGTGCCGGTGGCGGCCATCACCGTGACGAAGTTGGCGTGGCTTGCCGAGAACGAGCGGGAGAATCTGGAGCGGATCGCCACCATGATGCTGCCCCATGACTATCTGACGTGGCGGTTGTCGGGTCGTGCGGTCACGGACCGGGGTGACGCTTCCGGTACCGGTTGGTGGGATCCGTCATCGGCCGCGTATCGAACGGAGCTGCTTGCCGCTGCGCTCGGGTCTGCTGGGTCCGCCGAGCAGATGATCAGCTGCCTGCCGGAGGTGCTTGCACCGACCGAAGCGGCAGGTGCGATAACCGGCGAGGCTGCGCAGGCGCTCGGTTTGTCCGGTGATGTGGTGATCGGCCCGGGCACGGGTGACAACATGGCAGCGGCGCTCGGCCTCGGTCTGCGACAGGGCGAGGTTGCCATGTCGCTTGGGACGTCGGGAACGGTGTTTGGTGTTGCTGACGTTGCGGCCCGGGACACCTCCGGTCTGGTCGCTGGTTTCGCCGATGCCAACGGTGCCTACTTGCCGTTGGCGTGCACGCTGAACGCCACCAAGGTGACGGATATGATCGGCTCGATGCTCGGCGTGGATTACGCGGGTATGGCAGAGCTTGCGCTGGAGGCCGAGCCCGGTTCTTCCGGCGCCACGCTGGTTCCTTACTTCGATGGCGAGCGAACCCCCAACGTGCCAAACGCAACCGGCATGATGACCGGGCTCCGTCCTGGGACATCCCGGGCCGATCTTGCCAGGGCCGCTCACGAGGGTGTGCTGTGTAACTTGCTGGCGGCTGCTGATGCTCTGGCCGAGGTTGGCGTTGCGGGTAACGGCGAGCTGCGACTGGTTGGTGGTGGCGCAAAGTCTGCGGCGTACCAGCAGATCTTGGCCGATCTGCATCAGGGGCCGGTGCGGATACCCGCTGATGATGAGGCTCCGGCGACTGGTGCCGCGGTGCAAGCCGCAGCTGTTCTGCAGTCCGGCGATATCGCGTCAGTGGTCGATCGGTGGGAGTTGCGGTTGGGTGGAACCACCATCGAGCCGATTGCTGATCCGCAACCTGAGATACGTGAACGGTATGCGGCGGCAGCGGTTTCCGCGGCGAGCCTGGCTTAGCTGGTCCAAAGCCAGCCGAGGTCTTGCCACGGTGGCCGTAACGGGTCGAGCCTATGTAGTAGTCCCTGTACCCGGTCGTGGTGGGTCGGTGGAGTCGGCGGTGGTACCTCGGATCGCATCACAGCGACAATCCATGCGTCACAGCGTTGCGCGAACAGTTGGATGCGGCGTGCAGTGGTCCGGGGTGGTCGACCGTAGCGGTAGACGCCTCGGCGAACCCGGATCACTCTGCCTCGTGCAACTTCCCAACGCAGCGAGTCGGAGATGGTCTTCGACGGTCTGCCGTTGAGGTCGTAGCCACGCTCAGCGAGAAAGACGACCATCTCGGCCACGGTCATGGTGCCGCGCTGCTGAAGTTCACCGGTCAACACAAACCGCAAACTGCGCCCCCACAACGGCCCCGCCTCTTCTGCTCGCATCGTCAACGTCATATCTTGACGGTAGTAGCGAACAGTGACAGCCACCGGTGCCCGCCCTCTCCCTTCCCTAGCGTCCCTAGCGCCCCCTTCCTCTCGTCGTCCTCCCTCCCGTCCGCCTTGGAGCGACAGCTGGTGGTGGTGCTGTCGGGTTTCGTTCGGCGGTCGCTGCGAGTCCGCCTTGGAGCGACAGCTGGTGGTGGTGCTGTCGGGTTTCG
Source organism: uncultured Acidimicrobiaceae bacterium (assembly GCA_964609665.1). Lineage (GTDB taxonomy): Bacteria > Actinomycetota > Acidimicrobiia > Acidimicrobiales > SZUA-35 > JAHELU01. The sequence goes on from CAZSTV010000012.1 coordinate 45,733, forward strand.
TTCGGCGGTCG
>CAZSTV010000013.1:0-3913 GCA_964609665.1 uncultured Acidimicrobiaceae bacterium
GGGTGCGGTTGGCGTCATCGATGATGTCACCGAAGCTCGCCGGATCGACCGGGTCCGCAGCGACTTTGTGGCCAACGTAAGCCACGAGCTGCGAACCCCTGTCGGGGCGATGAGCGTGTTGGCCGAGACCATTGCCGGCAGCGATGATCCCGAGGTCATCGACAGGCTGTCCACCCGAATGCAGCGCGAGGCGAACCGCCTCGGCAACACCATCGAGGATCTGCTCGCACTCTCGCGGTTGGAATCGGGTCCCATCTCAGATCCTGAAACCATCGACCTCTTGTCGGTCGCGTCCATGGCCATTGAACGGACTGGCGAGGCAGCCCAGCAGCGGGGTGTGCTCGTCGAGCTCGACAACGAGTTCGGGGGGCCGATCCTCATCGACGGCGACTCCGGCCAGCTGACCTCGGCGGTGGCCAACCTCGTCGAGAACGCCATCAAGTACTCCGACTCGGGGAGCCGGGTCGTCCTGCAGGCCAGGGTCCGGTCCCGAGCGAAACGCAAGCTCGATGCGGCGACCGACGGTCGGCCCGCCGATGACCCGGTTGCCGATGGCCCGGTTGCCGACGGTCCGCTCGGCGATGGTTCGGTTGCGGGCCGGGCGGAATTGTCCGTCGTCGACTCTGGCATTGGCATCCCCGACCGGGACCTCGACCGCATTTTCGAACGCTTCTATCGAGTCGACAGTGCCCGCAGCCGCGAAACCGGCGGCACCGGCCTCGGCCTCTCCATCGTCCGACACGCCCTGTTGAATCACGGCGGGCTGATCGAGGTCTCCTCACAGGAGGGGGAGGGCTCGACCTTCACCATCAGCCTGCCGATCTCGTCGGCCCAGGCGCAGGTGGTTGATGCCTCCGCCGGTCCGCTGGACACAAACGGAGCCCACGATGTCTAGCAATCACAACGGCACGCCAGACGAGATCACCGTCCTGGTGGTCGAAGACGAAGAGGCCTTCGTCGATGCGCTGACCGTCGGACTGCCAAAAGAGGGATTCGTTGTGGAGGTGGCACGCGACGGGGCCGAGGCGCTTGCCCGCTTCGACGAGGTCGACCCGGACCTTGTCCTCCTCGACCTGATGCTGCCTCGGGTGTCCGGGCTGGACGTCTGTCGCGAACTGCGGACCAAATCTCAGGTCCCGATCATCATGGTGACCGCCAAGTCCGCCGAGGTGGACACGGTGGTCGGGTTGGAGATCGGCGCCGATGACTATGTGACCAAGCCCTATCGGATACGTGAACTGGTGGCCCGGATGCGGGCGCTGGTCCGGCGCTCCCAGCACGTCCCAGCCCATTCGCCACCGCCCGATGGCGGCCCGGATGTCGAGGCGGACGCCGCTGTCGTCGTCGGTGACGTTTCGATTGACGAGGCCCGCCATGAGGTGGTGGTACGGGGCGAGTCGCTGGACCTTCCACTAAAGGAGTTCAGCCTGCTCAGCTTCCTGATGAGCAATGCCGGCCGGGTGGTCACCCGCGACATGTTGATCGATCGGGTGTGGGGCGAGGACTACGTCGGGGACACCAAAACGCTCGACGTTCACATCAAACGCCTTCGTTCCAAGGTGGAGCCCGACCCGTCCAATCCGGACCTGATCGTCACTATTCGGGGCCTCGGGTACAAATATCAGCGTCCCGAGGGTTGATTTCCTCAGCTCCCCGATTTCTCGTGACGGACCTGGCCCCTACTATCAGAGTGCAGTGACCCGCACGATTGAACCCGGCAACGAGCCCGGCAAGAAACCTGGCGATGGCAACGGCCGATCTCGGCCAGGTCGTCGCGGGCTCGGGGCCGAGGCGTTTTCGGTCGCTCCGTTCACACGGCTGGCCAGAACCCACTCGCTGTCGGTCGCCGGAGACACGCTGCTGGCCATCGCCCTGGCCGATTCGCTGTTCTTCGCCGTCGACCCGAACGATGCCCGGTGGAAGGTTGGCGCCTACCTGCTGTTGACCATCGCCCCGTTTGCGGTCATCGCCCCGTTCCTCGGGCCGGTCATGGACCGCATCCAGGGTGGGCACCGGTACATGATTATCGGCACCGCAGTGGCCCGGGCCGCCCTGATGGCCGCCCTGGTGCTCTACGTGCGGGACTGGCCGCTGTTCCCGCTGGCGTTCGCCATGTTGGTGATGGGCAAGACCTATGCCGTTGCCAAGAGCGCCGTGGTGCCAACCACCGTCGATAGTGAAGAGGCCCTCGTCCGGTCGAACTCCCGCCTGTCGATCCTGTCCGCGGTGTCCGGCGCGGTGGCCGGTATCCCCGGTGTTCTGTTGCTGCGGCTCGGCGGCGCTCCCTGGGTTCTCGGACTTGGAGTCATCGTCTTCATCTGCGCTGCGTTCTTCGCCATGCTCATCCCGTCGACCCAGGTGGCGACAACGCCGGTCGAACAGGAAGAGCGAGCGGAACTGCGAGGGGCCAACATCCTGGTGGCGTCCAGCGCGATGGGGTACCTGCGTGGTGCGGTCGGCTTTATCACCATGCTCCTCGCGTTCGACCTTCGAGGCGGTATCGACCCCGGCCCGACCAGTGCCGGGGTGGAGATCGGCCACCGGGTCAGAGAAGCCCTCGGCTTTGCACGGCTTGACCTCAGCTCCGGCGGCGCTCCGCCGTGGCACTTTGGTGTCGCCCTGATCGGTGTTGGTATCGGCGGGTTGCTCGGGTCGGCCGGGGTGCCCCGGGTCAGGGATCGGCTCAAGGAAGAACGGATCCTGGCATACGCCCTTATCAGCCTGACTGCGCTTGCGGTGCTCGCCGCGGTTTCCACCGGCCTGGCAGGGGCATTCATCATGAGCTTCTCGATCGCCCTTGCGGCCCAGGGCGGCAAGCAGGCGTTCGACGCCATCGTCCAGCGGGACGCCCCCCGGGCCAACCTCGGTCGAACGTTCAGCCGCTACGAAAGTCGCTTCCAGCTGGTGTGGGTCCTCGGGGCGCTGTTGCCAGTGGTGATCCCGCTCCCGGCCAGGGTCGGCTACATCATGGTGGGGGTCTCCGCCGCCTTTGTTGCGGCGACGTACTGGTTTGGCCGTACACCGAACCCGGCCGCTGTGGTTTCCGACGGCATCCTCGATGACGGTCTCGACTGGCTGGCCGACGCACTGCCTGGCTCGCTTGGGAACCGGCTGAAGGCCAGGACATGGGGCCGAAGGCTCAGCGCAACGGCCCCGGTGGGCCCCACTGCACCCGAGCACGATCGAACGGGATCTCAGGAGCCCGTCATGCGGTTTGGGACCGAGCCAGAACCCCGCACGCACGGTGAGGCACCAGCCGGACCGGATCAGACCCAGCGGATGCCGTACGATCCGGACAAGACCGCCATCTTCCCCGATGTCGATGATCAGCCGTCGGTGTTGTTCCCAGCCGAGCCGACCCCGCCCGAGGATCCATCGATCAAACGACCGCCCTCAGAACCCGATTCCTGGCCGAGTCGCCAGCCCTGACCCCCGCCAGCCCTGACCGTCGGCGGAGATGACGCTCCGCCGAACGCTTTGCCGGGTGCGCCTAGAGGTCGTCCAGGCCGGAGAGGTCGTCGGGAACTTCAAGACCGACCGCACCCTCGGCATCGCCATCAAGGCCGATGCGTGCCAGCCACAGGCCGGGTGCGTCCACCTCGGCAGCGGTCGGCATGTCCAGTTCGTCGGCCCAGAGCCGGACCAGGCCATCGTCTCCTGCCCGCTCGACGATGCCGTCGATGAACAGGCGGCCCCGCCGCAGGGTTGCGTCGTCGATCTCCAGCCCGAGGAGCCCTTCCATGAAACGGTCGGCCGGTGCAACGTCGACCCAGCGCTCGCGGATGCGCTCTCGAATCACCTGGTGGGTCAAGACGAGGTTGCCGCAGATGACACTGACGATGTGGTCAACAAACCCCAGTAGTGCCGCCACGAGGGCGTCCAGCTGTGGCATCACAAGATCGTTAGCGGGGGA
>CAZSTV010000013.1:3923-8659 GCA_964609665.1 uncultured Acidimicrobiaceae bacterium
CAGCAGGGAGAGCACGGTGTCGGGGTTGCTCAGCGTTTCCGACAGCTCCTGAATCTGGTTGAGGTCGGTGATGGAACCGAATTGTTCGTTGATGAGCGTGGTGTTCGGCCGGAATGCCGACGCAAAGTCCAACAGCAGGCTTTCCAGCCGGGCCCCGACGTGGGGGATGGACATGACCGCATGCACGCTCAGTTCGTGAACGAGCACCCAGAGCCGAAGGTCATCGGTCGGGACATCCCATTCCTCGGCCATGGCGTCGATGGAGGTTGGAATGACCAACACCTCGTCGGTGACCCGGGGGATGGGCAGGTCGTACTGGCCGAGGGCTCGCTGGCCGAGATGGCCAAGCATCGACCCGGCGCTGGTGGAGACGAGCATCGGCCCGAGGGCGGTGAACATCTGGCCCATCATCTGCGCGGTCAGGTTGGACATGTCGCCCGGGTCGACGCCCTCGTCTGCAGGCATGACGGCCTCCGACTCGGCCTGCATACCGGCCGACAGCGCCTCCCCGAATCGTTCAAAGAACGGCCGGTAGGCATCCAGGCTCTGCCTGGTCCACACCGACTTTGTGACCGCTGAGATTTTGGTGCCCGCAGGCAGCGACAGGCCGGGCTTCTGGGAAACATGGAGTTCGGCGACGCGGCCAAGCTCTTCAATCTTGATGCGCTCGACGGGATCCAGGTTTGGTTCCGCTCCGCCATCGGAGGCGATCGCCGTTGCCATGTCGGCCGCCGCCTTCCACGGGTCACCCGCGTTGAGGCCGCCGAGGAGGCTGCTGAAGTCAAAGAAAGGAAAGTCTCCACCGAGTGGATTACTACTGCTCACAAGGGCATCGTAGAGCAGTGGTATCGATCGCGGTGACCGGCGCTTCCGGTGCAGTTGGCAAAAGAGTCGTTCAACTGCTCGCTGAGCGGGAGATTGCCGAGAAAATCGTTGCCATCGATCGCCGTCGCCCACCCCGCTCCGAGCCTCTGATTGAGGGCCATCAGCTGGATTTGACCAGTGATGACCTTGTCCCGGCGTTGCAGGGATGTGACTCGGTGGTGCATTTGGCGGAGGACCCGGCCCGGCGGGCAGATCTTTCTGCTGCGGTCGCCACCCTTGATCGAGTGTTGGTGGCTGCGGAGAACGCCGGGTGTGGCCATCTGGTGCTGCTGTCTTCGGCGCTGGTCTATGGCGCTCACCCCGACAACCCGGTGCCCATGACCGAGGCCCAACCGGTGCGGCCCATTCCCACGCTCGCTCACGCCACCATCAAGGCTGGCCTTGAGGCCAGGGCGGCGGAGTGGGCGGACGGTGCGGGCTCAAAGGTGGCGGTCCTGCGGCCAACCGCAACCCTTTCCGACGGCGACTCAAGTTGGATTGGCGCCGCGCTTCGGGCGGCCACCGCGGTCCGCTCGGAACAAGTCGATCCTCCGGTGCAGTTCCTGCACCACGATGACTTGGCATCCGCGCTGACGGTGGCGGCAGCCCAGCGGCTGGATTCGGTCTACAACGTGGCCCCGGACGGGTGGATTGGCGCAGAGCTGTTTCGGGCGCTGCGGGGCGAGGCCGATGTGCGCCTGCCGCAGCAGCTGTCTGAGTGGCGGCTGCGGGCGGCCAAGAGCCTGGCGAACCGGTCGCTGCTCGACGGCTTGGAACCCTACGTCTCGTGGCCGTGGGTGGTGGCGAACGACAAACTGCGCTCCACCGGTTGGGAGCCACAGTTCTCAAACGAAGAGGCATTTGTCGCCGGGACGCCACCGCCGCTGCTCGCCTCCATCGACCAGCAGCGACGCCAGGAGATCGCCCTTGGCGTGGCCGGCACCGCAGGAGCGGCAGCGCTCGGCGCCGCGCTGTGGCTCGCCCGCAAGACCGTCAAGTAGCTCACTTCTGACAGCAGGATGGCCCTGCCGCGACCATCAGTTGACGGGGGCGGTGCCGACGGTGATCCGTGCCCAGGACCACTCGCCGTTCCTGGTGATGCGAACCTGCAGCTGCTCGCCAGGACCTGCCGTGCGGGTCAGGTACTCAAGGTGGTCCGCTTCGTTCAACGACTTGCCTGCGGCCCGGTCGATGATGTCACCAACCTCCAACAGGTCATCGGACGGGCCACCTTCGGTGACGCTAAGCACTTCGACGCCGGCCGGGGTAGACCGCACCTCGATGCCGAGCCAGGCGGGACTCCCGAGCCCGGTGGTGGTGAGCGACTGGGCAACGGCGAGCACACGGTTGATGGGGAGCGCTGAAATGTTTGGCAGATTGCTGGCGACAACCAGGCCCACGAGTTGGCCTTCGGCGTTGCGCAGCGGGGATCCGGCGACCTTGTCATCCTGGTGAATGCCGGTTCTGATGGGGTAGTAGACCAACCGGTTGGTCGTTGTCCGTAGCGTCTGGTCGAGCGAGTAGACCTTGCCAGCGCGGCGTTCCGGCTTGGCCGGGACCGCCGCTGCGGCAGTGGTGCTGGTGGTCGAGGTTGGCTGCTCCTCGGCCTTAGGCACGGAGGGTTCTGTCTCGTCGAGCTGCCCGGACTGGGCGTCCAGCGCGGCGAATTCTTGTTGCAGAGCCGATGCTGTCGGGCTTGGCGAGCAGCCCGGCTGGATGGCCGGGGTCGGGGCTGACTCATCGCCGGACTCCCGCCAGGCGTCATCGATTGGTTCGGCCCGGATGTCCTTGGCGCAATAGCCCAGGTACACGGGCACACCCGGTGCTACCTCGGGGCCGACGACGGCCTCGGGAATGGCAACGCGAATGAGCGGATCGTCGCTGTTCAGGATGGCGATATCGGTAAGAGCGTCGACATGGCTCACCACCGCAGTCGCCTCGACCAATCCCACCTGGACCCGGACTTCGTCGTGTCCGGCAACGGCGCTGGCACTGGTGATCAGGTAGCCGTCGACCAGCACAACCGATGCGAGGAATCCGCCGTCAGGACCACCGACTGGATACACCGCGGGGCCTACCGGGGCGGTGACACGGCGAGCAGGGGGCGCTGTCCCCAGGGTTGAAGAGGGGACAGGGGCCTCGCTTGTTGTTGACGTGGCGAGCGAGGTGGTCGTTGTAGTCGGCAGGGGAACACGTTCGGCGTCGAGGCTTCTGAGCGGGGCATCCTCGTCGGGGGCGAACTCATTTGACGTGGCCAGATCCTCGGCGAGGATGCGACTCTCTGGTGTCGCGGCCTGTCGGGCCAGCGACGACAGCCCGGCGCCGCCCGGGTTGATGGTGGTAGCGCTGGTCACCTGAATCTCGGTATTGGAAGCGGCGCCGGTCAGATACAGACCGAAGACACCGAGTGCCGCGACCGCTATGCAGCCGCCAACCACGGTGATGGGCCACAGGATGGATGCGGAGGATCCGACGCTGACCGGGGTCCGCTCAGCGCCGAGCATTGCTGCCTCGGGCACCAGCGGAGCGGCCGCTGCAGCCTTCGCGGCCTCGGCCGCGATCTCTGAAGGGTGTCGCCACTGGCGAGTCGAGGGGTCGGGGATTTCGCCGCCAATCGGCTCGTCCCCATCGTCATCCAACCACACGCCTAGAGATTACAAGGTGTTAAGGCTCTGGTGTCCGCGCCATGGCCCCAGTGGAGACTTTTCCCTATCCGCCTCATCGAGCCCTACGATGGTCCCGTGGCTGAGAGCGAACCCCTGCATCTCGAAGAATTGCATCCCCCAACCGACACCGATGACTGGACTGGTCTATCCGACCGGGCGCTACCGGTCGTCGCCGCTTCGGAGTGGGTGGTACAGCCCTCGTGTGGCGGCATCGTGGTCTTCACCGGCACCGCCAGGGATCATTCGGTCGGTCGAACCGACGTCACCCGTCTCGAGTACGAAGCGTATGAAGAGCAGGTGGTTCCCCGCCTGGACGAGATTGCGGCTGCAGCCCGCGAGCGGTGGGAAGACCTTGGGCGAATCGTCCTGCTCCATCGCATCGGCGAGGTGCCGCTGACCGAAGCGGCCGTAGTGGTTGCGGTGTCCGCGCCGCACCGGGCGGCCGCCTTCGAGGCCGCGAGGTTCGGCATCGACACCCTCAAGTCCACCGTTCCCATCTGGAAACGTGAGGACTGGTCAGAGGGAACGAGTTGGGGTCGGGAGGCCCAACACATCGAGCAGGTGGGAGCCACCGAGGCCCCGCCGGCCGCCGCCGATGGTTCGTGACATAGCGATCGACCTCGGCACCACCACCATCTCCATCCTCGCGAGGGGGCAAGGAGTGGTGTGTTCCGAGCCGTCGGTTCTTGCCCGGGTCGTCGAGACGGGCGAAGTGGTGGCCGTAGGGTCGGACGCGGCGCAGATGATGGGCCGCACCCCTGAAGGGCTTGAGGCGATGCGACCGCTGCGAGGCGGGGCTATCACCGACTTCGAGTCCGCAGAGGCCATGATCCGAACGTTTCTGCATCGGGTTGGTGTCCGTCGTCTCAACCGCCCTCGCGTGGTGGTCTGCGTGCCGTCTGCCATCACCGCAGTCGAGCAGCGGGCGGTGCGCGAAGCCGCCCACCGGGCCGGAGCGGCAGAGGTGCAACTGCTCGGCTACACGATGGCCGCCGCGCTTGGATGCGGCCTCCCGCTCGACCAGCCGCAGGGGTCGATGGTGGTCGACATCGGCGGCGGTACCACGGACATCGCGGTGTTTTCCGGCGGTGCGATTCAGCACACGGCCGTCATTCCCATTGCCGGCGATCAGGTCACCAACGACATCGCCGTGTCGATGCGTACGCCCAAGCAGTACGCCGAAGAAATCAAGATGAAGTACGCCTG
>CAZSTV010000013.1:8669-13739 GCA_964609665.1 uncultured Acidimicrobiaceae bacterium
CGACCGAGGCAGCCGTCGTGTCACTCGGTGGCGTCGTCGCGTCGGAGTTTCGCCGTCTCGGCGGGATCGATCTGGACCTCGACATTCGCAGCTATGTGCACCGTCGCCACCGGCTGAAGATCAGCCTTGCCTCGGCCGAGCGGGTCAAGCAGGCGTTGGCCACCGCAACGCCGGCGGCCTACCCGTCGGCTGCCGAAGAGTCCATTCGCATCCGAGGCCGCCACGCGGTGACCGGAGCGGTGGAAGAAGTGACGCTGACCGCAACCGAGGTCACCGATGCTGTCTACGACAAGGTGATGGTCATGGTCGATGCGGTTGTCGCCTGCCTCGGGTGGGCGCCGCCGGAGATCGCTCATGACCTGATTGAAAATGGCATCCACCTTGTCGGCGGCGGTTCGCTCCTGGATGGCCTCGCCGACCGGGTCGCAACGGAGACCAAGGTGCCGGTGCGGGTGGTGGATGACCCGCAGCGGGTGATCGTGCACGGGGCGGGACGGTGCCTCGGGTTGTTCTCGCAACTCGAGGGCTTCTTCCTCAACGACTACGCCGGAAGTTTCCGCTAGCGCTACTCGGACAGGTCTTCCGCCGCTTGGCGGACCTGCCAGTCCCGGTCGCTGAGGGCTTGCTCCAGCGCCTGGTCCACTTCTGGCCCCTCGAACGGCGCCAAGGCCAGCACCGCCCGCCGCCGAACGGTGGCGACATCGCCGGTCGCGCTGAGGATGTGCTCAAGGCCGACGCCGAGCGCACCGAGTGCGGCCACCGCAGATTCCCGGGCCAGCGCATCATCGTGGCCGCTGGCCTGAGCGCCGAGCGCTGCCTCGGCCCGCACCAGGGTGTCGCTGTCCAGTGACAGCTCGCCGAGGGCGAAGGCAGCCACTTCGGCCAGTTCGGCGTCCGCCAGTGCTCCAAGCAGGTCGTGGGCCAGTTCGGCGCCATATGCGGCGCGAGCGGCAAGCTCCACCGCCCGGTACCGGACCTCGGTTGCCGGGTCGGTGAGGAATGGTCGATGCGTGTCAGCGCTCAACGCGTCGAGTCGATGGGCTGCCCCAAGAGCAACTACCCGGACCTCCGGGGCGTCGTGGTCGAGACCGTCCAGCACCGTTTCCCGGTCACCTGCATGTCCAGCTATGGCGATGGTGCGACAAATATGTGTCAAAATCATTACTTTTCTTTAGCGCTCAAATCTGGGATGCTGGAGGGCGGTGGCCCGCAAGGCTGCTGTTTTTAACCGTGTTGGCGGAAGTGAAAGAAGGCTTGGGACCGCTCAAACAGAGCGATCCGGGCGAACAAGTTCAGAGCCGTGGGGCATGCGTCAGACGTCCTCGGCTGCAAATCAGGGCCCGCCAGGGTCCGGACAAACGCCTGTACGGCGAAAGAGTAGGAGCAATCCGTGTCACACATGGTCATTTACCGGGGTGTCGATGGCAAACCGGGCTACCACCAAACCGACGACATTCACGATGCCGTCAACTTCGTTGAGCAGATGCGCAACGAGGAAGGTGTCGAACATGCTCGGATTTTCCGGCTAGAGGAAGTGGTTTTCGAGTATCGCCCCTACTACCGGGTGGAACTCACCAACGATTCGTTGCCCGCCAACTCCGAGAACGGCACTGCACAGATAGCGGAGTCGAACGGGGGCAAAGTCTCGGCTCAGGTCGGCTCGGGCACCGAAGAGGTTGATCTCGAAGAGGTCGCCGCCGCATCGGACAGCACAGACAGCGCGGATGATGGCGACGGCGCTGATGGCGCCGACGACAATGGTGAGGTCAAAGCCGACGCCGGCGCCAAGAAAGGCCTCTTCGGCCGCTAGCGCACTGTCCTTAGCGCTGCTGCAATGACGGCAGCGCTGAAATGTCCCAGTGTTGGCTTGTCAGAGCGCAGCGCTGCGGCACGGCTGAACTGACGGACCCCGGGCTAGACCCCCGGGGTCTTCGGCGTTCCCGTGAGTCGGCGTTGCGGTGAGTCGGCGTTGCCGTGCAACGGCCCGATCGGCAAAGATGGGTCGTGGCGTCGGGCAGTAAGAGTCAGGTGGCGATTGCCCGTTCCAGCACAAACAGAATCATCAGGGCCGTCAGACCCAGTACACCAGCGAGCAGCAAGCCGCCGACGATGGTCATGAATGACAAGGTGAAGAACGCGGTAACCCGGCGCCACAGCGGGATACGTGACTTTGTGGCCGATGTCGCCCGTGGTTGAGGCGTCGGCTGGTGATCGATGCCGATCATTTGATTTTCCTCGGACTTTCGGGCTGCGACTGTAGGTTCATTGAAGGAACGTCCGATAAGGAGGACGATGGAGCAGGATCCCCACAGTCTAACCGGCGGCGGTTTCGAGGTTGAGGCACCCAGCCAGGCTTCGGAGTCGGTGACGGGTTCCACGGCGCCAGCATCGTTCACTGCCGACGCTCACGCTGAGGCAGAGGCATCCGTGCGGCGCGTCTGGTGGTGGTCCGGTGGTTTCCTGGCGGCCGTTGTTGGCGCCGTGGTGATCGGCGGCCTTGTCCTCAAGGTCCCGTACGTCGCGCTTGTCCCGGGTTCCGCCAAAGATACCGAACCGCTCCTGGCCATTGACGGCGCAGACCAGTTTCCGAGCGATGGCGAGCTGTTGTTCACAACGGTCCGGGTCCGTCAGCGTCCAAACCTGTGGGAGTACCTGTGGCTGAAGGCCGACGAGGATGCGTCGGTGCTGCCGGAGGAAGACATCCTCGGTGACCGAACCCCGGAGGAGAACCGGGAATTCAACCTGACGATGATGAACGACTCCAAGCTGATCGCGGTCGCGGTGGCACTGGAGGAACTGGGCTATGACGCGGTCAAGACCGACGCCGTGTTCGTCCAACAACTCATTCCCGATGCTCCGGCCGAGGGCGTCCTGGTCAACGGCGACTCGATCCTTGCGATCGACGGTGAACCGACGACCAGCGTCACCGAACTGGTGGACGTGTTGAGCACACGCGGCCCCGGCGATGAGGTGGAGCTTTCCGTCCAGCATTTCGGTGAAGAAGAGGTCGAGCTGCTGTCCCTGGTGTTGGCGGAAAACCCCGAGCGCCCAGAGGCCGGGTTCCTTGGCATTCAGCCGTTTGACCGGCCCCGGTTTTTGACCGATGTCGGCTTCTCCGTGGAGATCGACAGTGGCTCCGTCGGCGGACCGTCGGCGGGTCTGGCATTTACCCTCGCCGTCCTCGACCAGCTGACCGCCGGTGAACTCACCGGGGGAGCGACGGTTGCAGTGACCGGAACCATCAGCGCATCCGGCGAAGTCGGTGCGGTTGGTGGTGTCCTGCAGAAGACGGCGGCGGTCCGTGAGCTTGGCGCAGACGCATTTCTGGTGCCGGCTCGACTGCCGGAGCCCGAACTCGAAGCGATCATGGCGAGAGCAGGCGACGACCTCCAGATCATCCCCGTGGAGAACCTGGATGAGGCGCTGGTCGCGCTTGAAGACCTTGGCGGCAACACCGACGCCGTCGAGCAGTACGCCGCATCAAACACCGCTGCTGAGTAGTCCCGCTCGACCCCGAGTGCCCGTGGCTGCTGCCACGGCGTGCTGACGGCTGCGATCAACCTGGCGACGGTCCAGCACTCCGGTCCTCTGGAGTCGTAGCATCGCGGTATGGCAATGCAGAGTGATCAAGAGTTTGCTCCAACCCAGATCGCTCGAGCGGTGTTTCCGACGGCGTTTCGAGGCTATGACCAGGATGCGGTTCGCCGGTACCTGAGCAGGCTCGCCGCGGCCCTTGAACACCAGCAGGAATATGCGGGCCTTGGCGAACTCGAGGCCAGAACGCCGGCCCACGAGCGGGTCGAGGAGTTGGAGAGCGAGGTTGAGAACCTCCGGGACGAGATCAAGGATCTCGAACTCGAATTGGTGCAGCGATCCGTCGATGGTGACTCGACGGCGGGTGCCCACGATGTCGCCGAAGTTGCGGCGCCAGCGCCGACCGACACCGCATTCGACGAACACCGGGCCATCGAGCTGCTTGGCCAGGAAACCGCCCGCGTGCTGGAGTCCGCCCGTTCTGCCGCGGCCGACATCCTGAAGCGAGCCGAGAAGCAGGCCGCGGCCTTGAAGGCCGACGCCAAAGCAGAGCTCGAAGAGGCGAAGCGACAGGCCGACGAACTGGTGGCAACGAAACAGGCCGAGACCGACGAACTTGTAGCCCGACTGGCCGCCGAGGCCGAGGCCACCGCCGACCGCATCACCACCGAGGCCGATGAACATCGCGCCGCGGTCCTCGATGAGTCCTCCAAGATTTTGAGCGAGGCCGAGGAGCTTGCCAAGGTCGAGCAGGCCGACGCTGAGGAGCGGGCACGTCAGACCGTTGCCGATGCCGAGACGCTGCGACAGCAGGTCATCTCCGAGCTGGTGGCGGAACGCCGTTTGGGTCAAGCCGAGATGGACAGAATGACCGTGGCCCGAGACCGTCTGGCGATGTCGCTTGCGGTGGCGAGGACCGAGCTTGACGAAGTTGCCGATGCCCTCGTCGATGTGTCAAACGTGTCCTTCGAGACCCCGGCCGAACCTGTGGCGACGACCCCCGAGTCCCACGCCGCCGAGGTGGACGAGCTGATTGGCACGCTGGATCCGCCGACCGATGACCCAGAGACACCATCGACCGGGGACTCCAAAACTTCCAAGGGTTCATCCGACGATACGAAGCCCATGAACGGCCAGTCCGGCCGGGGACCCGGCGATGGTGGCCAGGGCGCCCAGAACCGCAAGGGTCAGCAGACCAAGAAGCGCAACAAGCGCCGCAAGACGTCGAACAAGGCCCAAGGCACATCGACAAAGAACGACCCTGCACCCAACAAGCCAGCGGGCACTACGACCAAGAAGCCCGCAGGTGCCACGAGCGAGGCGGGGACATCCGCAAAGACGGTGAGTGCCTCGTTTAGCAGCGGCAGCGACGACTTCGCCAAGTTGCGCAGCGATGTGGATGCAGACACCGAGCCGTTCGGCCAGCAACAGATGGTCACCGGTTCTGCACTGTTGATGGCCGATGATGCGGTCACAGAGACCGTTGACGATGCGTCGGACACGACCTCGTCAGATGTCACAGCCGAAGACGAATCG
>CAZSTV010000013.1:13839-22277 GCA_964609665.1 uncultured Acidimicrobiaceae bacterium
AGCGAAGCCGAGCCCGATACAGCGACCGAAGAAGACTCGTCGGAGACCGAGACCGACGCTGTCGATGCGGACTCGGTAGATCCCGACGAGCCCATCGACCTGGACAAGATCATCGAAATGGGGTTGGGCACCGATGCCGACGTTGGCAACGCAGGTCCCGAGTTGAACACCCCGCCCGCCGATGGTGAAGAGCTGAGCCTCGTCCAGGGATTCACCACCATCGACCTGACCGACGGTGATGACGTCGACCTCCGGGGCAACACATCCGGCGGCGCCGACAACGGCGGCGACAAATCAGCCAATGCGGAGGACGATGACCAGGAACTGGTCCACTCGGTGGTGGTCAACGAACCGCAGATTCCTGAAGAGGTAATCACTACGGTCACGTCCCGAACGGCCTCTTCCCAGCCGGACCGCTCCCGCGGTGATCTGCTGATCGATGAGAAGTTCACGGGTCGGCTGCCGAAGGAGTTCGGTGCTCGTGACCTAGCGCTGACCCGGTCCGGTCCCAACTTCCGTCGCCAACTTCGGCGGGCCCTCAACGATGACCAGAGCGATGTGCTCGACCGCCTCCGGGCCGGCCGCGGGAAAATCACCGCCGAGGAGCTGCCACCGTTCGGTGAACAGATCGATCGCTACCTGGCTCCGCTCCGGCGAGGGTTGGCCGAGATCGCCCAGGCCGGTGCAACCGCCGGCGGTCAGAGCGATCTGACGCAGACGGCGCTGGACAACCTGGTGCGACAGCTCGCCAAGTACATCGTCGACAAGGTTCGGGTGCCGACCATCGCGGTGATCGACGAGGCCCCCGACAATGATCGTGAACGAATTCTCGAGCCAATTCGATCCCTGTATCGGGACTTCCGCAACGTCGGACTGCCAGATCTGACCGAGGACGCGCTCTATGAAGCGTTCGCGATCGGGCTGTATGACTCGATCGAACCGTCGGCTCCGATCTCTTGGGTCATCGACCCTCGCAGCGATCCAGACCCGGTCTGTGAAATCAACCGTCAGCGCGATGACGTGGTGAAAGGCGTGGTATTCCCAAGCGGCCATGCAAGGCCACTGTCGCTGCCGGGTTGCCGCTGTCTGGTCATGTTGGCCGACTACTAGTTTGTCTCAGACTTTTCGAAGCTGGGTTTTCCGGCCGCCCGATCAGTTCTGGGCGCACAGGGCGGGTACGATCGGCGCAGATGCGTACGCTTCGTAGCCCCCAAACCTCGCGGTTCCGCATTTTTGCGCTCGTCGCTGTTGCGGTTCTGTTTGTGCTGTTCCTGTCGGCAAACGGCGTGGCCAGCTTCTACACGGACTGGCTCTGGTTCGACAATATGGAACTCGGGGGCGTGTGGAGCACGATCCTCGGGACCAAGTTGTTCCTCGCCGCTGTCTTCACGCTGGTCTTCTTCGCCATCTTGTGGGGCAACCTGTATCTGGCCGACCGGCTCAAGCCCGATGTACGCCCGGAATCTCCCGAAGAAGACCTGGTCGAGCGTTACCACGCGGTAGTCGGCGCACAGGCTGGCAAAGTCCGCTTCGGTGTCGCTGCCCTGTTCGGCGTCATCGCCGGTGCCAACACCTCATCGCAGTGGCAGACCTGGCTGCTGTTCCGCAACGGCGGAGACTTCGGCCGGGTTGATCCCCTGTTCGAGTTGGATGCCGGGTTCTACGTCTTCCGCTTGCCGTTCTGGACCTTCCTCGTCGACTGGTTCTTCGCCTCGCTGGTCCTGACGCTGATCGTGGTGATGGTCGCCCACTACCTCAACGGCGGTATCCGGGCCTCGGTTGCCGAGGAGCGCGTCTCGTCTGGCGTCAAGTTCCACGTCTCGGTGCTCCTGGCCGTCCTGGCGTTGCTGCGAGCCGCCGCATACTGGCTGGACCGGTACCACCTGCTCACCTCCACACGGGGCTCCTACGACGGTGCCCTCGCAACAGATGTGAACGTCCAGTGGCCGGCGCTCAACCTGCTGGCGTTGATCTCACTGTTCTGCGCGATCCTCTTCGTCGCCAACATCCGCCGTCCCGGCTGGGGTCTCCCCGCCGTCGCCATCGGAATCTGGCTTGTCAGCCACTTCATCATCGGCGGGCTGTTCCCCCTCGTCTACCAGCGGGTGCGGGTCCAGCCGGTTGAGTCGCAGCGTGAGGCCGCTTTCGTCGAGCGCAACATTGAAGCCACCCGCTTTGCCTATGGCCTGGCAAACGTCGAGACCGTGCAGTTCGAGTATCAGGAAGGCCTCTCGGCTGAAGACGTCTCGGAATTCGAGGACGTGCTTTCCAATGTGCCCGTCGTCGACTCTGTCCTTGCGACCGAAGAGGTCACCAGGAACGAGGGTGAGCGGCAGTTCTACAGCTTCTCCCAGGTCCTCGACGTTGACCGGTACCGGATCGGTGATGAACTTCGACCGGTCGTGCTGTCGGTCCGAGGCCTGAACATCGATGAAGTCGCTGACTCATGGGAGCGTCAGCACGTCATCTTCACCCACGGTCACGGCGTTGCGATGGCCGCCGCCTACGACGAGACGGCGACCGTCACCGGTGAGTCCCGCAACCTGGACTTCCTTATCCAGGGACTTGGTGACAGCCGCATCGACGAGGGTCTTGACCTCACGCTCGATCAGCCCCGCATCTACTTCGGTGAAAATCTCGGTGGTTATGCCATCGTTGGAGCCGACCGTGAAGAGGTCGACTTCCAGGACAGTGACAACAACTCGGTGCCGTTCCGCTACGACGGTGAGGGTGGCGTCTCCATGGGGTCAATCGTGCGGCGCGCTGCGTTTGCACTGAGGTTCCGTGAAGTTGACCCACTGATTTCAAACAACGTCACCGGTGATTCCCGGGTGATCTACAACCGCGATGTTGCCGGTCGGGTCCGAGAACTGGCACCGTTCATCCGTTTCGACAAGAACCCGTACCCCGTCGTTGCAGACGGCGGCGTCTTCTGGGTGATCGACGGCTACACCACCACCTCGGACTTCCCGTACGCCCAATCGGTGCAAACCGGGGTCACCGGCTCACTTGGTGGTGGCTACAACTACGTTCGGAACTCGGTCAAAGCGGTAGTAGACGCTTACCACGGCGAAGTCACTATGTACGTCGTCGATGACACCGACCCGCTGATCAATGCGTGGGCCAGCGTCTTCCCCGAGCTCTTCACCGACGCCGCAGAGGTGCCGCCGGCGCTGCGCAGCCACTTGCGCTACCCGGAGGACATCTTCACGGTCCAGACCGACATGTGGTCGACCTACGTGGTCGAAGACGCCACACAGTTCATCCAGGAGGACGTCGCCTGGTCGATCGCCGCACAGCCTCGCACCGAGGCGCAGGTCGCCGAGGGTGACACCGCGGCATCCGGCTCCATGTCGCCCCAGTACCTCATGGCCCGCCTGCCCGAAGAGGAGGAGAGCGAGTTCGTGCTGCAGCGAGCCTTCGTTCCCCGCTCCGGCGCCGCTGGCACCAGCAACGCCCGTCCTGAGCTGACCGGCATCATGATGGCCCGTTCCGATCCGGCGAACTACGGCGAGCTTGTCCTGTTCCGGCTTCCCAGCGGCGAGGTTGACGCCCCCGACCTGGTCCACTCCGAGATCCGCAAATACGACGACCTGACCGAGTTCATCAAGGACAAGGCCGGCGCCAACGTGATCTTCGGCGAGATGAGCATCGTGTTCGTTGACGACACCATCGTGTTCATCCGTCCGGTGTATGTCGAAGCCACAAGCCAGACTGCCGTGCCCGAGCTGCAGCGTGTTGTGGCTGTCAACGGTGACCGGATCTTCATGGGGTCCAGCATCGAAGAGGCGATCGATGGCGTTGTTGGCACCGCAGGCGTGGCAACGCCCGCAGCAGATGATGCCGATAGCGAAGACGACACCACCACCACGCCGGATGTGCCGACCGACGGCTCCTATGACCCGACGGGACTGTCGGTGGTGCAGCTCATCGCCGATGCTGAAGAGATGCTCACCGCTGCGGCAATCGCCGAGGCCAACGGACTTGATGAGGAAGCAGCAAGCCAGCGCAGCAGGGCCCAGGCGGCTCTGATGGCAGCACGGGATCTGCTCGGCGGTACCGCGCCGACGACCACCACCCCGCCGCCGACCACCTCAACCACCGTCGCTCCGGATCCGATCGAGGAACCTGCCGACGGCGAAACCGAAAGCGCCTCGGCAACGGGCTGATCGCCCGGCCCTCTCCGGAGCCGAACAGCGCCTATCGGGCCACCATGTGCGGTTAACAACTGCGGAACTCGCTGCCCCCAGGCGAGCCGGTGCTTCGCGAATTGACGCGCCGGACTATCCTGAAGACATGTTTCGACGTGTGAATCCCGCAGATCTGCGAGTACCTGCTCCCGAGGACACCCTCCCCGGTCGAGAGAACGCCGTGCCCGTCCCCTCAGCGCACTACGTGAACGGCAACCCGCTTGTCGGCCCGTTCCCCGACGGCATGGAGACCATTCTGTTTGGCATGGGTTGCTTCTGGGGCGCTGAGCGGTTCTTCTGGGAACAGGAGGGCGTGTACACCACCGCAGCCATCTACGCCGGTGGCACCACTCCGAACCCGTCCTATGAAGAGACCTGCACCGGGATGACCGGTCACACCGAAGCGGTCCTCGTCGTGTATGACCCAAACGTCGTAGACCTGAATCAGCTCTTCAAGCTCTTCTGGGAAAACCATGACCCAACCCAGTACATGGGTCAGGGCAACGACATCGGTACCCAATATCGCAGCGCGATCTATGCAACAACCGATGAGCAGCTGGACGCAGCGGTCGCCAGTCGAGATGCCTACCAGGCAAGCCTGACCGGCGGCGGCTTTGGAGAGATCACCACCGAGATCGGCAAGGCCGGCACCTTCTACTACGGCGAGGACTACCACCAGCAGTACCTGGCGAAGAACCCCGGCGGCTACTGCAACCACGGGTTCTGCCAGCTCGCATTCGAGCCTGCCGCGAGCTGAGATGCGGCGTCGAGCTATCGCCGACTCGACACCGAACCAACGGCCAGAAGTAGAAGTTGATCGGTCGTAAGAGTTAGTTCAGCTCAGTGGCAACCAGTTGAAACCTGGTACAGGTCGAGTTATAGCTGGTTGTTGATTACTGTGGTTGCGTGGAGTCAGACACCATCTCAGTTCGCCTGCTCGGCGGGTTCAGCGTGCGATTCGGCGACCGCACGCTGCAGTCGCTCCCGCCGCAGGCCGTTTCCCTACTCAGCTATCTGATCGTCCACCGCGATCGACCTCAGACGCGCGATTTATTGGCCGGGCGGTTCTGGTCCGAATTGCCAGAGGATCGGGCCAGGAAGCGGCTCAGCAACTCCCTTTGGCAGATCAAGCACGCCTGCACCGAGTCCGACATGCCCGAGCTGTTGATCACCTCTCCCGGGTCGGTCCAGGTCACCGGTGAACACCCGATCGCGGTCGACTCCGAGGACTTCGAGAACCGACTCGGAGACTTTGAGCGGGAACTACGTAGCCGACAGGTGCGCGGCGTGCTCGCCGACAGGCTTGCAACGTTGGTCAGCGAGTACCCGGGGGACTTCCTGTCCGGCCACTACCACGACTGGATCGAGCCGGAGCGGGACAGAATCCGTGACCGGTACCAGGGGGCACTCGTAGAGCTGATCCAGCTATACAAGTCCCGCTCTCAATATGATGTGGCGCTCCGGTTCGCGGCCACGCTGGTGAAACAGGAACCGCTGCGAGAAGACCTGCACCGTGAGGTCATGCGGCTGCATGCACTTCTCGGGCAGACCTTGGCCGCAGAGCGTCAGTTCGAGACCTGTACCTCGGTTCTTGTTGCCGAACTTGGGGTCGAGCCGTCGGCTGAGACGGTCGCCCTTATCGAACGAATCCGGACCGACGCTCCGTCGCCGGCGGTCATCGAGATCAATCCGTCGATGGAGTCAGGTGCGCTCATCGGGCGCAACCAGGAACTCGCAGTGTTGCTCGGCCGAGCGGATGAGCTGCTGGCAGGGTCCGGAGGCGTTGTGCTGGTCGAGGGTGACCCCGGCATCGGCAAGACCCGCCTCATCGAGGAGTTTCTTGAAGCAGCGGACTGGCGAGGGGTGCGGATTCTCCGGGCCGGCCACAGCGAGTTGAGCGGCATGAACCCGTATGAGACGCTGCGGGACGCGCTGGCCACCACTGTGACCGGTCTACGGGGTGAGCATCTGGCGGAGGTCGTTGAGCCGGTGTGGCTGCAGCAGGCCGCCGAGGTCTTGCCGGAGTTGGCCCGCCTGGTCGATGGCATTGAGCCCAGCAGACCGCTGCGTCCCGAAGAGGAGCCGACAAGGATGAGCGAGGCCCTGGCCCGGGTCATCTTGGCGCAGGGCGGCCTCGGACCAACGTTGATCGTGCTCGAAGACATTCACTGGTGCGATGACGACTCGATGCAGGTCCTCAGCCAGCTTGGCAGCCGCCTGGCCAGGAGTGGGGTCTTGCTCTGTCTGACGTACCGTCGTTTTGAGGCCGAGCAGTCCGATTCGGTCTGGTCGGGGATCTCCCGGCTTGAAGCGCTGCCGTCCGGCAGCAGGTTGATCGTCGGTCCGCTCAGCAATGCCGAAGTCCGTGAACTTATCAACGCACAACTCGGACCTGGTGGGCTTCCCGGTTCCACGATCAGCCAGCTGGTCGGCCAGACCGAGGGTAATCCGCTGTACGTGCTGGAATCGGTACGAAACCCCGATGCGCTCCTGGCAGACCATGGTGAGCGCGGCGACGGTTCGCTCGGCGTGCTTGACCTCCCACCAAGTGTTGCCAGATCGCTTGAGTCGAGGATCTCCGCCCTGGCTCCCGAAGCCCTGCGGGTGCTTGAGGGACTTGCAGCGCTCGCCGAGCCTTCCACGGCACAATTGGTTGCCAGCGTTGCAGAGGTCGATCGCCGGGTGGCGCTGGAAACGCTCACCCGGATGGAAGAGATTGGCTTCGTCAACGCCGATGACGTTGGGATCTGTCGCTTCTCCCACGATCAGACCAGGCGAGCGGTCTATGAGCTCATCGCCACCGAGCGGCGGGCCTCCCTTCATGAGCGGATCTATCTGGCCCTCGACGATGACGAGGACGTGCAGGCGGCCCGCCTGGCATATCACGCTCGGCTTGCCAAGCGGATGGAGGATGCCCGGTCGTGGCATCTCGTCGCCGCCAGGGACGCGCTGCTCGTAAACGGTTACCGGACCGCGGCGGACCACTTCGAACGAGCAGATCAGGCCGCCCAGGACATGGGTGTTGATCTCGCCGACCGAGCGGTCGACCTGTTGGCATGCGAAGCCGCACTAGACGTGCTCGGCCGCCGGAGCGAACAGACCATTCTGCTCAAGAGCCTTCGAGAGGTCGACCTCCCTCTCCCGGTGGAGTTGGAGCTTGCCGAGCGTGAGGTATGGCTGCTGCTCAACACCGACGAATTCGAGGAGGGGGCACGACTGGCCCGACGCTACGTCGAACAGGCAAAGGATGCCGGTGAAGACTACGCGGGTCTCCTGACCGCAATTGGCGTGTCCCGGTACCGGGCCGGCGACTTTGGCGGCGCCGTGGAGTCGTCCCGACAGGCGCTGGAACTTGTCACCAACACGGCGGCCAAGATTCCGCCAGAGACTGTCCTCGGCAAGGCGCTCGTCGACATGGCCGATTTCAAAGACGGTGAGGAATGTCTGGCCAGAGCGGTGGCGAACGCCGAGCTGTGTGGCGACTACAGGGGCAAGGTCGAGGCGTTGAGCTATCAGGCGGTCGCCCAATTCATGCAGGGCCGCTACAGCGACGCCGACCAGTTGTTCACCACCTCGTTGGATCTGAGCCGCTCCATCGGTTATCGCTGGGGGGAAGGCGTCAACCTGGTGAACCTGGCCACGCTCCATACCAGACGTGGCCAGGGCGGTTTGGCGCTCGACTTCTTCAACGGCGCCAGCGATGTGTTCGGCTCGCTCGACCACGGGCGAGGTGAGGCGTTCGTCAAGCTGAACTCGGCGGAGCTGAGCCACAGCCTGCTCGGTGACGACAAGGCGGCGGCCGAGCTCGCCAACTCCGCAGCGGTGTATTTTCGCTCCGTCGGAGATCAGTCGCACGAAACCCTGGCCATGTGTGTGCACTCAAGCGTCGATGCCAGAAACGGCAACCGCCGTCTCGCCCGGAGGCGCCTGGCCGAGGTGCTGAAGCGGGCCGGGGAGCAGGGCAATGTGGTCGGTGAGGTTGAAACCCGCCGGGTCCTTGCCCAACTTGAGGTCGATGGTGAGGATTGGCCCTCCGCTGGCATGCAGTTGGACAACATTCTTCGGATCGGCGAGGACACGACCCTGGAATCGGTGTTGCCGAACGTGCTTGCCAACCGAGCGCTTGTCGCCGTTGTACTCGAGGATCATAAGAAGGCCGAGACCATGGTTGACCGTGCGCTGTCGCTGAACCGGGCCGGGATGAAGGTTGCCCACGTGACCGCCTGGTTGTGCGCAACCGCCCTGTCC
>CAZSTV010000013.1:22287-45309 GCA_964609665.1 uncultured Acidimicrobiaceae bacterium
CTGTCCGCCCTCGGTGATGAAGAGCGCGCCATCGACCAGTTCAAGCTCGCCTTCGATCTGCTTTCCTCCAGCTTGCAGGGCCTACCAAGCGCTGTCGCGACGCAATCCTGGACCGTGGTTCCAGAGCACGTCTCCATTGCCGAGGACTATCAGCGTCGGGTGCCGGTCTTCGCCACCGTGCAGGTGCCTGCGAAGTCGGCGCCGATGGGTCGCCCATTAAACCCTGACGAGTTCGTCGATCTTGAATGGACCGTCTCCGCCCCAGATGATTGGACGGTCGACAATGCCGCGGAACGGCGACAAAAGCGACTTTGTCGCCTCGCCGAGGAGGCCGACGCCCAAGGTGGTTCGGCCAGAATTCTCGATCTCGCCGACGCCCTGGACGTCAGCGAGCGGACAATCAAGCGGGACATTGCCGAACTGCGGAGCCGCGGCACGACGGTACGGACAAGAAAATCGGCCTGACGAAGATTTATTGCAGAAAGTTGATCAGGAGTCGAACACGCGTAACCCCAGGTCAGGAGGCATCTTGGATGCATGTCCCCACGGTCTGGCATGGCGGTTCCTGAAATTGGAGTCAAACAAGAGATAGCCAAAAGACAAGCTGTAACCAAGTTCAACAGGAATCAACACATCTAGCCGCTGGGGTTGGATGACCACTAGCTGGGAGTAAGCATAATGTCTCGTCGTCTGTTTGTCTTCATTTCTTCCGCCGCATCGCTCGGCGCACTGACCCTTCCGAATATCGCAGCCAGCAACTGGTTCATGGGTTAAGACAGACTGGGTCCTCGAGCCTTCGATCTTCTTCCGCCGTGCTCGAAGCTGAGGACCTGCCTCTCATTGGTGACCACAATCCCGATGAGAGGCCGCCCCTGGGTGTGGTCGTCGCAGAAACCTAGCGCTGCGACGGCTACACCCTCTGGTGTGGTTGGGCGACCCGACCAAGGGGGCGAGATTGCAAGGCCGGATTCGTAAGGAACCGAGTCGTGAGGGATCGCTAGGGCGACAGAGAATTTTGGTGAAACGCCTTCCCCCCGAAGGTGTTTCGTCGCGTTTAGGCCCGTGTCTCGCCGCCAGCGACAACCGCAGACCGGGTCCGATAATCGTCTGAGTCAGATTTGAAGCGCTTTGGCCGATAGCTGAGTCTTCGACCAAAACCCGACCAGGTCCTCCCGCAGCCTTTAAACGGAGCGCTCAACGTCGACAGGTAGCGGTATGAACCTTCGATTCTTTGGCCTGCTCGTCGCCATGGGTCTCGTCGCGGCGTGTGGCGCCGAGTCGGCAGTCGACACAGAGAACACCGCTGCCGCTCCGACCGACCTGGCCATGACCGACCTGCTGGAGATAGCGCAGGAAGTCACTACAAACAACGAGCCGCTCGATGACCTCTGCCGACGGCTGTATGGCGACGTCATCATCGACGTTGAGCTGACCGTCGGCCTGGTGGCCGATGTCGGTTCCATCGACGACGGCACCTTCAACCAGGCCGCCTTCGAAGGAATGGATGCGGCCGGGCGATGCCTCGGCGTCACCACCACGTTCCTCGAGTCGGCAGGAGACGACGCAGCAGAGGAGATCGCGTCAATGGTGGACCGCGATGTCGACATCGTCGTCACCGTCGGCTTTCAGTTCCAGGAAGCGACCGTTGCTGCAGCCCTCGCCAGGCCCGATGTCCGATTCATCGGTGTCGACCAGGGCAACCCGGACGAAATTGGGAACTACGTCGCCATATCGTTCCGTGACGATCAGGTCGGCTTTTTGGCCGGTGCGATGGCTGCCCTGCTCAGCGAATCCAAGACGGTGGCGGTTATCGCCGGTCCCGACACCGTCCCGCCGGTTGTGGCCATTGCGGACGGCTTCGAAGCCGGAGCACAACACATCTCGGACGAGGTCGCCGTTGTGCGTGAACACGTTGGCAGCTTCACAGACAGCTCTGCGGGAGCCCAGTTGGCTGCAACCTTCGTTGAGGCAGGAGCGGACGTTGTCTTCGGCGCCGCGGGCGACACTGGGACCGGGGCCACGCTGACCGCCTCGGCGATGGGCGCCTGGGTCATCGGGGTGGACCAGGACGAGTACTTCACCACCTTTGCTGGCGGGGCCGAACCAAGCTCCCACCGCCTTTCAACCTCGGCCATCAAACGGGTGGACCTCGGCGTGTTTCTCACCATCGCTGCCATGGGTACCGGCGAGGTCGAGGGTGGCGGCCTGCTGCTCGAGGCGGCTAACGGTGGCGTCACCTACGCACCGTTTCACGAAGCCGACATTCCCGCCGAGGCCGCCGAGGCGCTTGAACAGGTTCGGCTCGGGTTGGCCTCTGGCGAACTGGCCGCAGGCTGACCGCCAACGTCGGTCGGCCTCGGCAACAGCGACATCGGTAGCGACACAATGAGACGGATCGTTCGATCCATTCGGAACCGCAGCCTCCTGACCAAGTTCGGGCTGATTTCGCTGGCGGCCATAACACTCATTGGGTTGGTGCTGGGTCAGCTGCTGGAGCGCTCGGTCAAAGAACAGGTTTTGGCCGGGGCCATCGCCGAGGCCGAGGTGGTGTCGAGGCTCAGCCTGCAGGACGCGATTCGTCCGAGCGAGGTGAAGAACGGGCTGTCTCAGGAGCGGGTTCGGGCCCTGCAGCTTTCGATCCGGTCCGATTTCGCCAGGGTTGATGTGGTCGACGTCGTTTTGTGGAACCTCAACCTCACGGTCATCTTCGCTAACGACAGCAGTGCCGTTGGCTCGACATCGGTCGGTTCCCCCGCGATGTGGTCCGCGGCGGAGGGCACACCGGTTGCCGAGATCGTCGATGTCGGTGCAGACGAAAGCGCCGACCGGCTGCTCCGCCGTCACGGCACCGTCGTCCATGTTTTCCAGCCGGTTCGGTTCGGTTCGATTGACAGTCCGGAAACGGCGGGCGTGCTGCGAACCTCTATCCCCTACGACCCGGAGGCACAGAACATCAGCGACCAGACCCGTCGGCTGTACCTGGCCCTGGCCGGGGCGCTTGTCCTGCTCTACATTCTCCTCTTCCGGTTGGTGGCCAACGCTTCGGCTGAGCTCCGGCTGCGGGCCGATGAGAACGAAGCGCAGGCAAGACACGATGCGCTTACCGGCCTGCCAAACCGGATGCTGTTCGCCGAAGAACTCGACGGAATCCTCGAACGCCGAGGATCGGATTCCCTGGCCATCGCGCTTATCGATCTCGATCGGTTCAAAGAGGTCAACGACACGCTTGGCCACCACCACGGTGACCTACTCCTCGTTGAGGTCGGGCGCCGGTTGGAGGCGTCGTTGCGGCCGGGGGATGCGGTAGCCCGTCTGGGTGGTGACGAGTTTGCCCTCGTTCTCGCCGACGTTGCCGACGGCGAAGCCGCACTGGTGGTTGCCAACCGACTCGCCAAGGCGATTGAGGAACCCTTCGAGGTTGAGGGCTTGCAACTCGACATCGGTGCCAGCATCGGTCTGGCGATGGCGCCGGACCACGGCGACGACATGGTCACGCTGTTACAGCGCGCTGACGTGGCGATGTACCAGGCGAAACGGTCAGGGGACGGCTGCGCGCTGTATGACTCAAGTGACGATCACAACAGCAGGCAGCAGTTGGCCATGGCCAGCGAACTCCGTCAGTCGATGGCGGACCAGCTCGTCGTCCACTACCAGCCGAAGATCGATCTGGCGGCCGGACAGGTCTGCGGGGTTGAGGCCCTGGTCCGGTGGGATCATCCTCGGCATGGCCTGCTGATGCCCGACAGGTTCATTCCGTTGGCCGAGCGCGGCGGGATGATGAACAGCCTCACGGCGACGGTCCTGGACCTATCGCTGACCCAGCTCCGAGACTGGCTGGGTGAGGGGCGCGACCTGGACATGGCGGTCAACATCTCCGCTCGTGGGCTGCGCAACAGCGAGTTCGTCACCATCGTGGAGCACTTGCTCCGCCGTCATCAGATTCCTGGCGAGCGGCTGGTCCTGGAGATCACCGAAACCACGATTGCCGCCGACCCCGAAGGGGCCCGAGAAGTCCTGGCCCGGCTCCGGAACCTTGGCGTGCGGTTCTCGATCGATGACTTCGGCACCGGGTACTCCTCACTAGCGGTGCTTCGTTCACTCCCGGTCAGCGAGTTGAAGATCGACCGGAGTTTCATCAGCGATCTTTCCCACCCCGAAGGCCTCGCCATCGTTGACTACAGCGTGCAGCTCGGACACATGCTGGGCCTCGCCGTGGTTGCCGAGGGGGTCGAGCGGCGGGAGGACCAGACCGAACTGGCTCGGCTCGGGTGCGATATGGCGCAGGGCTACTGGTACGCCCGCCCAATGCCGGCCGGGGATCTAAGCGCCTGGCTTGACCGCGGCGGTGTACACGCGGCGCCCGATGCATCGGCTGGTTCGACCGCGGCCGTGCTCGGCACGCCAGGGTGACCGCCGCCGAGCAGAAGTACTAGTCGGCGACCGCCTGTCCATCGCGACCGGCGCCGGCGTCGAACGTCAGCGCCATTCGCTCGATTGCCATTTCCAGCTCTGCCGCGGGCAGGTAGTAGGGCATGCGGATCCGATCCGTTGCTGACTCACCGTCGACGGTCAGCAGCGGCCCGGGAACCACGGCAACACCGGACTGCAGGAGCCGGTGAGAGAACGCCACCGCGTCGGTGTCCGGCAGCTTCAGCCACAGATGAGGGCCACCGAGGGGCATCTGCCACTCCCAGCTCGGTAGCTGGGCCTTCAGCGCCTCGACGGTCCTGGTGAGCGACTCGGTCAGGCGTTCGTTGCGCCATTCCCGAGTTTCGGTGTAGGAGTCGAACATGGCGCACGCCAGGCGTTGCATTGGCACCGCGCTGCCCAGGTCGGCGGCGGTTTTGAGGCCGACGAGGTGGTTGACGATGTTTGGCTGGGCTCGAAGCCAGCCGATGCGCAGCCCTCCCCAGAAGACCTTTGACATGCTGCCGATGCTGATGATCGGCGCATCCGGTTCGAGCGCTGCGAGCGGCGGAGGGGCGGCAGTGCCAAAGTCCAGTTCGGCCAGGGTCAGGTCATCGACCGTTGTGATTTGATGCTCGGCGATGAGCGATGCAACCCGCTTCCGCCGATCGCCGGTCAGCAGCGTTCCAGTGGGGTTGTGGAAGGTCGGCACCAGATACAGCAGCCGAGGGTTCTGCTCGATGATCACCTGTTCCAGGTGGTCGGCATCGAGCCCGTCGTCGGTCATCTTGATGGGGATCGGGCGAGCGCCGGCCACCGCCATGGTGTCGATGGCGCCGGGGAAGCTGACCTCTTCAATGCCGATCATGTCGCCGGGCCTGGCCAGACCTCGGAACAGTAGGGAGATGGCCTGCTGGGCACCGGTGGTGATCAGCATCTGGTCGCTGTTGGTCGGCAAGCCGTTGGCGGTGAGGTTCTGGGCGATGGCGGCACGGAGCTGCTGATCGCCCCTCGGCTCGTAGCCGTGGCCCCGGGTGAGCGCCTCTGGCTCGATGAAGCGTCCCGGCTCGCCGAGGACGTCGGTAACCACCGGAGCGGCCTCGGGAACGGCGATGGTCAGGTCCACGACATCCGGGTGTTCCCGCATCAGGGTGGCGAACAGCCCGTTGGCCCGGTGACCGCCGACGGGGGAGTAGCGCAGCGCGGTGATGGTGGTCCCTGCGCCCTGGCGAGCGTCGATCCAGCCCATCGAGCGTAGCTCTGCATACGCCGCGGCGACCGTGTTTCTGCTGACGGAAAGAGTGGCGGCCAGCTTGCGCTCCGGCGGCAGGGTCATGCCGGTCTGCAGCGAGCCCGTTTCCAGAAGTTCCAGCAGGGCGTCCCGGAGCTGTTTGTACAGCGGTCCGGTGCCTCCGGACCATCGTCCAAGCATCCCGGCCAATTCGGTTGGCATTCACCCTCTCCGTGTTTCCGGCCAATCGAGCACTGATTGGCACTTTCATTCTAGTGCCAATGTCGCCACCCTTGCCTGGTGATACTTTTTGCCTCCAATCCCAGTGCCAGGCATCGCCGCTCCTCGGGGCCGTCGTGAACGTCGGTGCGCTCGCAGCGTTCGCGTTCGTGAGCTCGATCACCCCCGGCCCCAACAACTTGATGCTGTGGTCCTCGGGAATGAACTTCGGCTTCCGGCGGACCGCGCCCCATCTGATCGGGGTCTTCTCCGGCTTCTTGTCGCTGGTCTTGGTCACCGCTGTCGGCATCGGTTCGCTGTTCCAGCGGTGGCCGTGGCTCAACACCATCCTGCGGGTGGTCGGGTCGCTGTACCTGCTCTACCTGGCGTGGCGCATCGCCCGGGCCGGTCAGGCGTCGGAGCAGGAGACGGCCAAGCCGATCACCTTCGTCGAGGCGGTGGCGTTCCAGTATGTGAACCCCAAAGCGTGGGTGATGGGCATCACCGCGGCAGGGTCATTCCTGCCAGATGATTCGTCGGTGGTGTTGAACGCGGTCATCCTGGCTGCAGTGTTTGGTGTGGTGAACTTGCCGTGCGTGACGACCTGGGTTGTCGCCGGAACCGGCATCGGCAAACTGCTCACCAACGACCGCAGCCGTCGCATCGTCAACGGCATCCTGGCTGCGCTGTTGGTCGGCACGGTGTACCTGATCAACACGTGACGGTCCCGGGCGTACAGACAGGTGTCGAAATTGTGTGGAGGGCTCTGGCGGGAGCGATAGAGTGAAGATCCACTTCGACGCGGGGTGGAGCAGTCAGGTAGCTCGTCGGGCTCATAACCCGAAGGTCGCAGGTTCAAATCCTGCCCCCGCCACTAAGAGCCCTGGTCAGCTGTGTGCTGGCCAGGGCTTTTTCCGTATTGGGCGGCCTTCTTCCTTTTCCTCTCTCGGCCGTCGCCGGTAGAAGGGCCGATGAGTCTCTCGAAGCCGTGAGCAGATCCAGCAGTGCGTCGCCGTCGCGGTCGGCAGCTGCGGTGACGTACGCGGGGAGGGCCCAAGGTTCCATCGTGAAGACGTCAGTCGTGGCCCACATTGGCCCCGCTGCTACGCATCGGATGACGTGGTTGTCCAAAAGGTCAATACCGACTCGGGCTGCGTCCACCTAGAGCCGAACCGCCCGCTCCGATTCGCCTCCGCTGCCAACACCGAATCACGTCTCGTCGGTGGCGGTGCGGTGGATCACGCTCGACGGGTCGAACGCGATCAGTTCGAAGAGTTCATCACCGTCGACCATGCGCACGTACGACCAAGCGATTTCGGCGACGTGGTCCTCACCCGCTTGGAAGTCGAAGTACTCGGTGTCGCCCTTCAGTGGGCAATGGGTCGTCCTGTCGACGACCGTGAGTACATCCATATTCACGTCCTTGCGGGGGAAGTAGACAATGGGGTCGTAGATGTCGAGGCCGACCTCTTTCACGACCACTGCGTTGACCGAATCGGCAATCGTGTGTCCTGCCGCTGTCACGGTCCGGCGACCTGATGCAGGCACGATCCGCATGAAGTGCCGGGGTTCGGTGGGGTTGTGGATTGCGTTCTTGACGAGGGTGGCTGGGTTCGTGGATGTCATCTGAATGGCTCCTTGGTTGCGCCGCTATCGCTAGCGAGAGAATACCCGCGGCAGGACTTGGGAGAAGACGGCGAATATGGCGATCACGAGGACAGCTTCGAGTCCGAGAAAGAGGCCGGGGTTATCCATGTCGTGGCGGCTGATGTAACCGAAGTCGCCAACGATCCAGAACAGCGCCCCCAATACGACGACGATGCGTGCGGAGACCGGGCCGTTGGTGGTGGCGGCGAGGTGTCCGTACACCATCGACATGAAGAGTCCGGCGAGGAAGTACGAAGCGAGTCCGCCGATCACTATGAGGGCACTGGGTTCGTTGAAGTCGAAGAATTCGTTGCTCTCGTATGTGTCGGCCAGAATCACTCGCCGCCAGAGGGCGGCGATGATGGCGTGGATGATCATGAAGGCGACGCCTCCAATGACGGATCGTTGTGCGACAGTTTTGGCAGTCATAGCGGTCATGTTCCTTTCAACGGTTCGGTCTGGTTAGGCCTGGGGGGATGGTTGGACGGACTTCGCTTCTGCGGCGCTTGCCAACTCGTCGAGCAGACCGGAGAAGTTCTTTGTGATTCCTTTGGACAGTGGCCACTGCAGGAGGGTCACCATGATCCCAGGCAGCTTCGGGACGGCTACTGCTTCGATCGTTGCGACTGTCGTGTTCGAGTCGATCGACCGCACCGAGAAGGTCGCCTGCGATGAACGGATCGGGAGCCCTTTGACATTCCAGACGTCGATGGTCATGCTCTCGCCGGGTGTGTACGCGCTGATCCGCTCGTCGAGCACCTTCGTTCCTCGGTCATCGAGGACGCATTGGCGCTCGGCTCCGAGGCCGGTGACCTTCGCCGTATCACCAGTGGTGAAGCTCTGCTTGATCCCGGCGCTCCAGGCAGAGATCGTGGGGAAGTCGTCGAGGATGGCCCAAACAGTTTCCTTCGGGGCATCGATGGTTCGGCTCGTTGTTGCGTTTACAGGCATTGTTGGTTCCTTCGTGCTGGTTTTCGTTAATTTTGCACTGAGCAGTGCAGTTGTTATGAGGTAATATACACGACATGGTGCAAAATGCAAGCACGAAGAAGAACTCGGCCAAGGGGCGGGGACGACCGCCCAAGTTCGACGAGCAGCACGTGGTCGAGGCCGCCATCTGGGCCTTCTTCGAGAAGGGACTCGACGGCACAACCCTGGGCGACCTCGAAGAAGCGACCGGCGTAGACCGATCGACGCTCTACAACAGCTTCGGTGGCAAGAAAGGCCTGTACGCCTCGGCCACCAGCAAATATCTCGACTTCGCCGAGGCCGGCCTCTTCGAACCGCTACTGGTCGGCACCAGCGACGGCTTCGCCGACCTCTTTGACTTTCTCGGCCGGCTTCGATCCGGCCTCACCAGCGACACCGCCATACCCGGATGCCTGATCGTCAACGACATGGCCGCCGGCTCCGACCCCGAGGCCGCAGCGCGCTATCGCCAAATGCTTGAGGTCGGTGTGCAGCGAGCGCTGACCAGAGCCGGTGATACCGACTCCGAACGACGCAACGCTCGTGCGGGCCTGATCTCAAGCTCGGTGCTCGGCGTGAACCTTGTAAGCAAACTGACCAATGGCGACAGCGTTGAAATCGACCGCCTCATCGTCGCAATGATCGATGAAGTCGGGCGGTGGAAAGCGTCAAGCCCGTGATTCAGTGGTGGGGACAACGGGCGCAAGGGGACAACCCGAGAACACGTCTTCCAGCGTTTCTTCTAACGATCGGTCAACGGCGAACGAATTGCCGAGGCAGCCGAGAGCGGATGAACGAGTGCATCCGAAGTTGCCTGCATATTGACCCTGACCCCGACGCTTGCCCTGACCGCCTGACTCGCTGTCTCTAGCTCGGGGTGCCGCCGAGCGATACGACCTGGGCTTCGAGTTCAGTGATGCGATCGCGGAGTGGCTGGACGCCGGCTTCGATCTGGGGTCCGGTGAATCGGGGCGTGATGTACTTCGGGCAGTTCCACGCTGTGGCTTCGACCTCGATCGTGATGGCGCCGTCGACTCGGAGGTCGCCGGCGCCGAGCGCCTCGATCAACTCAGGTGATGGGTCGGGGTGATAAGTCGCCGTGCCTCGGACCTTGATCCGTGTTCGGTTGGCGTAGTTGGTGAAGATCAGGGCGATCCTGCTTCCGGCCGCGATGTTGCCGGTGCCGATGTACTGCCGGTTGCCCGATCGCTCGGCCCAGCCAATGGTGGTCGGGCCAAGGATCTTCACAAAGCCAGGGTCGCCGCCTTTGTGTTGGACGTATGGCCATCCGTTCTCGCTGACCGTCGCCATGTAGAAGTGATCGGCGTCGGCTAGGTAGGCGGCTTCGTTCTCGTCGAGTTGGTCGGGTCCCTGTTGGCCGGTGGGGTAGAGGCCAGCGGCGCCCTTTGCCTCTTGCACGGCGAGCACGGCGGGGGTGAAGAGGTCGTCGAGGTAGCTCTGCATGATTTAGTCCTTTCGGGGAGGGTCGGTCGGGCGGTTGAACAGGGAGGTGGCGACCCGCTTGGCGGCGTCGACCGGTTCGGTCGAGGTGAAGATGGCGGCCTGGACGATGGCCCCGTCGATGATGACGGCAAGCGCTCGGGGGTCGTCGGTGAAGCGATCGAGCGAATCGGTCAGCGTTTGCTTGTGGTTGCTAATAGCGTCTCGCTGCTGGTCGGTGACCCGGCCTTCGCCGAGGGTGTTGATGAAGCCGCAGCCGCGAAAGTTCGTGTCGACCATCCAGGTCTCGATCGATCCAAAGACAGCGTCGATGGGCTTTTCGCCCTCGGCCAGACGCCGATCAATACCGGCCTCGAACATGGCCATCCAGGTGTTGTGCCGGTAGGCCAGCCAGCCCGCAACGAGGTCGGACTTCGCAGGGAACATCGAGTAGAGACGACGCATCGAAACCCCTGATGCATCCCGGACGTCGGCAATTCGGACACCGCTGACACCGTGCTCGTAGAAGAGGGTGTCGGCGGCGTCGAGAGCGGCGGTCCGGGCGTCGTTGGCTGCCGGTGCCTGTGCCGATGCTGGGCTCATTGCAGTGGGATGCCTTCGCGATCGCCCTCGGGCCGAGGGCCGAAGAGGCGTCGATCGCCTTCGGTGATCGCCACATCGTTGATGCTTGCCTCACGGCGACGCATCAAACCATTCTCGGCAAACTCCCAATTCTCGTTGCCATATGAGCGCCACCACTGGCCACTCCTGTCGAGGCTTTCGTACTGAAAGCGGACGGCGATTCGATTGCCTGCGAACGTCCAAAGGTCCTTGCGCAGCGCGTATTCGGTCTCCTGCTCCCACTTACGGGTGAGGAATTCGACGATCGCTTCCCGACCCTCGATGAACGTGTCGCGGTTTCGCCAAACGGAGTCGACGGTGTAGGCAAGCGAGACCTTTTCGGGGTCTCGAGTGTTCCACGCAGCCTCGGCGCCGAGCACCTTCTTCCAGGCCGACTCCTCATCAAACGGCGGGAATGGTGGGCGTCCTTCTTCTGGCGCATCAGTCATTGTCATCTCCAAGAGGTTCATGAGAATGATCATTCTCACCGACGGGAACCCTTGATGGCCCAGCACTATTCCTCCGCGACGCCGGCGAACGCCAACCTCAACTAGCCGACCGCGTGCTGTTCGGACATAATCCCAGCGAGCCCGGGTTCACAACCACACTCAAGCAACGAAAGACACCAGAGCATGACCATGAAATTCTCAGGGTTTGTCTTCGATGAAGATGATCGCACGATCGGCCAGATCTACAGCCGCCGAAAGGCGTTGACCGTGCATCTTCACTTCAAGGTCCGCACCGTCGACGACCAGGAATTCACCTCGCAACTCTTCTTCGACCCCGAGACGACCGATGCGGTCTACACCTCCGCCCCGTACAACACCAGGGGCGAGCGCACCGTCAGAAACTCGAACGACGGCATCTACGCCGAAAGTAGCGGGCAGATGCTCCTCAACGTCCAACCCGACGGTGACGGCTACGCCACACAGTTCGACGTCACCCTCGATCTTTCCGACGTGAGTGGGTAACGGGTCGTGAACCGTCTACGAAGCGCGCTCGGCACAACGACTGGCAAGATCCTCGCGCTACCAGCCCTGATCCTGACGTCGCTCATTGCGACCGTCGCGGTGGTATCGGCGGATGACCTGATCCGCGGCGGTGGCGACTGCAAGTCGGCAATCTATGACAAGTCGGCCGTGGTCTTTGACGCAGTTGTCGTCTGCGGCACGCCCGGCGTGGCACAAGATGACCTCGACTATGCCGCAGCGGTGGCAGCACAGTGGCTCGACAACGATCAGGACGGGTCAGCGGACGAACCTCGACTGCTAGAACAACTGCGGTCAACCAGGCCGGCGGTCCTCATGACCGAGAACGGAATTTCTATTTGGTCTGGGATTCGCACCGTCATCGCGTGGCGCGGAATCGCCGGGACCCAGGATCTCGGTGCGCAGGAAACCAACCCGTCGGACGGAGGTCGTGACGCTGCCCCTGAGGAGATCCACCACCTGATCATGACCGCCGGGTGGCAGAAGGTCTGGCCGGAACGGTTTGGCGACGTCTCGTCCGGTGGGTCGACGTTGTCACAGGCGTGGGAGACCGCCGAGGCCGAGCAGCTCTACAGCTATGACGATACGACCTGCAACAGCGACTGCAAGGTTGTCGAGTTCGTCTACCTGGCAACGGCGGCATACCTCGGGTCCGATGCCGACCTTGCCAACGACGAGCTACGAATCCCGAACCAAGACCGGCTGAGGGAGTCGGCGCGGACGGTGGTCGAGCTATTCGAATCGTCGGACTACACCTATCCGACCCGCGGGTGGCCGGACGGTGACTACGCCCACTCCAAGAACATCGTCCGAGCTGACGGATAGAGACCGCTAGCGACAATCTGTGGAAATCGTCCGCCAACTTGCGGGTGGCGGCAGCGGTCCAGGAATAACCTGGTGCTGAGATGCCTGAACTCTCCAGCCAGTTCCGCCGCCCTAGTGGCAACTATCTGCTGAACCACTCGGTTGGTGTGCCGCCGTCATCGGTGCGGGAGCAGGTTGGCGACGTGTTCGTCGGCGAGTGGTTGGAATCACCGCACGACGCATGGGAGAGGTGGTCGGCGGAAATCGACCGATTTCATGCGGAGCTCGGTCGGCTCCTCAACCACGATCCGCAATGGTTCTGCCACCAGGTAAACCTGTCCAGCGGTTTGGCCAAAATCCTGCAGGCGTTGCCGGTCGACAGTTCGCGCCCGGTGATCTTGTTGTCGGAACGATCGTTTCCGACGGTGGGCTATGTAGCCGACGCTGCGGCCCGCCTCGGCTACAGGACGCGCCTGCTCCCGAGGGGCGTCGACAGCGCGGACCCGGAGCGTTGGCGGGAGGCGCTCGAAGATGACGTGGGCGTGGTTGTGCTCACCCATGCCGAGTCGAACACCGGGGTGCAGCTGCCGATTGCGTCGATCACCTCCATGGTCCGAGACCGAGGGGCGACATCTGTCGTCGACGTTGCCCAGTCGGCCGGAGTTCTACCGATCGACCTGCGGCAATGGGCCGCTGACTTCGTGGTTGGAACCTCGGCTAAATGGCTCTGTGGGGGTCCCGGCGCCGGCTTCTTGTGGGTTGACCCGGCGGTGGTCGACCGCTGTTCGCCGATCGACGTCGGCTGGTTCTCCCACGACGATCCGTTCGAGTTCGATATAAACGACTTTCGCTTCGCCCCCGACGCCCGTCGGTTTTGGGGCGGCACGCCGTCCCCGATGCCCGCTGCGATTGCCCGTCACAGCATCGCGGCCATCAGTGACATCGGGATCGACGCGGTCCGCCAGCACAACGTGCGGCTCACCGACCATCTGATCGACGGCCTTGATCCCGCAATGCTGGTAAGTCCCCGCGATGCAGCACGTCGTAATGGCACGGTCGTCGTCGGACCACCAGCCGACCGGAGAGCAGCGCTCATCGATGCGTTGGCCGATGCGGACGTGCACGTTGATGAACGGGCGGACGGCATCCGGGTCTCGCCCCATCTTGTGAACACGCTCAGCGACATTGACGCCTTTCTCGACATCGTCGCGGCGGTTGGACGATGACCATCACTGGTACACGGTGGCCGTCGGCGGCTCGCGCCGAACTGGGGAGCTGGATCCGAGGTCGGTTTGTCGAGATCAACTCCGCCCTTGAAGACCTGTACTGGGACAGTGCCGATCGCAATTCGACCGAGCCGGGTCAAGGGCTACAGGCAGAGCTGCTGGGTTCCGGTGAGAAGCTGATTGCCAACCTCGCGAACGATGACCTCACCGGCGGTGACTTCGACGATCGGTTCTCGCTCCTCGGCGACATCGGCATGTTCATCTCTGCGGTTCGTCGCCATGAGGTGGAACGCGACGATGGCGGCCCCGCCGAACAATCTCCGCTCGCCGCCAGCGTCGCCATTCAGCTCGGCGCATCGCTCGGTACCGCTCCCCGGTTTCTTACGGCGCACAACCAGACACACAACCTGGCGGTCGACGGGCGGTATCGGACGTTTACTTCCGGAGCGTCCGAGCGGTTGTTCACCGACTACAACACCCGCTCGGTCTATGCATACATGGCGGCAGCGGACGCCCTTGTGCGGGCCGTCCCGTTGGGAGTTTCACACCCGGTCACTCATGATCTCCTGATCGCGGCCGCCGACGCGCTCGGTAAGGCCGTCGAGCTGAACCGCGAGTTGAGCGAGCGTCTCGATGTCGACGAGTTCTTCTTTCGGGTGCGCCCGTACCTCAAGCCGTGTCAGATCGGCCGAACCGTTTTTCGTGGTAACAATGCGGGTGACTTCGCGGCATTCAACGAGATCGACACCATCGTTGGGTTGTGCTCGATGTCGGACCCTCACTACGCACAGATCGTGACCGAGAAGATGCCATACCTGGTGCCTTCGGAGCGGGAGCGCCTTGAAGAGTCGTTGCGTAGTTCAAGCCTGCTCGACGGGTTCGTGCGCGAGTTCGACGCAGCTGACCAGTCCTGGTTCCAGAAGAACGCTGCCGCCTTCCTCGCTGTGATCGACGTGCTGGGCGAAGGCGCTCGGCATCATCACGATGACATCGTCGAGCGTTTTATCACCGTGCCTACCGCGGCGGTCGGTGAGCAGCACAAGGAGCGCATCACCGCTAGTGGTCCACCGCTCGAGGTGCTGATCTCCTCGCTCGAGCGCCTTCGCGATCAGCGTTCAGCGGAGCAGAGCGATGACGTACCTACGAGGTACGAGGACGTGAAGAACCTCCGGTCGTTGGTCCGGCGTGACTGAGGCGAGCACCTAGAAGCAGGCCAGTGAGGGCCCTTGGTTCGGATCGCGCGTCTACTGTTGGGCGGATGTTCGATGAGAGCGCCGTCGTTGTTTGGGTGGCCGAAAGCGACCCGTCGCTGCAATGGCAGGTGGCCCGTGACGTGCTGGGTGCCCCGGAAGCCGAATGGGCGCCGATTCGGGCGCTGGTCGAAACCGAGGGCGATGGTGCACGGTTGCTGTCCCTTCAGGATGCTGACGGCCAGTGGTCCGGAGGATCGTTCTTTCCTTCCGGTTTCACCGGAGCGCAATTCACCGAACAAGGCCAGCCGTGGACGACGACCTCCTGGGCGCTGACACAGCTCCGTGAGTTCGGGCTCGATCCGCAGTCGGAGCGTGCCCGCCAGACCATCCGGCTGGTTGGCGAGAACTCACGCTGGGACCACGACGGGCAGCCCTATTGGTCTGGTGAGGTGGAGGAGTGCATCAACGGGCGGACCGTCGCTGACGGTGCGTACTTCGGGGTTGACGTTGCGCCGATCGTTTCCCGTCTGCTGGGCGAGTTGCAGGCTGACGGTGGTTGGAACTGCGAGCGGTGCAACGGGTCGCTACGGTCGTCGTTCGACACCACGATCAACGTGCTCGAAGGATTGCTCGAATTCGAACGGGCAACCGGTGGTACTGAGCAGTCGCGTGACGCCCGCAAACGCGGCGAGGAGTACCTGCTCGCTCGGCGCCTGTTTCGACGTGCGTCGACCGGCAACGTGGCCGACGAGCAGTACCTTACGCTGACCTACCCCACGCGCTGGCGCTACGACGTGCTTCGCGCCCTCGACTACTTCCGGGCCGCGGGTCAACTCGACGGCATCACCCCCGACCCTCGCCTGGTCGAAGGGATCGAATTGGTTCGGGCCAAGCGCGACGACACCGGTCGCTGGCCGCTGGACTGGAAGCCACGAGGCGCAACGTTGTTCGATCTCGACGACGGGATCGGGCAACCCTCACGATGGATCACTCTGCGAGCGCTGCGGGTCTTGCGTTGGTGGGACGATCAGGCATAACGGTCGATCGGCCATCGCGGGTCGATCGGCCGGACCGGGCCCGGCCACCGAAGTCGGTGACCGGGCCCCGCCTCTCAACGTTGGTCGAGGGTTCTGACTATTCGCTCAGCCAAACACGCTCGATGCCGGCATAGCCGTAGGAGCCGTGGCGGTAGAAGTTCTCTACCGACGGTGAGTAGCTCCACTGGGTGAAGTAGGTCCAGACCGGAATGGGGTTCATAACATTCCCCAACACGTAGCGCTGGATCTCGCGGATGGCCTCGGCCCGCTCGTCCGGATCCACAATGGCCAACTGCTCGTCGAGCAGCCGGTCAAGCTCCGGATCGTTGATGTTGTACCAGTTGCGAGCACCATCGGACCGCATCTGGAGACGCAGCCACTCGTCCGGCTCCAGGAACGGTGTTTGGGGACCGAACTGCAGGTCGTACTCGACGTCGGGCCAGCGGCTACCGAAGTAGGTGGCGTAATCCAACATGTCGAGCGTGGCGTTGATACCCACCGCCTTCAGATCTTCGATCACCCATTCGGTCTGGGCCGTGTAGCTGGCCCCGTACCGGTCGGTGGCAATCAAGGTGGCGTCCAATCCGTCGGGGAAGCCGGCCTCGGCCAACAGCTCCTTGGCCCGCTCCGGGTCGTAGTAGAGGAACTCCCTCCGCTCGTCTTCCGGCAGGACATAGTCGGCCAGCGCCGGAGCGACGTTGGATGGCACCGTGCCGCCACCGCGGATGGTGTCACCCATGCGGTCACGGTCGATCGCCAGGTTGATGGCCTGGCGGACCCGGATGTCATCGAACGGCGGACGGTTGACGTTGACACCGATCTGACCCATGCCTGCGTCGATCCACTCCCCGTAGAACGCATCGGGGAAGTCGCCCATCAGCTGATCTCGAAGCTCGGGTGACATGGCGTTGGTCATGATGTCGATCTCGCCGGCCTTGAACGCCGCGATGACCTGCTGCGTGTCGTTGATGACCAGGGTCTCGATGCCGTCCAGGTAGGGCAGCTGGTTGCCGTTCTCATCCACGTCCCAGTAATTGGGGTTGCGGACGTACGAGGTCTTGACGTCCACCTCACGCTCATCGAGCACAAACGGACCGGTACCGATCACGGTGTTGGTTCGGTCGTAGCCCTCGGCGAAGGACTCCTCAGGCAGGATCCACATGAAGTGGCTCGCCATGTTGTTTAGCAGCGGAGCGAACGGCTCTGACAGGTTGAGGACGACGGTCAGGTCATCGGGTGCTTCCACCGATTCGACGTTGGCGAGCAGCGCGGCCTGATGGCCCTCGGCGAGGATCGAGTCGAAGGTGGCCTTCACGTCGGCCGAGGTGAACGCTCGACCGTTGACCGGATCGACGTCGTGCCACGTCACACCGTCTCGCAAGGTGAAGGTGTAGGTCAGCAGATCCTCGGAGATCTCCCATTCGGTGGCCAGCTCCGGTTTGAGAACCTGGGCGGTGTAGCCAATGTCCGGTCCGGAGTCGAAGGTCAACAGGCGCTGGTACACGCCGGAGATGCGGTACTGGGTGTTGAACGACGAAGATCCGAGCGGGTCGAGGCTGGCGATGTCGGACGGGCCGGAGATGACCAGCGTGCCGCCGGTGGTCAGTTCGTCGGCCTCGGGCTCCTCGGTGACCGCCTCCTCCTCATCGCCGGTACGTTCCTGTTCTTCGGCGGCTTGGTCGTCGAAGGATTCGGCTTCGACCGTTTGCTCCTCCGGCTCTTCCTCGGCGGAAGCGTCTGTCGTGTCATCGCCTCCGCCACAGGCCGCGGCCACAAGGGCCAAGGCGAGCAGGATGGCGAGCCATCGTGGTAGGTATTGAATTTTCATGGTGGTGGTCCCCCTTGGTGGTTTCTTGCGTTGCAAGATCAGTCGTTTTGCGACTTGGGTTGGGCGACTCAGCGGACCAGCTTGGGGTCCAAGTGGTCTCGGAGGGCGTCGCCGAAAAGGTTGAAGGCCAGTACGCCGAGGCTGAGGGCCAGGCCCGGGAACATCACGGTCCACCAGGCCACGGTCATGTACTCGCGTGACACCGACAGCATCCGTCCCCAGGACGGCTCGGTGATTGGGGCGCCGACTCCCAGGAAGCTCAACGCTGCCTCGGCCACGATGGCCTGACCGAACGTCAGGCTGGCAAGGACAATGATTGGAGCGACAAGGTTCGGGATGCCGTGGGTGAAGATGATGCGGCGGGGCTTGGCGCCAAGGGCTTCTGCCGCGGTGACGTACTCGGCCGAACGAATGCGAAGCATTTCACCGCGGGCGATCCGGCTGAACCGGGGGATGTAGATGATCGACAGGGCGAGCACCACGTTGACGATGCTGGCGCCAAGGAGCGAGGCGATGAACAGCGCCAGGATGAGGACCGGGATGGAGAGCACCGCGTCGACCAGTCGCTGGACGACCATGTCGACCCACCCGCCGAGGTAGCCCGACGCCGCGCCGAGGAGCGTGCCGATGATGGTGGAGATGATCACGGTGGCGGTGGCCACGATCAGCGAGGTCCTGGCGCCGTAGACCACACGGGAGAAGATGTCCCGGCCGAGGTGATCGGTACCGAAGAGGTGGCTCAACGATGGTGAGGCCAGTTTGGCTTCCCTGGATCGCCCGATCGTGCTGGGGTCATGGGTGGCAATCAGTGGGGCGGCGATGGCGACTACGAGAAGGAAGACGATGATGATCCCGAAGATCAGTCCCATCCGGTGGTCCTTGCGGAACTGATGGAAGCTCTCCATGAACCGGGCCCGACGGTTACGGGCAACCCGATCGCTGCTCTCGGCAATGGGCACGGGTGTATCGACCTCGGAGTCCATCGGGTCGGTTGCGGTCGGCGTGGTCACGAACTCAGCTCCTGCGGATCCGGGGGTCGATGAAGCCGTAGGCGATATCGACGGCGATGTTGACGGCCACGAAGATCGTCCCGTAGAGGACGGCCCCCGCTTGGATGACGGGGTAGTCCCGTTGTTCGACTGCCCGGAACACCATCGAGCCGATCCCGGGGAGTCCGAAGATCGATTCCAGGATGACGGTGCCACCGAGCAGAGCGCCGAACTGCAGGCCGATGAGGGTGAGGATTGGGATCAGGGAATTGCGAAGGCCGTGCTTGTAGTTGACCAGCCGGCTCGTTGCGCCCTTTGCTCGCACGGAGCGGATGTAGTCCGAGCCGAGGACCTCAAGCATTGACGAGCGGGTGAGGCGAGCGATGGCCGCGGCCACGGAAACCCCGAGCGCTATTGCCGGCATGGCCATCTGCTGCAGGTTGACGCCGAGATTGTCCCAGGGGCGTTCATAGGACAGGGGAGCGACCCAGTTGAACCACAGCGATGCCGACGTGATCATCAATAAGGCGAGGAAGAAGTTGGGGACCGAGAGGCCGAGCACCGACCCGATCCGCAGCGCATCATCGGCAGCGGTGCCCCTCCGGATGGCGGACGCAACCCCGGTCAGAATCCCGAGGATGACGGCAACGAGTATTGAAAGGAAGGCCAGTTCGAACGTGACCGGGAAACGTTCCCTGATCATTTCGGTGACCGGCCGCTTCTCCCAGAGCGACTCACCAAGGTCGCCCTGAACGAGGTTGCCCAGCCAGACCCCGTATTGGGTCAGCGCTGGTTTGTCGAGACCGAGGTCGGCCTCGATTTCGGCCATGCGCTCATCGCTCACAGAACCGGCGTCTGCCAACTGCAACCGGACGACGTCGCCGGGGACCGCCCGCATCACGAAGAACAGGAACGTCGACAACATGAACAGGACCAAGATGCCCGACAGGATGCGGCGCACGATGTATTCGATCACGCGGTCAGCTCCTCAACCGGGTTGAGCCGCTCGGCACTCTCGTAGGTCTGAGCGGTCAGACCGAACGCCTCGGGCCGATACTCCGGACACTCCCTGGCCTCGTGGCCGGCCGCCAGCTCGACCAGGGTCGGTTCGTAGCTGCGGCAGGCGGCAACGGCGCTGGGGCAGCGGCTGTGAAACCGGCACCCCGACGGCGGATTCGATGGGCTTGGCACATCGCCCTGGAGCGGAATTCTGGTGGTTGCCCTGGCCACCTGCGGGTCGATGATTGGCACCGCCGAGAGCAGTGAGCGGGTGTAGGGGTGGCGAGGGTTGGTGAACAGTTCTTCGGTCGGGGCCAGCTCGACGATTTCACCCAGGTACATGACCGCGACCCGATCGGCGATGTAGCGAACGACGTTGAGATCGTGGGTGATGAACAGGTATGACACACCGAGATCGGCCTGCAAGTCTTTCAACAGGTTCAGCACCTGAGCCTGGACCGACACGTCCAGGGCCGAGACGGCCTCGTCGCAGACAATCAGATCGGGGTCGGTGGCGAGGGCTCTGGCCACGCCGACTCGTTGGCGCTGGCCGCCGGAAAACTGGTGCGGGAACTTGCGCAGATCCCTGGCCGACAACCCGACCCGTTCGAGGAGGTCTGCGACCCGGTCGAGCTGCTCTTGGCCTTTGGCCAGACCATGAATGTCCAGACCCTCACCAACGATGTCGGCCGTCGACATCCGAGGGTCGAGCGAGCTGTAGGGGTCCTGGAAGATGATCTGGATCTTCTGACGCAAATGTCGGAGCTCGTCTGGCGACAGTTCGGCCAGGTTCTGATCCTTGAACCGGACGGTGCCGGCGGTCGGTTCAAGGAGGTGCAGAATCACCCGGCCGGTCGTTGTCTTACCGCAGCCGCTTTCGCCGACCAGGGCCAGGGTTTCCCCCTTTGCGATGTGGAACGACACGCCGTCGACGGCCCGGACGTGGCCGACCGTTCGTTGCAGCAGACCTTTCTTGACCGGGAAGTGCTTCGTCAGGCCATCGACCTGGAGCAGCGGAGGTTCTGGCGCAACGCCGTTGGTCATGAGGACACCTGCGCAGTCGCCGCCCGCTCAGGCACTTCAAGCCAGCACCGGGATTGTCGGTCGGCGGCGAAATCAACAAGGGGCGGAGTGTCCTGGGTGCAGTCCGCCCAGGCGTGAGCACAGCGTGGCGCGAAGCGGCAACCGTCCGGCATGTCGAACAGGCTTGGGACCACGCCGTTGATGGGAGTCAGGCGGCGCCCGGTCCCCGCAACAGCGCCCGGCATGGAGTCGAGCAGGGCTTTTGTGTAGGGGTTCTTGGGTTCCTTCAACACCTGGAAGACCGAACCTTGCTCCACCACCTTGCCGGCGTACATGACCACCACCCGGTCAGCGATCTCGGCCACCACGCCGAGATCGTGGGTGACAAACAAAACCGCAGCGCCGGTCTCGGACTGGAGGGTACGAATCAGATCCAGGATCTGGGCCTGAACGGTCACGTCGAGGGCGGTGGTTGGCTCATCGGCGATGATGAGCTGAGGGTCCAGCGCCAGCGCCGTTGCGATCATGGCCCGCTGCCGTTGCCCGCCGGACAGCTGAT
Source organism: uncultured Acidimicrobiaceae bacterium (assembly GCA_964609665.1). Lineage (GTDB taxonomy): Bacteria > Actinomycetota > Acidimicrobiia > Acidimicrobiales > SZUA-35 > JAHELU01. Next base: position 43,469 of record CAZSTV010000013.1, read on the forward strand.
GGGGGTAGGAATCGAGGCGCGATTCAGGGTCGGGCATCCTCACGAGGCGGAGCAGGTCTAGGGCTCGCTCCTTGGCCATGGTGCGTGAGGTGCCGTGGATGGTGAGGGCTTCGACGATCTGATCTTCGATGGTGAAGACCGGGTCAAGACAGGTTGAGGGGTCCTGGAAGATCATCGAGATCTCCCGGCCGCGGACGTCGCGCATCTCCCGATCTGACAGGCCGACCAACTCTCGGCCAGCGAATTCGATGGAGCCGGAGGCGATCGACCCGGTCGACTCGAGTAGCTGCAGCACCGACAGGGCGGTGACGCTCTTGCCCGAGCCGGACTCACCAACAAGGGCGACTGTCTCGCCCTCTCTGACGTCGAATGAAACGTCACTGACCGCGTCCACAGTTCCTTGACGGGTCCGGAACTGCGTCTGCAGCCCGGATATGCGAAGCACAACGTCTTGCATCCCAATCCCCCTTGGCGACATCCAGCACCCGAGAAAATGGTCTCCATCTCCACCGATGATGGTCGTTGTTCATGTTCACCCGAGTGGTTGCGCCATGTCAAAGCGGACTCGAAATGGGCGCATGCATTACAGCGTATGAAGTTCAGATGTGAACGTCTTTGTTGTCGCTAGAGGTGAAGGGTTCGTCCGTTGGTTAGGCAGATGAATGAGTTACGCGCTTGCGTAATGCTTCATTACAGTGTCGGCGAAAAGTCGAGCAGGCTCGCGTGTGTCGCGGCCGAAGAACTCGATCACAAAGAGGGTGACGCCGAGTGCTCGGTGTCGTTCGATGCCCTCGATGACCTGATCGGGGGAACCCCAGATCCCGTGCTCTTCGAGCGCTCCCATATGGCCGCCGTAGATCTTCATCGCCTTCTCAAGTCCAGCTCTGCCGGTGGCTTCATCTTCGCCGATAATCACCACACACTGCTGTGACTTCTCAATTGATTCGGGGTCCCGGCCGATCTCTTCGCAGCGTTTGTTGAGCGCCTCGACCTTCTGGGAAAGCTCCCCCTGGGCGATTGCCATGTTGTTCCACGTGTCTGCATGGCGGGCGGCTATTGCCATCGTGACGCGCTCTCCACCGCCACCGATGAGGACCTCTGGCGGCGTCTCCGGCTTTGGTTCACAAACCGCTTCGTTGACCGAGAAGTACCGACCCGCGAACGTTGCCTTCTCCTCAGTCCAGAGTCGCTTCAAGATTTCGACACTCTCCTCCATGGCCCGCAAGCGCTCTCGTGCGGTCGGGAACAGGCATCCCGTTTGCTCGAATTCCGGTGGGAACCAGCCGGCGCCGAGACCGGCAATCACACGACCTGGCGCAATTTGATCGATCGTGGCGATCTGTTTTGCGAGCACTGCAGGGTTGCGGAAAAACGGTGGCGTCACGAGGGTGCCAAGCTTCGCCTGCTTGGTGATGGCGGCGACGGCGGCAAGCTCGGTCCAGGCTTCGAGAATGGGGAGGCCGGGGGCCGGGACGCCGTACAGGTGGTCACACACCCACAGCGAGTCGTAGCCCAACTGATCGAACTCTTTGGCGGCGGCACTGGCTTCCTGCCATGACCGCTTGATCTGCGGAAGGGTGACGCCGAAACGTAGTGGGCGGGTCATGGAAGTCTCCTCAGGAGGGCGGATCTATGACCGCCGGTTGCGTAGCGTCAGCGTAATGCGGAGGGTGATTGCGTGCTGGCTGAGTTCTGGCGTCGGCGCTGCTAAGCGGTGGGCAAAACTAGGGGCGCGAGGCGAAGCCGTTCATCATCAGGTTGGCGAACTTTTCCAACAGCTCGTCGAGGGGCCCGGTGGCGGTTCCGGTTTTCTCCGCAACGTCGGCCAGGCTGCCGGACAG
>CAZSTV010000014.1:0-45282 GCA_964609665.1 uncultured Acidimicrobiaceae bacterium
GATCAACGCCGTCCCCGTCGAGACGATCGGCTTGGCGGCGGTGTCGGAGATGACAACGCCATCCGCGTAGGTCCAGGTTAGCGACGTTTCGGCGCCCACCTGGCTGATAATCAGGTCGCCTTCGGCCGCGGTTGCAGTGATGGCCAGGGGCTGGAACTGGCAGCTCTCAACGCGCAGCGGAAATGTGCCGCGGGCGGTCGTGATGCTTGCGTCACCCGATGCCTCGGCCAGACCGCTACCGCCGTCATCGACCCCGCCAGCATCTCCCGGATTGGCACCCCCATTGCCTTCTACATTGCCTTCCCCATCGCCACCGGTAGCCCCATCGGGGTCGACGCCGGCGACGTCGCCATTGTCGGCTGCAGCGCCACCACCACTTTGTACGAATTCGGACGGTTCCGGTGTCGTCAGAAAGTCGATCTCCAGATCAACGTCCCAGCAATCATTCTCATCCGGGTCGCTCATGAAGAGCGAGCCAGTGGCGTTGGACGACTCGAACACAACGACCACATCGTTGGCGCCGCCGTCCGGCTCGCCGGTCACGAAATCGGCGAGCGTTTCCTCGGTCACCTCGACCAGAAGCCGCTCGGGGTCATTGGTGATGCCCCTGGCGAGGAACGCGTTGCCATTGACGGCGTATTCGCTGACGACCAACGACCGGGGCGGCAGCAACGGCCACTCCGACGGCACCTGAGCGGGAGTCACCGGGCAATCGGCCAGGGTGATCGTCGGCGACGGGCTGCTTCCGACCGTCGGGCCATCGTCGGACCCCGTGCAACTCGCAGCGGCGAGCGCCAGGACCGCAACCACTATCAACACCGGTCGGGCAACAGGCCTCATCGGCCGCAACCTACCGGCCCGCCGCAAACCTCACAATGACGGCACTGATTTACCGATGGATTCGGAGGGATTTCGCCTTATTGATCGCTCCTGATGTTCGGGTAGCGTGACGTTCGTGACCGATGCACCCCCCGCTGACAAGACGTTTTGGGCAGGCAAGAAAGTCCTTGTGACCGGCCATACCGGCTTCAAGGGTTCATGGCTGACAATGTGGCTGAGCAAGCTCGGCGCCGATGTTGCAGGCATCGCGCTCGAGCCGTCCACCTCCCCCGCCATGTTCGACCTCGTCGGCAACGACGATGTCGTCGATTCGACCATCGGCGACGTGACCGACGCTGCCGTCGTCGCAGAGGTGATGAACCGGGTCAAGCCGGACATCGTTTTTCACCTGGCAGCACAGGTGCTGGTCCGAGCGTCCTACGACGACCCGATCACGACCATCTCCACCAACGTGCTCGGCACCGCCAACGTGCTGAACGCCGCCCGAGAGGTGGACAACCTTCAGGCGATCGTCGTGATCACCAGCGACAAGTGCTACGAAAACCTGGAGTGGCACTGGGCCTACCGTGAGAACGAAGCGATGGGTGGCCATGACCCGTATTCGGCAAGCAAGGGCTGTGCCGAACTCATCACCGCGTCGATGCGACGCTCCTACTACGACGACGCCGACTCGGCCTGGGTCGGCTCGGCTCGGGCGGGCAATGTCATCGGCGGCGGCGACTGGTCCGCTGATCGCCTCATCCCCGACATCGTGAAGGCGTTCTCCGTCGGTGAGGAAGTAGTGATTCGTATGCCGGAGGCCATCCGGCCCTGGCAGCACGTCCTTGAGCCACTCGGCGGGTACCTCACCCTGGCCGAGCGGCTCGCGTCGGGCACCGGCGAGGACGCTGAGGGTTGGAACTTCGGCCCGGCAGATTCCGACGCCCAACCGGTTGGCTGGATGGTCGAGCAGATGGTCAAGCGCTGGGGCGACGGGGCCAGCTTCCACATCGAACAAGATGGACCCCACGAGGCCAAGCTGCTCAAACTCGACTGCTCCAAGGCCCAGGCCCGACTCGGCTGGAAGCCGCGTCTCGACCTGGACACGGCCCTCGAATGGGTGATCGATTGGTACAAGGCGCAGGTCGACGGAGCGGACATGCGAGAAGTCACCCTCCGCCAGATCGAGGCCTACGAGGCACTGCCGCTCAAGTAGCTCCGCTCAATAGCTGGCATTCTCGTTAGCGCCGTCTAGCGTCGAGTAGCCCGAGCAAATCCTTAAACGCCGTCGGTCGGCCAAACAGGATGTACAACCCGAACCCGAGGCCGATCACCGCAAGCCCCGCGACGATTTGCAGCAGGTCGGCTAACCCTCGGCCGGCCAACAGCTGCACGACCCCGTACGCGCCCGCACCCGAGACCGCGGCGACCGTAGCGGTGACGGTTGCCTCACCGAGCACCGGCCGGACCGACACGTTGATCAGGCCGAGCGGAATGGCAAACGCGGGATAGATCAGGATCAGCGTGCCGACCAGATAGCCGCCCGCCACACCGCTGACACCCCACAGCGCGCCGAGCAGGTAGCAGATCATGTAGACAATGCTGCTCCCCACCTGCCAGCGGAACGCCAAATCAGTTCGGCCCCGAGCGGTGTACAAACTGCCGGTGGTGCCGGCCACGGCCTGCAGACCAGAGGTGCAGGCGATGATCGCCAGGACAGGGGCGACGGGTTCCCAAGCTGGCGGGAGCGCCAGTGAAACCAGTGGCTCAGCCACCGCGGCCACGGCGACCGACAGGGGAAACACGAGCAGGGCGATGGTGGAGACGCTCCGCCGGTAGGCGTTTGCGGTGGCCTCGATGTCATCCTGCAGCCGGGCCAAGCCTGGGAAGACCGTTGAACGGTAGGTCTGCGCAACGATCTGCGTCGGGTAGCGCATCAACCGGTTTGCCAGACCGTAGAACCCAAGATCGGTCACCCCGAGCAGCCGGCCGACGACGAACCGATCCCCGGCGAAGGTGATGTAGCCAAAGAGGTTCTTGGCGCTCAGGTAGGCGCTGAACGTGGAGATATCAGCCAGATCAGACCGCGAGAAATACCAGGCGGGCCGCCAACTGCCGAGCGCCCAGGCCACGATCACCCCGACGACACTGCCGGACAGGTTGCCATAGACGATCGACCAGGCGCCGAAGTCCGCAACGGCAAAGCCGATGGAGGTGAAACCCGTCACAGCGGCGTTGGCAAGATTGGCCGTCGCCAACTTCTGGAACTGCAAGGTTCTGCGAAACAGTGCCTGGGGCACATAGGTAAAACTGTTTATGAATGCCAGCAAGCCGACAACACGCACGAAACCAATCGTGTCGCTACTGCCAAGCAGAATGGATATGGGGGTCGCTGCAACAAAGAACAACAGGGAAGTAAGAAACCCAATACCAAGATTCAAAAACAGAATGCTGCTCGCCAACCCGTGGGTCAGCGTCGGCCTCTGCACGATGGCGCTGGACGTCCCGGTGTCACCAACCACCCGCTCGAAGAAGCCCGACACCACCGTTACCAGGGCAACAATGCCGAACTCGGCGGGGGTGAGCAGCTGGGTGAGAACCAGGGTGGTAACGACCCGCAGCACCTGGATCACCGTCTGGCTGAGGCCGATCCAACGGGCGCCTTTACCCATCGCCCCCGATGAACCGCCGTCAGCGCGCGATTCGCCACGGTGGGTGTCGATGACGTCCGCCGGCTGCAGGCGAGACTTCACAGGGCCACCGTGCCGCTGCTCCCAGAACAGTCGAGCACAGCTCGGTCACAGGCGGCTATGGACCACTGCAGTCGCCGCCGGATACTAAATCGAACTGCCCTCACGCCCGAATCCCCTCGTCCGATCGGGCTACCGATCGGGTGAAAATGCTTGTCGACCACAACACGCGAACCCTGTAGACATTGAAGGGTACAGTGGGCGAGATTTCGACTGTACAAGCTCCAATGAGGGAAAAGAGCACTGAGCGAATGAGTGACGGTTTCAAGCGTATTGTTGTGCATGATTTTTCGGGTCACCCTTTCCAGGTCCAGCTGGCGCGTGAACTCGGGCGTCGAGGATACGACTCGACCCACCTGTATTGCCCGTCCTTCCAGACACCGCGAGGGCGGGTCGGAGAGGAGGACGCCAGTGAGGATGCACCGAACTTCGCGAGCATTCCAATCCCACTGTTTCGACCGTTCGCGAAGTACTCGGGTGGGCGACGCCTGCTCCAGGAAATCGAGTACGGCGTTCGGGCCGCTAGGGCCATCGCCAAGCAGAAGCCCGATGTGGTACTGACGGCGAACACGCCGCTCATCGCCGCTGTGCTGCTCCAGGTTCTGTTGCTACGACGGCGCCTTCCCATCGTCTTTTGGCAACAGGATGTCTACAGCGTTGCCATGGCGGGCCACCTCGAACGAAAGGGCGGCCAGCTTGGGCGCCTCGCCGGTCTCGCGCTGATTCGATTCGAGAAGTGGCTGCTCCGCTCCAGCGACCGCGTCGTGGTCATCAGCGAGGACTTCATCGAAACCCTCGAAGAGTGGGGTACCGACCTTGCTTGCGTTTCGGTGATCGAGAACTGGGCTCCACTCGATGAGCTCCCGAACGGCAGCCGTCCGAACGCATGGGCTGACCGCAACGGCGTAAAGGACGAACTGGTCTTCCTCTACGCAGGCTCGCTCGGCTTGAAGCACGAGCCGTCAATTCTGCTGGACCTTGCGCGCACGTTCAACGGCCGCGATGACGTCCGGATCATCGTTGCTTCCGAAGGCCGCGGCGCCAACTGGCTCGAGCGGGAGATGGACGAAGAGGACAAGCTCGATCTACTTCCGTTCCAGGACTACGAGGACCTGCCGGACATGCTGGCAACAGCAGACGTCCTGCTCGTCTTGCTCGAACCGGATGCAGGCGGATTCTCGGTCCCTTCGAAGGTCCTGACCTACCACTGCGCCGGTCGGCCTATCCTTGGCGCCATGCCCGAGGAAAACCTTGCCGCCCGCAACATCGTTCGCAACGGCAGCGGCGTTGTCGTCGGCCCCGGCGATTCGCAGCGGTTCGCCTCCGAGGCCAAGCGCCTTGCCGACGATCCGGAGCTTCGCGAATCGATGGGTCTCGCCGCTCGAAGCTACGCCGAAACCACATTCGACATCGAGAACATCGGCCGTCGGTTCGATGCCATCCTCCGCGCCGCCGCCGGGCACGAGACCCTGGTGGAGTCGTCATCCAGTCGCTGAGATCGCACCGTGCTCGCCGTACTTTTCTTCGCCGGGCTCGCGCTCAATCTCTTAGTCTGGTGGTTTGCCAGCCTTGAGGCGCGGGGTGAGCGCCACACCATCTTGGTCGTGCTCGCCCTCGTGGTACTGATCGAGGCAGTCCTCGCCGGCCCCGCGTCCGAGGTACCACGAGGCATCCTTCGCCCTGCCATCGGCGGCCAGGACTTTCGACCACCGGATGCGGTGATCGTTGCTGCAATGGCCGCCAGAATTCTGAATCTGCGGGGCCATCGGGTGTCGACCATGGCGATGTGGTGGAGCGCCTTTCTGGCCATGTACGTAACCTCGTCGCTGGTTGGCATCCTCAACGGCTTTCCCATCGTCGAGGTCCTCTTCCAGGGCAAAGGCGGCTTCTACCTGATCGGTGGCATGACAATCGCTTCCGGCGCTGACCCCAAACGCCTGGCAGACACCATTGGCAAGTTGAGCGTCGTCGGTGCCGTCATCGTCTTCATCGCATTCGTGATCGAGGCGCTGAACGTGCGCATCGCGTTTGCGATTCCCGGCCAGCGTTTCAACCGCCTCGGCAACCTCAGCAATGACACGATCACACTGATGATTCTCGTTGGCATCCTGTGCATTCTCATCGAGGCGACGCGGGAAAGGCCTCGGCCGCTGTATGTCGGCACCGCCCTCGTGCTCCTGCTCAGCCCCGCCGCCGGCCACCAGCGAGCGTCCTACCTGGTCCTTGCCGCCTGTCTGTTGATGCTGGCGGTGCTGTTCTTCGGTCCAACCTGGAAGCAGCGTTCCCGGGTAACGCTTTTGGAGGTGTCGCTCGTCTTCGCCGGCCTCATCGCCATCGCTGGCGTCAACTTCGTGGTCAATGACGGTGCGGACATCGTCGCCCCGCTTGAAGAGGCGTTCAGCGGCGAGGCCGAGCAACGCAGCGCTGAGTCCCGCTTCTCGCTCGCCAGTCAGGCCCTCGGCAAAATTCAGGAGCGCCCGGTGCTCGGCTGGGGAACCGGCATCAAGGTCATTCGTCAAGCGCAGTTGAGTAACCGGGAGGTTGCCGCCGCAGCGCACAACATCGTCCTCGACCTCGGCATGCGGGTTGGGGTGGTCGGGCTTGGCCTGTTCATTGCCGCGGTCTGGGTCACAACAGCAGCCGGGCTCAGAACCTGGCGCAACGCGGACTCGACCATCGTTGCCGCCGTCGCCGCGGCAGGCACCATCTGCATGTGGGCCGTGATCTCCAAGGGCATGGTCGAACCCGCCCTGGACAAATTCCGGCTCAGTTTGAGCATGGGCATCTCTATCGGTTTGGTCATGGCGGCATACCGGCCGCAGCTACTCGCGGAAGAGGACGTTCCACTGGTGGAGACAAACGCGCCGGAGCACCGTTCCCCCTCTCCCCCGCCGTCGTCGACCGAGCGACCCGTGCCTACACCTCGCCCACCCGGGACCAACGATCGATGACCAACACCCCAACGCGCGCCGCCGACAGGAACAACGGTGGCGGAGCGACGACCGAGCGGATGGCAATCTGCATTGCCACCTACCTTCGCCCGAAGGGTCTGGCCCGACTGCTCGACGCGCTGGATTCACTCGAACCAGCCGACGGCGTGACCATGTTGGTGGTTGTAGTGGACAACGACCCGGACGAGTCAGCGGCATGGGTCAAAGGCCGGGTGATCGCCGGGAGCGAAGTGCACTACGCACCGGAACCGTCGCGCGGCATCACCTTTGCTCGGAACCGGGCGCTGAAGGCGGCGGCCGCGCTCGGGGTCGACTGGATCGGTTGGCTCGATGATGACGAGGCACCGCGACCCGACTGGCTCCGATCCATCGTTGCCACCCAGCGGCGGTCGGGAGCCGACGTTGTAGCCGGACCGTCAGAACCCCGGTTCGAATCCGACGCCAAAGACTGGATCACCGACACCGGCAGCTACGGGACCGAGCGGTTCCCCACCGACTCGCACTACCCCTTCTTCCACACCCGGACCTCCGGCGTAATCCTGCGCTCAGCGGTGGTTCCCGACGAAGGGTTCGATGACCGCCTGGCCCTGATTGGCGGCGAGGACCGACTGTTCTTCACCCGCATCCATCGGGCCGGAGGGTCCTTTGTGTGGGACGACGACGCGATCGTCGATGAATGGGTGCCGACGAGCAGAGTCTCGCTGCGCTGGCTGGCCAAGCGCTGGTTCCGCACGGGCGTGACCCGTAGCTTGACCATGCTCTACCTCGACAGCCCGGGGCTGCCCCGTCGTTTGCGGCGGGTGGCCGGCGGTTCTCTCATGGCGGGTAAGGGCATCATCGGCGTCTTGTTGGCCGCCCCGGGTGGTCGGACTTCTATCCTGGAGGCTGGCCGCCAGGTACTGCTCGGTGCCGGCGCTGCCTGGGGCGCCATGGGCTTCGGGTTTCAGGAGTATCGGAAGATCCACGGAACATGACAAACGACAACAACCCGTCTTCGCAGCAACCGCCGATCTTCATTCTCGGCATGCTGCAGCGCACCGGCACCAACCATCTGTGGGACCTCTTCGGTCTTCATCCCGATGTGGAGCTGCTGCTCCCGGTTTTTGAGGACCACCTCATCCGGTGGTCGCCTCACCTTGAGGCCTACGTCGAGGACGTGACCCGCTGCTGGTCCGAGGAATGGGAAGTCCCGGACTCCGAGGGCGAGAACCTCATGTTGGCGCTCGGCGGTGGGCTCCGGTCCTGGCTTGCTGACCGCTCACAGCAACGGGTCGTCACCAAGATGCCCAGCGTTGAGCAGGCCCAGAACTTCTCGAAGCTCCTCCCCGATTGCCCGCTTGTCGTGATCGTCCGCGACGGTCGCAGCGTGTCGGAATCCGGCGTTCGCAGCTTCGGCTGGAGCTACGAGCGGGCGTTCCGCCGCTGGAACACCGCGGCGCAGATCACGCTGGAGCTGCAGCAACAACACGCTGACAACCCAAACTTCACTGTGGTTCGCTACGAAGACATCGTCGAGAAGCCAACCGAAGTCATGCGGCAGCTGTGCCTGACCACCGGGCTCGAGGTTGAGCGCTATCCGTTCGATGAAATCGCCGCGGTGCCAGTACGAGGATCGTCAACGTTGCGCAGTGATCAAGGCGAATCCGAGATCCACTGGACGCCGGTGGAACGATCCGACAGCTTCAACCCCACCGAACGGTGGCGAAGCTGGGACGACCATCTCCACCGCCGGTTCGCCGCGGTGGCCGGTCCGGCCCAGGAAGCCCTCGGGTACGCACTGGAGCCAACCGACGGCAGCGATTCGTTACAGGAGCGGGCAGGCGACGTGCGGGACTACCTCGATGTTCGGTGGCGTGAAGCCAGGGTCAAGATCGGGCGGGCCAGACGGTCGGTACGCCGGGTCCACGGAAGGGTCTAACCATGTCCTCACAAAGCCAACACGACGACTCGGCCGCGCCGGAGCAGCACACGTCCCCTGAAACGGGTGGACGTTTGCCAACGTGGATCATGATCGGGGCGATGAAGTCTGCCACCAGCAGCCTGCACCGGTACCTGGCGGAGCACCCCCAGGTCGCAACCTCAACCCCGAAGGAGCTCGACTTCTTTGTTGAGCACAAGTACAACGAGCTCGGCATGGACTGGTATCGCCAGCAGTTCAACAATCCGCCGGGAGCGCTGGCCGCTGGTGAGTCCTCGGTCAACTACACCAAGTGCCATGAGTTTCCCGGTGTCGCCGAACGGATGCACGCCCACCTGCCGGACGTGAAACTCATCTACATCTTGCGGGACCCGATTGCCAGGATCGAGTCGCAGTGGATTCACTCGGTCGGCGCCGGCAAGTGGCGCTCGGACTTTGCATCGGCCCTGGCAGACCCGGACACGAGCCCCATGGTGCAGACCAGTTGCTACTGGACCCAGCTCGAGCAATACCTCGCGTTCTACGATCCGTCGCAAATCAAAGTCATGTCGTACGAGGCCGTCTCGGCCGACCCCCACGGCGCCGTCGGGGAGATCTTGGAGTACATCGGCCTCGATCCGTCGTTCGACCACCCGCTGATCGGGAAACGTATTCACGACAGCCGACGCAAGATGCGCCCGAACGCGCTTGGGATGCTCCTGTGGGAGGACCAGGTCCGGCGGCGACGTCTTCGCAAGTGGTTGCCATGGCTGGTAGCGCGCCCGATCGAAAAGCCGGTGTGGGACCCCGCTGACCGGGCCAGGATCTCTGAGTACCTCGCGCCGGAGATGGAGAAGATCCGCAGCTTTACCAACAACGAGTTCGAGCAGTGGCAGATCTAGGCGGTGGCACACCGCTGGTCACCATTGGACTGCCGGTCTACAACGGCGAGCGGTTCATTGCCCGGTCGGTTCGCAGCGTGCTCGACCAGGAATTCAGCGACTTCGAGCTGATCGTCTCGGACAACGGGTCAACCGATGCCAGCATCGAGATCATCGAACGAGAAGCGGCGGGCGACCCCCGTGTGGTGATTCTCCGCAGCGACACCAACCGCGGCGCGGCGTGGAACTACAACAACGCGTTCGACCACGCCCGCGGCCGCTACTTCCGGTGGCACGCCGACGATGACTGGTTTGAGCCATCGCTGATCGGCAAACTGGTCGACGCGTTGGAACACGACCCGGATGCGGTGGTGGCCCACAGTTGGACTCGCTTCGTCGACGACGACGGCAACACCACCCGGGAGTTCCCCGACGATCTGAACGTGACCGATCCCGACGCCCACAAACGTCTGCAGTCGATCATTCCGAAGCTCACCTACTGCAACCCGGTCTTTGGTTTGATCCGCACCGACGTTCTGGCCGACACCGCCAAGATCGCCAGCTTCCCCGGTTCCGATGCCACCCTGCTCTATGAGCTGGCCGCCCACGGACAGTTCGCCGTGGTTCCTGAGTTCCTCTACAACCGCCGGCCCGGCAACTCGATCAAATCCAACCCGTCAATGAAGGCCGTGGCCGAGTGGTTCGCTCCGTCCGGGACCGGAGGACGGTTCCCGGCGCTACACCAATTCGCAGCGGTCTCGAAAGGGCTGGCAACGGCGCCGATGTCGGTGCCGGAACGGCTGCGGTGTTTTGCGGTCTTCGTTCGCTACTGGCCAATCGACTACGCCAGAAAGTCCCGGCGACGGGCCAGACGACGAAAGCGACTGCAAGCGTGACCAGACCGCGCTGGCTGTGGATCAGCGCTGAGGTCAGCAACGAACCAACCACCGGCCTGCTCGTGTACTCGTTCCGGCTGTCGCGTGCGCTCGCCGATCGGGTCGACATCACCATGGTCGGCATCGGTCCGGCGTCGACAAGCCGACCAGAGCTCACGGTCAAGCCGGTCCCCGGGTCGCTCCGAGGCGGGGCTGCCAGCCTGTTCTCAACGCTGCCGAACCTGAGCTTTGCCTGCGCCACCCCGGAGATGCGGGCGGCGGTACAGGCCGAACTCGACCACGGCGGCTGGGATGCCATCGTCATCGACCATCTGCAGACAGCCTGGGTCTGCGAGATGCTGGCCGACGGGCCCCCGGTCATCTTCATCACCCACAACCACGAGACGAGCATGCGGCGAGCCGTTGCCTCAGAGGTGCCGCTGTGGACGCCAAAGGGTCTGCCGCTGAGGCTCGACGCCCGCAAGGCCGGACGGCTGGAGCATAAGGCGCTCGAAGACGCCACGGTCATCACCTCGATCACCGAGGCCGACCAGGAGAAGTTCCGGGCCGCTGCACCCTCCAAACGCCACGTTCTGGTTAAACCGGGGTGGTCGGGTGACATCCCGGAACAGGTCACGCCCCTGGCCGATCGACCCAGGCGGGTTGGCATCATCGGCAGTTTCGAATGGCACGTTAAGCAGGAGAACCTGCATCGGTTTGTTCGCGACGCCGGTCCCGCGTTGGACAGCGCCGGCATCGAGTTGGCCATCGCCGGAACGGTGCCAGAGGATCTGGCCGAACGGCTGCAGCAGGCCTGCCCCGCGGTGACGATCGTCGGCTGGGTCGCCTCGGTCGAGGAGTTTCTCGGCGGCTGTCGCATCGGCGTCGTCGCTGAACCGCTCGGCGGTGGCTTCAAACTCAAATCGCTCGACTACGTGGCCCTGCGGGTGCCAATTGCGGCCACCACCGGGAGCCTCGAAGGGCTCCCCCTCGTCGGTGGCGAGTCGATGATCGAGTCCGACACGGAACTGAAACTTGGAGCGGCCATCGTCGACTGGATCGACCGGCCAGCCGAACTCGAAGAGCTGGCCAAAGCCGCCATTTCTTGCTGTTCTCCCACACTTCGCTGGGAGCATCAAGTATCTTCACTGACGGAGTCTCTTCTCTAGGCGCAAGTCGAACGGCCTAGGAAATAACTCAAGCGGGTTACGATTCCGGTCGATGTGTGACGAGCCGAGTCTCGGCAGATCGACTCCGAAAGGTTGACATGAGAAGAGCCTTTACGTCCGGCCTCGCGGCCGTTCTTTTGACGGCCGCCATCATCGTCGCAACCCCAGCAGGTTCCGAAGCCGCCACGAGCGAGCTGAGCCCAACCACGCTGGGAATGCGGCCGAGTGGCGGCTTTCTAAAGGCCGATCGCCTGGCCCAGTACGAACGCGAGCTTGGCGGGCAGATCAACTGGTACGTGGCCATGGCAGGCAGGCAGTCACCGGATGACATGACCGGGTCGGTCTACGGTCAGCTTCGCAACAAGTCCGCCGTGCTGCCAACCGTCGCCGACCGCATGAATCTGGTCATGACCGTCCCGTTGGCGTTCGGAAAACAGACGGCCAAGACCGATGCCGGTAAGAGCGACATCCGCTCCCGGCTGCTCGTCACCGCCAAGGGCGAGTGGGACGAGTCCTACCGTGCGGTGGCTACGGCCCTGGTCGACGGTGGCTACCCCGATGCCGTCATTCGTCTCGGACATGAGTTCACCGGCAGCTGGTACCCGTGGTCAGCCCAGGGCAACAGCGACGCCTACATCGCCGCGTATCGCCACATCCATGAGGTGATGCGCTCGGTCTCGCCCGACTTCCGGTTCGAGTGGAACGCCGCCCGCAACACCTTTATGGAGCACGGCCCGGAGGCCTACCCCGGTGACGCCTACGTCGACGTCGTCGGGCTCGACGTGTACTACGAGCCATGGAAGGGCGACAAGGAGCTCACCGACGCTCGATGGAGCACTCGCTACCAGGCGGTTCTTGAAGCCCATCAGCAGTTCGCCGCAAGCCACGGCAAGCCCGTGTCGTACGCCGAGTGGGCAAACGGCGGCGTCGATCAGCCGGAGTTCATCCGATCGATGCATGACTGGTTTGCGTCTCTACCGACGTCTGGCAGCGGCTCCCTGCTCTACCACTCGTATTTCAACGTGAACAAGGCCCTGTACAACCTGGACAACTACCCCGCATCGAAACAGGAGTACATCGACCTGTTCGGCGGCGGTGGTGCCACATCGACACCGAGCCCTGCAGTAGCGCTACCCAATACCCAGACCTCGACCCAGAGCTCAACCGTGCCTGAGGCCGACGCGACGCCGACGCCCGTCGTGGTCAACGTTGGTGACGCCGTGAGGTCCAGCGCCCCGGCCGCCGACACCCTGGCCTATGTGGCCCCGACCTCCGTCGCATCATCCGCTTCGCAGGCAACCTCTCGCCAGGTCACCCTGTTCGACCAGCAGGTCACCCACCGGGCGAACAGCTACGCCACCATGGATTTCACCCAGATCGCGGACTGGTCCAGTCCGATTGACTACACGTCTGGCAAGACCTACGCCCGCCTCGACATCACAAGCAAGCCGAGCGATCGTGAGGTCAAAGTCCTGACCTGCATGTGGCGGGACCGGTTCGCACAGGAGACGTGCACCAACCTCGGCCGCTACACCGAATCCGGCATTCACTACGTCGAGCTTCCAAGCGTCGATCAGTGGTGGCGCAAGGATCAGTGGGATTGGGACCGCCAAATCGAATTTGTGCGAATCCTGGTGAAGGACGTCAAGACCGGCAAGCTGCTGAACGACCGAAAGTGCGGTTCGGTCTGCTTCAAGGGTGGCGATCTGGCCGACCACACGCCGATCGGCTTCGACGCTCACATGATCCTGGTCGCCAAGGGGCAAACCCTCGATGTGCCCACCGATTGGACCGGTTGCCCGGCAGCCTGGGGTGGCGTCTGCGCCACGGGAGGATCGGGTACGCCCACCTCGCCGACGACCAGTCCGACAACCACGCCCCCGTCGACCACGCCGCCAACCACTAGCCCATCCACCGTTGCTCCGACGACCAATCCCCCGTCGACGACCCCGTCCACGGCACCCGCAGCAACAGCGGCGCCCACATTGGTCGTGCCCTCACAGATCAGCGCAGAGGTCGGTTCCCCGATCACCATCGACATTGACTCCAACGCTTCGACGTTCAGCTGGTGGAAGGTGCGGAGTCCTGGCGGCCTGAAGTGGGTGGACCGCTCGGCCGAGGACGTACAGGTCGAGTTCCTGACGACCGGCACCTACCTTTTGGCGATCACGGCCAGAGACAACGGCAAGTCCTCACGAGGTCGCATCAGTGTGGTTGTCACCGAACCATCGACCCCTACGACGACCGCCACCACGGCCCCGACGCCGGTAACCGTGGCACCTACGCCCACCACTCCATCAACAGTGCCAACCGCTCCAACCGTGCCAACCGCTCCGACCGTGCCTACGGCACCAACGACGACCGGGGGCAGCGGCGACGATGCAGGGATGTCGGTACGCTCCGCCAGCGCTGTCGAGGGGTCGACGCTCATCTTCAAGGTCGTCCTTGACGCTCCGGCCACCGAGGACATGACCCTCACGGTCAATACCTCCGACATCAGTGCGGTCGCAGGTGAGGACTACCTGGCGCGTCAAATCGACGTGGTCATTCCTGCCGGTTCTCGCAAGGCCTACATCGGCATCCCGACCTTCAGAGACGGCTCGTCGGAAGGGGTCGAAACCATGCGACTGAAAGTGACCGCCATCAACGGAGTCGCCGTCGACATCGCCGGGGGCAGGGGCGAGATCCGCAACCGCTAGTTGTAGCCTGGTCGGGTCCAGCTGGTATGTCGGCTGGCCCCGACGCCATGCCGATGCGGCCGGGGTCGGCATTCGTATCGGCTATCCGGCGAGGGAGTCATAGCGGTGAACGACAATCGTTGCGGGCTGTTGGTGACCGGATCTCACCGGTCCGGCTCAACCTGGCTCGGCAGGATGCTCGCGTCGGCAGACGGGTTCCACTACGTGCAGGAGCCGTTCAACATCGTGGCCAGGCAACGATGGCTCACCCCACGGCCGAGCCGACAGTTCCTGTACCTGACCGATGCCAACGGCCGCCCGTACGAACCGGGTATGCAGCGGGTCGTGGATCTTCGGTATCCGTTGCTCGACCACCTGCGAACCAGGCCATCGCCCCAGCTGGCGAAGCGGGTAGCTCGGATCACCCTCGACGCCACGCAAGCCAGACGGCAGGGGGCAAAGCCGGTCATGAAAGACCCGATCGCGCTGTTCTCCGCCGAGTGGTTGCAGGACCGGTTCAAGTTGCAGCCGGTGATCGTGGCCCGGGAACCGGTGGCCTTCGTCGGCTCGCTGAAGGACCGGGACTGGACGTTCGACTTTGCACACTGGGCCGATCAACCGCTGCTGCTCTCAGAGGTGGCGGGCGCCTGGCGAGATCGGATCAACGCCGCGGTATCGGCGCCGCTGGACATCGTCGACCAGGGCATTCTGCAGTGGAACGTGTTCTACGACTTTGTGGCCGATCTACGGGACCGGCGGCCAGACACGGTTGTGGTGTCCTACGAGCGCTTGGCGGGCGACGCCGCAACCGCGGTGCCGGCTCTGTTTGAACGGTTGGGTCTGGCCTTTGGACCATCCCAGCAGGCGGCAGTTGCAGAGTTGACCACTGCGGGTGACAGCCAAGGTGCCTCGGCCATCGATGTGCATCGCCAAAGCGACGAGGTGCTCGACACCTGGCGGGCGCGCCTCGATGAAGACGAGATAGCGCGGGTCCGAGCCGGGACCGCCGGCGTCGCCGATCGCCTCGCCGACCTCTAACTAGGAATCGGCCAGCGGTTGCAGCGGCGTCAACCACTTGGCGCTGAGCTCATGGTTGCCGGTGAGCACCGCTTCCACCGTTGCGGCAAGTTTCTCACTGACAGCGCCCGGCGTTGTGAACGTCACGTCGTCGAGCAGCGCAACCGGGGTGACCGGGCAGTTCGTCGAGGTCAGAATGAGCTCGTCGGCGTCTCGCACCTCATCCCAGCGGATGGCCCGGACATCGACGGTGACACCGTCGGCCTGGGCGGCATCAAGCAGGATCCGGCGGGTGATCCCGTCGAGCACATTGTCCAGCGGTGGCGCCACGATCCGGCCGTCTTTGACCACCAACATGCTGAGCGTGGTCGATTCTGCCAAGTCACCATCGATGGTCTTGAACGCGGTGTTGTCGAACCCCATCGACTGTGACTTCATGTGTTCCCGAAGGCCGGGGGTGTAGCTTGCGGCGACCTTCAGCGAGGGTGGGAGAATCTCGGCCGGGATCTTCGGCATGTCGGCGGAGCGAACCTTGGTTGGCTCTCGCATCGCCTTTGCCGGGCCTTCCTCAGCTGCCGGGGTCGCAACGACGTACAAGGTCGGCGTAAGCACTGACGGCAGAATGCCGTTTGCCTGGTCAACCCACCCCGCGATGACCTTGACCATGAAGGTGCCGTTGAATCCTGCGTGTGGGCTGTCCGGGCTGCGGTTCGCCATGACGGTGGAGGCAACGGCCCGCTCGATGTCGCCGATCTCGCCAACGTCCTCCATGCCCATCATCTCGGCCGAGCGGAGGAAACGAGCGACGTGCTGGCGCAGGCCAACAGCGCAGTGGCCGGCATCGGTCGGGGCCACCAGCATCACATCGAACACCTGCGACCCGCGGGCCGACATGTGGGACATGACATGACTCGTTGCATCGGCGAACGGGATCAAGTCTCCGTTACGCCACACTACTCCCTGGTCGTACACGGCTTGGATGATAACCCGTGCCGACTGCTCGGTCGGTCTCCCTCACACTTTGGCGGCCTAGTCTGGCCCCCGTGGGACGATTGGTTGCACTTGCCATGCCGGGGGGACCGGCGTACGCCGCGGCGATCGCCAAGGTATGGGATGCCGGGGATGCCATTGCCCCACTTGACCTTCGCCTTCCAAAGGCAGAGACCGACCGGGTCTTGGCCGCGCTCGCACCGAGTGCCATCATCGAGCCAGACGGCGAGGAGCGATCACTCCCCGACGGCGTCGCAACCGAGGACGGCGACGCCGCGGTTATTGCAACCAGCGGCACCTCCGGGCTACCGAAGGGCGTTGTCCACACCCACGCGTCGGTCGAGGCATCGGCGCGGGCCACCAGCAACGCCTTGGGCGTCCAACCCGACCGTGACAAGTGGCTGGCCTGTCTGCCACTGTCCCATGTTGGCGGGCTTGCGGTGGTTATGCGTTCGCTGGTCACCGGAACGCCGGTGGAGGTCCATGACGGCTTCGACGCTGATGCCGCCATCGATGCGGCGGGGCGGGGTGCCACCCTGGTCTCGCTGGTCACCAGGGCGCTGAACCAGGTCTCACCGACCCTGTTCCGAACGGTGCTCATCGGCGGCGCCGCTCCCCCACCAGACCGCCCGGCCAACGTCATCGCCACCTACGGCATGACCGAGACGGGGTCGGGAGTTGTCTATGACACAACGCCGCTCGACGGGCTTGAGATTCGCCTCGCAGACGACGGCGAGATTCAGCTACGGGGACCGATGTTGTTCCGTGGCTACCGGTCCGGTCCGAGCCCGTTTCTGGCCGACGGTTGGTTTCCGACCGGCGACCTCGGATCTTGGTCTGACGAGGGCCACCTTGTGGTGGCGGGCCGCCGGGGCGATGTCATTGTCACCGGCGGAGAAAAGGTGTGGCCGGACCCGGTGGAGCGGCTGCTGCTGGCCCGCCCGGACGTGGCCCAGGTGGCATTGATCGGCAGAGCGGACAAGGACTGGGGCCACCGGGTGGTGGCGGTCATCGTCACCGAGACCGGTCACCGCCCGCCGGAGCTTGACAGCATCCGAGCGACCGTGGCCGAAGACCTGCCCGTCTGGGCCGCGCCGAAAGAACTGGAGTTCGTTGACGACCTTCCCCGAACGTCGCTCGGCAAGGTGAAACGCAACCTGTTGTAGGTACCTCTGTTGTAGTACCCCTGCTGTCGTACCCGCGAGGGGACGCTAGCGAGAGGCCAGCGCCGCCTTGGCAAGCTCGAAGTCCTCGGGATTGGTGATACCAATCCACTGTTCCGGCGAAGAGATGACCTCGACCCGCAGCTGATCGTCGGCCATCAGCTCACCGACCACGGTTGGCAGCTGGGCCTCGGCCTTTGGCTTATCGCCGTTGGCGGCCAGAAAGGTCTCCCATCGCTGCTGGAAGTCCTGGTTGACCGAGTGGTGGAAGCACCAGAAGTTCATCGACACGGGGGTTTCTCCGGGCACCGTCTCGCCACCGGCGGAGAACGTGCCATCCTCGAGCCGCTGACATTCCTCGGTCTCAACAATCTCGGTCAGAAACCCAGCGCTCACCGCGGTGACCGCACGGGTCACCGAACCGCTCGGCGGAACGGTGCGACCGAGCTGGAACGCCACGTTTGCCGCAAGACCGGGGGTGAGGCGCGCCATGCATTCGGCGCCGAGGACAAAACTCTCCGGACCGTAGTAGTCATCGGCGTTGATGACCGCGTACGGCCGGTCGATGACTCCGGCCGCGCTGAGAACGGCGTGCAGGGTCCCCCACGGCTTGTCGCGGGGCGGGCCGAGATCATCTTGGCGAACGTAGTGAACGGCCAGGTCACCGTGCTGTTCCACAATTTGTTCACGAACATCGGCCTCGATATCTGACCGAACGATGAGCACGATCTCGCCGAAGCCCGCAGCGAGCCCATCCTTGATGGACAGGTCGAGAAACGCCTCGTCCTCGGGGCCAACTCTGGCGAGCTGTTTGACGCCCCCAAAACGGCTGCCGAGCCCGGCAGCCATGATCACGAGTAGTGGTTTCTGTGCGGTTCCTGAGTCACTCACTCGCCCATCGTTACCGGAGTCGGACTACATCTCAACGTCTTCGGAAATGTTTCTTGCTCGATCGTTCGTTTTCCAGATCTGATCGTCGGGCCGAATCACCCGATTGCAGTTCAGCGCATCGTGGCTCATGTGCTCATGATCGGCCGTCGTCGGCCGTATGGTGCAGAGGTGAGTGAGTGGTTTGATGCGCCCCGACCAGCATTGGCAGATCTGCTGGCGGGCGTCAGCGTGGCCCTGGTACTGATCCCGCAGTCGTTGGCCTACGCCCAGATTGCCGAAATGCCGGTGGTGACCGGGCTCTTCGCATCGGCGCTGCCACTTATCGCCTTCTCGCTTTTCGCCTCGTCGCCGTACCTGCAGACCGGACCGGTGGCCCTGACCAGCTTGTTGACCGTCGCCGCTCTGCAGGGGGCCGGGTTCTATGCGGACAACCCTGACTACGTTCGCCTTGGCGCCCTGTTGGCGCTGACCGTCGGCGGCTTCCGCCTGCTCCTTGGCCTACTCCGCCTCGGTTGGGTGGCGTACCTCATCTCAGAGCCGGTGCGCCAGGGGTTCACCTCGGCGGCCGCCATCATCATCATTTCCTCCCAGCTACCAAAGGCGCTCGGCACATCACTTGCTGCTCCGGAAGGCCCCACCCTGGGCCAAGCGCTGTGGTCGCTGACCCATCCCGGATCCTGGTCGTCTGGAGCTCTGCTCATGTCGGCGGTCACCCTGGTGGTCATGCTCGGCGGGCGGCGGCTCCATAGCCTCTTCCCCGGCGTCGCTCTGGCCGTACTGATCGGACTTGGATACTCCCAATTCGTCGGCGACTCGGTTCTCACCATCGGTGACACCAACCCAATTCCCGAAGGGCTCCCATCGCTCTCGGTCGACCTTCCATGGTCGAGCGTCGGCTCGCTCGCAATCGGCGGGCTGATCATCGCGCTGGTGGGGTTCGCCGAACCAGCGTCGATTGCCCGTCTGTTCGCCAACGAGGACAAGTCAACCTGGAATGCCAACCGTGAGCTTGCGGCATCGGGCATCGCCAATCTGACCGCCGCTGTCTCCGGGGCGTTCCCCGTCGGCGGATCGTTCTCGAGAAGCTCGGTCAACCGTTTGGCAGGGGCCAAGACGAGGTGGAGCGGCGGCATCACCGGTGTGGTCGTGCTCGCATTCCTCTCGTTCGCATCGGTGCTCGACGGATTACCCCAGGCAGTGCTCGGCACCATCGTGGTTGCAGCGGTGCTCGGCCTCGTCAAACCGGTGGCCATGGTTCGGTTGTGGCGCGGTTCCAAGGCGGAGGCCTCGTTGGCGTGGATCACCTTCTTTGCCACCTTGGCGTTGACCCCGTCTATCCAGTGGGCGGTGCTGCTCGGCGTCGGGCTAACCGCACTGGCCCACTTCGCCCGACCGCTCACGTTGCGAACAACCCAGGACGCCACAACGACCACGGTCACACCGGTCGGGCTGCTGTGGCTCGGGTCCTACCGTTCGTTCGAGCGTCAGTTGCGGGCCGTTATCGAGGCGCAACCCCATGACGTGATGATCAACTTTGGTGCCGACCATGCGCTCGACCCCACGGTCGAAGCCCTGGTAGAGCGGTTGGCCACCGAAGCCCAGTCAGATGGGCAAACGGTCGGGATTGCCGCTAGCGGCGAAGCTCCGACCTCTTCTGAGTGACCCTGCTGCGAACAGTGAAGACGCTCTCGCCGGAGAGCACGCCACCGCGACCGAACAGGCGGCCAAACTGCCAGTTGGACAGCCCAAGTTCTGGCTTGTTCAGCGCATACTGACCGTCGACCCACCGGGTGAACCCGTCGCCAACGAACGGGGCGTCGATGGCGTCCCAGAATCGATCCTGCTCATCGACGTCCTCGCTGATCAGGCTGGCAACAAACCGGGGTGACTGCCCGTTGAACGCATCGACCGCTTCACTCACAGAGTCGACGACGGTCACGGTGATCTCCGGGGACGTTTCCCACTCCCATTCAAGGCCGAGTTTGTCGGCCGCTATCAGCTCGGCCTGGCGCTCGGTGACCGGACCTTCTGCTCTGGCGATGGTCACGTCGGATGCAAACCACGCCGAGTCAACAAAGGGTTTCGCCGTCTCGGTCACATGCAGCTTTGGAGCCACGTTGGCCGCAGCCGCGGCGGCGCTCAGCCCATCCAGTACCCGAGGCATCAGTGCTGCGGCAGAGGACCGCAGGACGCAGCAGGTGTTGAGGGTGTTGCAGACCTTGCGATCAAGCGACGCAGCGATCACCGCCGCAAGCCGGTCGGGGTCACAGCTTTTACCGGTCACCATCCACGCTCCCCCGGTGCCGTGCAGGCTGACCGGGGTACCGACCTGGCGGGCGACCCCTCCAAGCTGTTCGACCGCGGGACCGCTGCCTCTGGCAACGGCGAGTGAAAGCCGAGGGTCGCTGAACATCGCCCAGCCCGCCGCATGGGCCGCGCTGTCGACGAGGCTGGCCGTTCCCGGCGGCAGACCGGCATCGGCAAGCGCCGGATCAAGAGCGTTGGCAACGATGGCCCTGGCGGTGCCAAGCGCATCGGAGCCGATACGAAACACGACGGCGTTGCCGCTGCGGAGCACACCGCATGCGTCAGCAAAGACGTTGGGTCGGCCCTCGAAGACAAAGCCGACAACGCCCAGTCCGGCCGCCCGCTGTTCGAGCCGCCAGCCATCGTGGTTCACGGTGTCCAGCACCGAATCCCGCAGCGACGCAGCGTCTCGCCACAGCTGCAGCCCCTCGATCATGTCGGCTCGCATCTTCTCCGAAAGCCGGAGGCGAGTGGTGGAGCGACCCCGCGCGGTCGCCCGCTCGACGTCGTCCTGGTTTGCTGCGGCAATCGCGGCGAAGCGTGCATCGTCGGCCAGGTTCGCCGCGAAGCGGTCGAAGAAGTCGGTGATGGCGCTATCGGGGGCCGACCCGAGGGCAAGGAACGCCCGGTGGGCCCGGCCAACCGCTCCGGTGGCGATGTCCCAGTCGGCGGCCGGCAGGTGGAGCAGATCTCCGGTGTCGGAGACGACGAGCAACCGGTCGCCGGGCTGGAACGCCTCGGCGAGTTCAGTGCTCACCCTGGCAATGCGATTGCCGCCATAGAGAATCGGTTGGCCGGCCTCCAGTGAGGTCAGTTCTTCAGACACGGTCTCAGTCTGCCACCAAGTCCGGCCAACCGATCAGGGTTCTACGGTTAGCTGTACGCCGCTTCGGCGTGCTCGCTCTGGTCGAGACCGATCTGCTCGGCCTCTTCATCGACCCGGAGGCCGATGGTGATGTCGAGGACCTTGGCAATTGCGAAGGTCACGATGAAGGCGAACAGCAGCACGAAGACGTTGGCAAAGATCTGTTCGATCAGCAGGTCGGCACCGCCGCCGGCGAAGAGGCCATCGGCGGCTTCGTCTGGCTCACCAAAGAGGCTGGAGTCCGCAAAGAACCCGATCAGCACACCGCCGACGAGACCGCCGACCATGTGAACCCCGACCACGTCGAGCGCATCGTCGTATCCGGCCTTGAACTTCAAGCGAACTGCGAGGGCACAGGCCGCACCGGCGACAAGACCGACGACCAGGGCGCCCCAGGTGCCCATGAACCCGGCGCCGGGGGTGATGCCGACGAGTCCGGCAACGATGCCGGAGGCGGCACCGAGCGAGGTTGCGTGTCCATCGATCAGTTTCTCGACCACCAGCCAGGACAGCATCGCAACGGCACCGGCGATGAAGGTGTTGACGAAGGCCTGCACGGTCACAACGGACACACCGAGGGCGGAACCGGCGTTGAACCCAAACCAGCCCATCCAGAGGATGCCGGCGCCGAGCATGGTCAGCGGAAGACTGTGGGGCGGCATTGGATCGCTGCCCCATCCTCGGCGAGGGCCGAGCACCATCACCAGCGCAAGCGCACCGGCGCCCGCTGCAACGTGGACCACGGTGCCACCGGCGAAGTCAAGGCTGCCCCGGGCGGCGAGGAAGCCGTGGCCCCGGAAGACCCAGGCCCAGGCAGGCACAAAGACCGCAAGCAGCCAGATCGGCACGAAGACGACCCAGGCCGAGAACTTCATACGGTCGGCCACCGCACCCGAGATGAGCGCAGGAGTGATGCTGGCGAAGGTCAGGGCGAAGAAGACCAGGAGTAGTGGGCTACTGCCGTCGTCGGCGAGGAGTGGGACCCCGTCGAGAAAGGCTGCGTCAAAGTTACCGATCCACTTGCTGCCGGTCTCATCGCCCTCTGACGACAGCGTGTAGCCGATGGTGATCCAGACCACCGGCACGATGCCGAGGCAGACCATGTTCATCATCAACATGTTCAGCATGTTCTTCGAACGGCTCATGCCACCGTAGAACAACGCAAGACCAGGGACCATAAACAGCACGAGTGCTGCCGACACCAATATCCAGGTCACATCAACGGTATTCACTACCCAAACCTCCACTCGACATACGCCATACGAGGACTCACGAAACGAAGCTTGCTGCCCCGCAAGTACTCGCCACACAGGCGTCGCGTCCACAAGGACCGACCGGCATATCCTGCCGGTGGTTGAGATCGGGAGCGTTTCCGGATTGTTTCGTCTGTATTAACTCTGTTTTCGGGGTCTTACAGACTTCTGATGGACCGAGCAGTGATCTAGCGCTGGCGCAGGGCATGCTGGCCAGTGATGAGTGTTGGTCGATTCGCTCCGAGCCCCAGTGGACGGCTCCATGTCGGGAATCTGCGGACTGCATTGGTCGCCTGGCTTGCATCGCGTAGCGCCGGGAGCGAGTTTCTGCTTCGTTTCGAAGATCTTGACACCGCCGCGGTGCGAGAGGAGCACTACCGGAGCCAGCGGGAGGACCTTGTGGCTCTCGGGCTGGACTGGGACGAGCCGGTCATTTCTCAGTCCGAGCGCCGGGATGTGTACCTCGACGCCCTCGGTGAGCTGGAGGCGTCCGACCTGGTCTACCCGTGTTTCTGTTCACGCAAGGAGATCCGGGAGGCGGCGAGCGCTCCAAACCTGGCCCACGCAGGACACCAGTACCCGGGGACCTGCCGGGACCTGTCGTCTGCTGGCCGTGCGGAGCGGGCGTTGACTCGGCCTCCGGCGCTGCGGCTGCGGGCCGCAGGCCAGACCCGGGCGTTTACCGACCTGGTGATGGGCGACCAGGAGTTCACTGTCGATGACTTTGTGGTGCAGCGCAATGACGGCACCCCGGCCTACCACCTGGTTGTCGTGGTCGACGACGCGGCCCAGAACATTGAGTTGGTAGTCAGAGCTGACGATCTGCTCGAATCGACCGCCCGCCACCTCCTGCTGTATGAACTGCTGAATCTCGGCCCGCCGGCGCACGGCCACGTGCCTCTGGTGCTTGCGCCAAACGGAGACCGCCTGGCAAAGCGACATGGCTCGGTCAATCTCGATGACCGTGCCGCCGCGGGCGAGACGCCACGCCAGGTGCTGGCCTACCTGGCGATGACCCTCGGTCTGTGCAGCGAGAGCGAGGCCGAGTCGGCATCTATCGACGGTGACCCACTGACCGCCCCAGCCCTCATCGGTCGCTTCAGTTTCGACGCGCTACCCCGTGAGCCGCTGCTGCTGCCGGAAGAGTACCTGCAGCCCGAAGTCGGCTAACGGAACCGTCGCCGTACATGGCGCACACGCCGCTAGCTGATCAGTACTTCCGAGATGGTGTAGATCAAGAACCCCGCAAGCCCACCGACCAGCGTTCCGTTGATGCGAATGAACTGCAGGTCACGCCCGACCTGCAACTCGATGCGTTCCGCGGTCTCCTCGGTGTCCCAGCGCTGCACCGTCGTGGCGATCAGCTCTGCAACCTCACCTCGGAACTGCTCGGCCACATAGCCGACAGCGCCGGTGATCCATTCATCGACCTTGCGCTGCAGTTCCGGGTCGGCGGACAGCTTGACCCCGGCGTCGACCAGAGCGTCTTCCAGCGACAACCGCAGCTGTGACTGCGGATCCTCGGTGGCCTCGATGAGTCCGGCCTTCATCTTCAACCACAGGTTGTTTGACCAGGCCCGCACCTCGGGGTGCGCCAGGAACTCCGCTTTCATCTCCTCGCCCCGCTCGATGAGGGCCGGCGAGGTCCGTAGATCCTGGGCCAGCTTCAGCGACCGCTGGTCGAGCTCCCGCCTGATCTCGTGGTGCGAGTCCTGATCGACCTCGGTGAGGAACCGGCGGACCGCGGAGTAGATCTTGTCGAACACCACATCGTCGACGGTCTCGGGGACCCACCACGGCGACTCCTGAGTCAGCCGATTGCGGAAACTGTCGATGTTGTCGTCCATGAACCCGTCGAGGGCGGACAGTACGGCGTCAAGCAAGGTCTGGTGGTGCTCGCCCTCGATGGCAACGTCGATCACCCGGCCGACGAGCGGCGCTACCTTGACCTGCTTTGCCCGTTCGGTGATAACCGCGTCGAGACCGCTCTGGACCACATCGTCCTGCAACACCTCGGTCACGCCCCGGACCACCATGGCGCTCTGGTCTCCGACGGTGCGAGCATTGGCCGGCTCCGACAGCCAGGTCCCGAGCCTGGCGGCAATCCCGGCGTCAGCAAGGCGTTCGGAGACGACCTGGCGGGTCAGGAAGTTCTCCTCGACAAAGCCGCCGAGGCTTGAGCCGATCTGATCTTTGCGCTTCTTGATGATGGCGGTGTGCGGAATGGGGATGCCGAGTGGATGCTTGAAGAGCGCGGTGACGGCAAACCAGTCGGCGAGAGCGCCGACCATCGCCGCCTCAGCGGTTGCCCGAACGTAGCCCCAATTCTGCTGGTCCTGTTCCAGGATCTTGGCGACGATAAACACGATTGCAGCCAGCACGAAGAGCCCGGTTGCCACCAGCTTCATCCGCCGCAGGTCCGCGGCCCGAGCTGCATCGGTCATCTGTGAAAGACCAACCGAACGCTCGGCCATCGTCTCTGTCACTATCCAACACCCACTATCTCAGCCTGCATGAGCGCTTAAAGCATGCCCGGTCCACGGCCGACCTCCACGGTTCGGTCACAACCCGGCGGGCTATGATTGAGACATGAGCGAGGGATCGGTTTCCAGTCGGGTCGATGAGTGGGAACGGATGCGCACTGAGCATCTCCGGTCTCCCGGTGAGCGGCCGCCGTCATCGGCTCGCGGTGTGCACCACATCGCCCTGCTTTCTCAAGACGTCGACCGGACCATCCGCTTCTACCAGGACCTGCTCGAGTTCCCGCTGACCGAACTCTTTGAGAACCGCGACTACGACGGGTCGACTCACTTCTTCTTCGACATCGGAAACGGCAACGCCCTCGCCTTCTTTGACTTCCCCGGCTTGGACCTTGGCCAGTACGCCGAGGTCCTCGGCGGACTGCACCACATCGCCATTTCGGTGACCCAGGAGAAGTGGGATCACCTGAAGGCGAAACTGATCGAGGCCAACGTCGAGATCATCTTCGAACACGAAACCTCGCTGTACTTTCTCGGACCCGATGGTGAGCGGCTGGAGCTGTTGGCGGACTCCCTTGGCGAGATGTACGGCGCCGAGGTCCTCTGAGCCCACAGCGGCGATCATGGTTCCAGGCCAGCATCGGCCTGGTGGTGATTGCCGTCGCTTTCCTCTGGGCGCTCCCCCGCTTTGCCGACTACGGCGACGTGTGGTCACAGCTCCAGTCCCTCGAACGCGGGGTTGTCCCCGCGCTGGTGGTCGTTTGTCTGGCCAACCTGGTGGCACCGTCGGTGTCACAGTGCGCCGCGCTGCCAGGCCTGACGTTGCGCAACGCTCTCCCGGTTGATTGGGTAACGACCACGCTGACCAACCTGGTGCCGGGCGGGAGCGCCCTGGCGATCGGTCTGACGTGGAAGATGTACCGGTCGCTTGCGCTCTCCAGCGAGGCCATCACCAGATCGATCGTGGTTACCGGGGTCTGGGACGCCTTCGTGAAACTTGGGACGCCGCTGATCGCCATCGTCTGGTTGGCAACCCAGCGACCGGTCAGCTTCACCCTGATTCAAGCGGCGATCATCGGAGGGCTGCTGTTCGCCGTTGCCGCTGGCCTGGGAGCGGTGGTGCTGTCAGGGCCGGGAACTGCCCATCGACTTGGTGGACTTGTCGACCGGCTTCGATTCGCCGGGGGCGGATGGCCAGATCGGTTGAACAACCTGCGCCGCGAAACGGTCAGTCTGCTGGCGGGACGATGGCGAAGCCTCACGTTCTGGACGGTGGCCGGACATCTCAACCTGTTCATCCTGCTCGTCCTGTGTCTTCGTGCGGTGGGGGTCGACCGGTCGGTACTCGGGTGGGCGCCGGTGTTGGCGGCCTTCGCGTTTGGTCGCCTCGTCACCGCCATACCCATCACCCCCGGTGGCCTCGGTGTGATGGAGGTTGGCCTCATCGGCTCCTTGGGCGCCGTCGGTCAGGCTCCCGAGGCGTCGGTGGTTGCCGCGGTGCTGCTGTTTCGATTCGCAACCTTTGTGCTACCCATTCCGCTCGGCGCGCTGGGGTGGATCTGGTGGAGCACTCGGGCCCCGAGGCTGTGATTAGGGGGCTGTGGCCAGGGCGACCATGGTGTGCAGCAGGACGTTGGCTCCCGCTTCCAGGTCTACGACGTCGGTGTGTTCCGCCGGGTTGTGGCTGATGCCGTCACGACTCGGCGTGAAGATCATCGCTGTTGGGCAGACTCGAGCCAGCATCTGAGCGTCATGGCCTGCGCCCGACGGCATCCGCAGCGTGGTCGACCCAAGCGCTTTCGCCGTCAGTTCCACCAGGTCGACGACGGCGGTGTCGAACTGCACGGGGTCAAACCTGGCGAGCGTCCTGGTCTCGATGGTCACGCCCTCCGACGCCGCCAGCTGCTCAAGGTGAGCGACCAGACGCTGTTCGGCCTCGATGAGCACCTCGTTGTCGGTGTTGCGCAGGTCAACGGTCAGCTGGGCCCGAGCGGCGACCACGTTGACAAGGTTGGGGTGCAGATCGATCGCTCCGACAGTTGCCACCTGTGGGTGACCAAGCTCCAGCGCAAGCTCCCGAACAAACACAGCGATGTTCGCCGCAACGTACCCGGCGTCATGGCGGAGCCGCATGGGGGTGGTGCCGGCATGGTTTGACTGGCCGGTGACCGTCACCTCGGTCCAGGAGATGCCCTGCACGCTTTCCACCGCGCCGATCTGCACATCCTGTTCTTCCAGCACCGGCCCCTGCTCGATGTGCAGCTCCACAAAAGCGTGCGGCACCAGACCGGGACAGGGCGCCGGGCCGCGGTAGCCGATGCGGTCGAGCTCCTCGCCAACGGTCGTCCCATCGATGCCCTCAATGGCATAGGCCTCTTCTAGGCCGAGCCCACCGACGTAGGCCAGCGACCCCATCATGTCCGGCGGGAACCGGGCACCTTCTTCGTTCGAGAAGTAGGCAACAGCGACGGGACGGGAGAGCTCGATGGCGGAGCCGTCGCCGGCCTGGGCAGCGGCCAGCGTCTCGACGACTTCCAGTCCGGCCAGGACGCCAAGGTTGCCGTCGTAGCGGCCGCCAGTTCTGACGGTGTCGATATGGCTTCCCGTCATGACCGGTGCTAGCGACGGGTCAACGCCGTCGGGGGTCCAGACCGCAACCACATTTCCTATGCCGTCGATGGTGACGTCCATACCGAGGTCACGCATCCACGTCAGCACGAGGTCACGACCGGCCTTGTCCTCATCGGTGAACGCCAACCGCGACGACCCGGTGGTATCGGGGATGGCGCCGATATCGGACAGTGTGGTCAACCGCTCAAGCAACCGGTCGATGTTGATCCGGGGGCTGTCTTCAACTGTTACGTCGTGCATCTAGCGGGACTTTTTCCTTGCCTCGATGATTTTCTCGTACCCTCGCTCAACGTCGACGAGGTGGTGGGTGACATCGTGCAGCATGTAGACCGCAAACGTGGCGATGGTGAAACCCGCCCCGTCGGATCGCATGCCTGCCCGCTGCCACTGATCGCCCCGCACCTTATCGAGCAGATCCGCGGCCCGCCCTGCGTTGGCCGCCAGGTCATAGCGAACCTTGTCGACATCGGCGTTGCGGTAGTCGCCGCTCACCGCGGCCTCGTTCTGATCCCAGTCGGCGAACGTCGGCGCCTTCTTCTTGAGCATCTTGGTGAGTCGCTCCGCCGTCAACTTGTACACGTCGCGCACATGGGCCCCGTACTCGAGCGCCGACCACACCGGCGATGCTCCAGGAGCAACCGGAGGCCGCTCGTGCACAATGTCGCCGCGGCCGAGCGCGGCCCGAAACGATGCCGCGTTGGACCGCATCAGAGCAGCGACATCCTCGGGGTCAACCGCAGAGGCGTCGTAGCCGCATTCGGCACAGATCTCTTCCAGGACCCAGGTCCAGTCTTTGTGCTCCGGTGTGGGCTGTTCCATACCGAGACCCTACCAACAGCGGCCGATCAGCAATAGATCTGTCCGTGTCGGCCGCTGCCGCTCTACGATCGAAAGCGATGGCAGCTCCGCTCGACCCGACCGCAGGTAATGCGCTGGTGATGCTGGGTTCGGTTTGGAACGACAGCGGCTGCTCGGTCCGGCTCCGGGTTCCCGGCGGTCCGTCCGAGCTGGTGCCGATCATCGGCATGGAGCTCAACTACCGGGTGGGACCGGACGCTCCACGTCACTGCATCGGCCATCACTCACCCCGAAAGAACAAGGGCGAGTACCTCGACTGTCTCAACCAGCCGCAACCAAAGGAGAAGACCTGCGTCAGCTGCGCCGTCGCCGATGCCGAGTTCGCCTCCAACCTTCACCATGCCCACACCAGAGATCGGGCGATGCTCGACCGTTCCGTTGTCGACCATCTTGAGCAGGCCAACATCTTGTACCTCGCCGCGTTTCGCGACGGCTCGGTGAAGATCGGGACGAGCACCGCGCATCGCATTACAAAGCGCCTCGCAGAGCAGGGGGCGTGGCATGCGGTCGAGGTTGCCACAGTCACCGACGGCTTTGTTGTGCGGCAACTGGAAGACCTGATCACCAACAAGCTCGAGATTCCCCAGGCCGTCGCCGTAAAGCGCAAGCTGCACGGCATGGTGAACCCGCTGAGCCCCGAGCGACTGTCGGCCCGGATCGACCCGCTGGTGGAACGGGTGCACGAGGTCATCAGCGCGGCGGATCGGCTGCCTGGCACCAAGGATCTGGAGCCGACAACCGAAGATGACACAGTGGAGCTCACCGCAGAGGAGTGGCGGTTCCCCACCTCTGACCATGCGGTGTGGGAGGGCCTTCACGCCTACCCGGCCCGTCTCGACAGCGGCACCCACCACCTGGAGGTACTCCAGATCTGCGGGCGCATGGCGGTCCTGACCCGCCCGGGTACAACAGCCGGGTCCGGGAAAACAGATCGCTTCGTGGCGGACCTCGGGCAGCTGTACGGCATCGAGCTTGATCTCGGCCAGTACGAGCCGGACCAGCTCGCCGTACAGGACTCGCTTTTCTAGACGTGTAGTACGTCCCTCGTAGTACGTCCCGGACCCGGCGGGGCATGGAAGGCTGTCGGCCCGACCGGATCCGAAACGAACGACTCTGGGCAATCAGCGCCGAGGCGGCCCGCGTCCCATCTCCCGGCCCGATGTACTGATGCCCGGCCTACAGGTGTGTATTGACAAGGAGGCCAAGCGCCGGCTCCACATTCTTCTCCGCAAGGAGATCTCGGAAAGAGCCATCGTCGATGGACTCCATTAATAGGTTGGTGTCGGTGTCGAGCGTGGCCGCCAGGGTTTCGAGGGCCTGGGCCGGATCCTGGGTGTCGCCTGTGGGGCGCTGCGGTCTGTTCCCGGCGATGACGTTGTCGAGGTTGGCCACAATACGATCGGCCGCCTTCGGGGGCGCCGTCGCCTTGACCGCCTCGGTCATCGCGGACTTCAACTCTTCTTTCGGTACCCCCGCCTCGGCGGCGATGGACCCCAGTGCTTCACCGGCTCGCACCCGCTTGCTGAGCTCGGCTGGCTCGGTGCCGATAAGTTCGGCCGCGGCTTCAAACCCTGCTCGTCTGGCTCCGCCGCCTCGATCACCGTGAGTGCCTCGTGCCGACTGGGGACCCTGGACCGCGTTCGTGTATGGACCAGGGGCGGTGATGTTCATATGATCTCCTGCCGTTGTCGTCAACCGTTGTTGAAACAGCTATCGGACAATCAGCAAAAAATATTGAGCGTTCACCCACTTCGCTCCCATCTTCAGTTTCGGCAGCGACCACCGTCCCATGAGGCCAGGCGGCAGAAATTGTCTCGAATAGCCCCCACGACCCAGGTGGTCGGTGGCTCTTCTGGGCAGCGTCGGCTCGGGTGAGTAGAGTCACGACAATGATCACAGGTGAATACAAGCCAAGCACGTGGGACTGGGTGTCCCAGCAAATTGCCGACTACGAGGCGTCCGGAGGCACCGAAGCCGCCACGCTTCGAGACACCGGCATTCCCGTCATCATTGTCACCATGCGTGGCCACAAGTCGGGAGCGGTTCGCAAAATCGCTCTCATGCGGGTGGAACACGAGGGTGAGTACGCGCTTGTTGCCTCAAAGGGCGGGGCGCCGGAGCATCCGGGCTGGTATCACAACATCATGGCCGACAACGAGGTGATGATTCAGGACGGCCCCGAGCCGTTCATGACCAACGCCCGTCTGGTGACCGGCGAGGAACGAGCCGCCTGGTGGGAGCGTTCGGTCGCGGTGTTCGCCCCCTACGCCGAGTACCAGGAGAAGACCGATCGGGAGATCCCGGTCTTCATCACCGCCGCCAAGGCCTAGCGGACCGGCCAAGACAGCGAGCAGGCCAAATACAAACCCTGGTGCTAGATGGTTGGCTAGGCTGCTCGGATGAAAATCTTCAGAGCGATGTGTGTACTGATCGCCGCTGCCTTGCTGGCTACGGCGTGCGGTTCCGACGATGCAACAGAGACCGCAAGCGGCGATGCGGACAACTGCGAGACCGCTCCAACAAAGGTGGATGGCGTCCTGACCGTCGCCACCGGCGAGCCGGCGTTTCCGCCGTGGGTCGAAAATGACGACCCCGCCAGTGGCGAGGGCTTCGAGAGCGCCGTGGTCTATGCGGTGGCAGGTGAGCTTGGCATCGACACCGTCGAGTGGACCAGGACCGGATTCGACGAGGCCGTCACCGCTGGCGAGAAGGACTACGACTTCAACATCCAGCAGTACTCGATCACCGCCGAGCGCGAAGAAGTCGTCGACTTCTCTGACGGCTACTACCAGGTAGAGCAAGCCATCATCGGCCTCGACGGCTCTGCAGCGATCGGCGCCGAGTCACTTGAGGACCTGAAGGAACTTCGTCTGGGAGCCGCCATCGGCACCACCAGCCTCGACTACATCGACAGCACCATCGAACCGAGCAGCGACGCCGCGGTCTACGACGACAACGTTGCCGCAAAGTCCGGCTTCGATGCGGGCCAGATCGACGGGGTGGTCCTCGACCTCCCGACCGCCTACTACATCACCGCGGTAGAGATCCCCGAGGCCTCGATCATCGGCGTCCTCCCCCGTGATGATGCGGCGCCAGAAGAGTTGGGCATGCTGTTCGAAGAGGGCAGCCCACTTGTCTCCTGTGTAAACGCGGCGCTGGCGACCCTTCGGGACAACGGCACCATGGACTCGCTCGAAGACCAGTGGTTGAACCAGGGCGGCTCCATTCCGTCGCTCTCGAACTAGTAGCCAAAACAAGCCGCAACGTCAGTGTCAGTGCGGGGGTGATCCAGTTGGATCGCCCCCGCTGGCTGTTGGACCTATGCTCGCCCCATGCGACTCACCAACCGCACGCTGCAGCTCTCCGCTTCGCCGATCGCCGAGGCGCACGCCTGGTTGGCTCACCGCACGAGTGACCGTGAACTGCTCGACCTTTCGCAGGCCGCGCCGAGCTATCCGACGGCCCCCGAAATCGCCAGTCGCATCGCCGAAGTGGCGGCCGAACCTGACGGTGGCCGCTACGCCCCTCCCCCGGGTTTGCCGCCGCTCAACACGGCCTTCGCCCAGGAGCTAACCACCGACTACGGAGCGGAGATCGCCCCAACGTCGATCCTGCCGACCGGTGGCTGCAACCAGGCGTTCTGCGTTGCCACCTCGGCCCTCGCCGAGCCTGGTGACGAGGTCATCCTCGGCGTCCCCTACTACTTCAACCACGACATGTGGCTGAAGTTGGACGGCGTCAATGTGCGGTACCTCGACCCGGGGCCGTCGTTGATCCCGGACCCATCCGACGCGGCCCGCCTCATCGGTGATCGCACGAGGGCCATTGTGTTGGTCACCCCGGGTAACCCGACGGGCGTCACCATTCCGCCCGACGTCATCCACGGCTTCTATGAGCTGGCAAAGGCGTACGGCATCGCCCTGATCGTGGACGAGACGTACCGCAACTTCCGCCTGACCGATGATCCGCCCCATGACCTGTTCCACCAGCCGGACTGGCAGGACACCGTCATCAGCCTCCACAGCTTCTCAAAGGACCTGGCGATTCCGGGGTACCGGGTCGGCGCAATCGTGGCCGGCGACGCGCCGATCTACGAGATCATGAAGCTGGTGGACTGTGTGCAGATCAGCGCTCCTCGCATCGGCCAGGAGGCCGTGGTGGCAGGACTCCTCCACGCCAGAGAATGGCGTACGGAGCAGGTGAATAGAATCAACGGTGCACTCGCTCGGTTCAACGAGGTCATGGAGGCCAAGCCCGGCGGGTTCGAGTTGGCAAGTTCCGGTGCCTTCTTCGGTTGGGCGAGGCATCCCTTCACCGAGCTGTCGACCGACGAGGTCATCAAGCGGTTGGTTCTCGACCACGACGTCCTGGCCATCCCGGGCACGGCGTTCACCCCCGACGATGACCGCTGGGTGCGGTTCAGTTATGCAAATTTGGACTCCGACCAGTTCGACGAACTGGCGCTGCGGCTAGACGAGATGTCCGCCTGATTGGCCATATACTGCGTGCTGGATAACCATGGGCCCCGACACCAGGGTCCATCGAACAGGAGCTGAGCGATGGCCAAAGTCACCATCTACCACAACCCTCATTGAGGCTCTTCCAAAAACGCCTTGGCGGTCGCCGAGGATCTGGGAGTTGAGCACGACGTTGTGCTGTACATGAAAGAGCCGCCTGATCGCGCAGCGCTCGAAAAGATGGTCAAGGGCCTCGAAGACCCGGTGGAAGACCTGGTCCGTAAGGACTCCAAGTTCAAGAAAATGGGCCTCAACCCCGATGACTACGTCGACAACCCGGAGGCTGTCATCGATCTCCTGTCCGAGCAGAAGGCACTTCTTCAACGGCCAATCGTTGTGAAGGGTCGCAAGACCATTATCGGCAGGCCGAAGGATCGCATCCGCGAGTTTCTGAGCTGAGAGGCTCACACCACCACGAACCCGAGGGCACTTGAGCGACTTCACCGATACCCAAAACACCTGGTTGTCAGAACAGGACCTGGAAACGACGCGGGGCAGGCTCCCCATCGTCTACATCAACGCCATCCCGGTCAGGACCGACGATCTCGGCGTGGTAACCCACATCGGGCTGCTCCTGCGCATCGGTCCTGATGGCGCGGCCAACCGGGAGATCGTGGCCGGGCGGGTGCTCTACGGCGAACGCATTCGTGATGCCATGCTGCGTCACCTCGAAAAGGACCTTGGGCCGCTGGCCCTGCCCCGGGTGCCAACGTCTCCTCAGCCCTTCACCATCATCGAGTATTTCCCCAATCCTGACATCACGGGCTTCCATGATCCGCGCCAGCATGCGGTCGGTTTGGCCTACGTGGTGCCGGTCGAGGGTGACTGCGAGCCATCTCAAGACGCGCTGGATCTCGTCTGGCTCCGTCCGGACGAGGTTGTCAGCCCAACGGTGGCCGCTGAGCTGTCTCCAGGCCACGAAAAGGTAGTCAGGCGGGCCCTGGCCCACGTGGGCTGCTTGCCCTAAAGGCCCATGAGCGGCCGCCAGCCGTCTTTAGCAACAATCGAAACTAGAGATTTCTAGGCCTTCAGACTCAATCTTTGTTCAAACCGGGCCGAGAACCTGGTGCATGGACGAGTCCTACGTCAATGCGGCTCACCTCTTCCGACGGGCAGGCTTCGGCGCCCTGCATGAAGAGATCGAGATCTTCAAACACTGGCCGTGGGCCGACCTGGTGGACATGGTGCTGGATACCAGCCGAGCCGCCGCCCCTCCCCCGCTGCCCGACCTGAGCGACGGTCTTGGTTACTACCAGCGCTATGTGACGATGACCCACTACTGGCTCGACCTGGCGAGACGCCCGGTCGACCAGGCTCCGATCATCGAAAAGATGGTGCTGTTCTGGCACGGTCTGCTCTGCAGCTCACTCGAAAAGACCCACAACCATCGAATCATGATGGATCAGAACCACCTGTTTCGAACCGACGGGCTCGGGAGCTACCACACGTTGCTTCACCGGGTGTCGATTGGATCGGCGATGGTCCTGTACCTGGACAACAACCGCAACGTTGCGGGCAAGCCGAACGAGAACTTCTCCCGGGAGCTGATGGAGCTGTTCGTCACCGGTATCGGTCACTACACCGAGGATGACGTCAAGGAGTCCGCCAGAGCCTGGACGGGACACGGCGTCGACGACAACGACAACTACCGATTCGACGGCGGCGCCCACGACTGGGGCAACAAGACCTTCATGGGCCAGACGGGAAACTTCGACGGCCCAGACATCATCAACATCCTCCTGGGCCAACGGCGCAACGAACACGCCCGGTTCATGTGCCACCGGCTGTGGTCGTTCTTTGCCTACCCGGTCAGCCTTGATGCCCAGGTCGTCACCGACATCATGGCCACCTACACCGTCGGCCTGAACATCCGCGACACCCTGCGGGCCATCTTCCTCCACTCTCAGTTCCGGTCCGACCAGGCCAAGCAGGGGCTCATCCGCAGCCCGATCGAGTATGTCGTCGCGTCGATGCGCCACACCAGCACCGACTGCTCGGAGGCCCGTCCTGAGTGGTTCCTGCCCGGCATGGGTCAACGCCCATTCGACCCACCAAACGTGAGCGGCTGGCGACAGAACACCTATTGGGTCAGCGCCGCCGCCGCCTGGTCCAAGATGCACCTGGCAAGCCACCTCCGGTGGAAGGCCTACAACCGCGACGACATCATCGACACGAACGAGATCACCGACTACACCCCGTTGACGTTCCGATTCACCCCGGAACAGTCGGTCGACAAAGCGCTGTGGAACTACAAGTTCGGTGACGTCAATGCCCACAGCCGTCAAAAGCTGATCGACTACGTGGCCTCGGAGCGAGCATCGGACCACCGGTGGACCGAACGAGCCGGGCTGCTGATGTTGACACTCCTGCTACCGGAAATGCAGATGGCCTAATGAACAAATTCGAACCTTCCACCGCAGACGTCGTCGCGTCGCTGTCATCGCCCGTCGATCCCGCCCGGCTGCAACTGCCCGACCTGTCACGACGGCGCTTCATTCAGGCCGCCGGTGCGGCCGCCACCGTCTCCATGCTGCCAATGTGGCTGGCGGACGCTGCCCAGGCGGCAACTCCGCTCGGCAATGACCAGGGCGTCCTGGTGCTGTTGACCATGGGTGGCGGCAACGATGGACTCAACACGTTTATCCCGGTGCACGATGGCGCGTATCACGACGCCAGAGGTTCGCTGGCCTACAGCGCGTCAAACACGCTCGGCATGACCGATACCCGGTCGATGAACCCCCACCTGCCGTTCATGAAAACGCTGTGGGACCGGGGTGATCTTGCGGTGATCGACGGGGTTGGCAACGGTGGCGCAACGCTCAGCCACTTCCTGTCGATGGCCCAGTTCATGGCCGCAAACGACAACGGTCAGCCGGGCACCAACGGCTGGCTCGGCCGGATCCTCGACGGCTACTCCAATGATCCACTCACCGGCCTGTCCATCGGCTCGTCGGTGCCGTTGGTCGTACAGGGCCGCAACACCCAGGCGGCCGCCATCCCCGCAAGCGGAAACAGCATCCGCAACCTGGAAACCTCAAACGCCACCGAGGCGCAGCAGTTCGCGACGATCAAGGCGTTCGGCCAGGGGTCGACCGGCCGAGGTGCCCTTGCCGATCAGATCACGGCCAGCCTTGGCGGCTCACTACACCTGGCGGATCAACTCCGACCGCTCGTCGGTGAGGAAAGCGACGAAGCGGAAGTCATCACCAAACTGCGGATGGCGGCGAGGCTGATCAACGCCAACCTGGGCGTTCGCATCATCTCCATCATCTTCGGTGACTTCGACAGCCACTCGAACCAGTCCACGATGCATCGAGAACGAATGCAGGAACTCAACACCGGCCTTGAGACGTTCTACTCGACGCTGAGCTCCACGTTCGCCAACCGCACGCTCGTCGTTGGCACCTCGGAGTTCGGTCGACGAGTGAAGTCAAACGGCACCGGCACCGACCATGGCGCAGCGAACTCGCTCTTTGCCATCGGCTCACAGGTCAACGGTGGGTTCCACGGCGAACTGCCGTCACTCACCAGCCTCGACCGGTACCGCAACCTGGTGCCGACGGTTGACTTCCGCCACTTCTACAGCAACATCGTCACCACCTGGCTCGGCGCTGACTCGGCCGAGATTCTGGGCAGGGACTACGGCGACATTGGCTTCCTCAACGCGCCGGGAGCGGGCGGCTCAACCGCAGCTCCAACCCCGATCACCGTCACCGGCAACCGCCAGAAGCGAGCCGAGGTGGCACGGCTGTACCTTGCCTACTTCCTGCGCACCCCCGATGAGGAGGGCTACGAGTACTGGGTCGGCGTGCGTCAGTCCGGCCGATCGTTGGCGCAAATCTCAGCGGAGTTCGTGTCCTCAAACGAGTTCAGACAGCGCTACGGATCGCTTTCCAACTCCCAGTTCGTGCAGCTGATCTACAGCAACGTTCTGGGCCGAAATCCCGACAGCGGCGGCCTGGCCCACTGGACCGGCGCCCTCGACAGTGGGGTCTCGCGGGGCGACATCATGGTGGGATTCTCCGAGTCGGACGAATACCGGAACCGCACAACGAACGACGTGGCCACCATCGAAAAGAACGGTCCTGTCGGCCGTCTGTACATGGCCTACTTCCTCCGACGACCCGATGAGGAGGGCCTGGACTACTGGATCAACACCGGCCTGCCGACCCGGGTGGTGAGCGAGCAGTTCGCCGCATCGCCGGAGTTCGTCAACCGCTACGGTTCGCTTGACCATCACGGCTTCGTGACGCTGGCCTACCAGAACGTGCTTGGGCGAAACCCCGACCAGGGTGGCCTCAACCACTGGGTCTCGGTGCTCAACCAGGGCACCAGCCGCGGCGCAGTGATGCAGGGCTTCAGCGACTCGCCGGAGTTTGTCCGGCGAATCAAGACGCTCTAGTCGCTACTTCGCTGCGCTGCGGTCAGTCCAGCCAGGACTCTCGGCGGCGTCAGCGGGAACCGGTCAAACCAGACGCCAGTGGCGTCGAACAGCGCGGCGGTGATCGCCGGGGCATAGGGAATCAGTGGCATCTCCGCCATTCCTCGAACCCCGAACGGTCCGCGTGGGTCGGGAATCTCCAGTGCAACCGTGCGGACCTGTTCAGGAATGTCGCCGATGCCGGGAATGAGATAGCCGCTGAACCGGGGGTTCAGAATGCGGCCGTCCGCCACCTGCAGGTTCTCCGACAGCGCGTACCCGTGGGCCTGGATGACCGCCCCCTCAACCTGGCCTTCGACGAGCATCGGGTTGATGGCCCGCCCGACATCGACGGCGCAGACGACATCGTGGACCACGATGTGGCCGGTGCTCACGTCAACCGAAAGGTCAACGGCTTCGGCAACATAGCCGTAGGCGAAGTTGGGAACGGTCGGGCGACCCTCGGGGTCGAGTGCCTCGGTCGGTGGCGGCACGTACCGGAAGAAGCCGTCCGCCGGCCGCTCCCCTTCCCGCCACGCCTTTTCGGCCTCCTCAGCCGCTCCAAGAATGGCGTTGCCCGTCATGAACGACAGGCGCGACGCTGACGCAGACCCGGAGTCCCCCGAAGATGCCGTATCAGAGAAATGGCCGGTGATGCGTTCCGGATCGAGCCCGGTGGCCTCGGCCGCCATCTGCACAAACGCGGTATGGGCGCCCTGACCAACATCGGCACCGGCAAGGTACAGATCTGCCGCGTCCGGACGCTGCTGTCCGTCCCCACCTACTCCGCCATCGGACCCGGCGTCGTCGCTTCGAAGGACAATGCGGGCTTCGCTGCGCTCCGGAAACCCGAACGAGAATCCAACGTTTTTGTATGCACAGGCAAAACCACGGCCCCGCTTCACCGAGTCCGCGCTTGCCGGCAGGGAGGCAAAGACCGCTAGGGGTTTCGGCGGCGGCTTCGGCGCGGTCCAGTCTGCGGCATCGGCACAGGCCTCGATAACCTCGGCCATGCTGACCCCGGCAGGCATCTCGGTGCCGGTGATACCGATGGACCCGTCAACCAGAACGTTGCGGCGCCGAATCTCCACCGGGTCAAGGCCACAGGCCAGCGCCAGCTTGTTCATCTGCGACTCGGAAACGAAGCAACCCTGCGGTCCTCCGAAACCTCGGAACGCGCCGCCGGGTACCGCGTTGGTGTAGACGGTCCAGGAGTCGATGTTGGCGTTGGGCACGTCGTAGGGGCCCGCCGCGGAAAGGTGAAGGTTGCCGAGCACCTTGTTTGAGGTGTAGTTGTAGGCGCCGGCGTCGAGGTGGCAGGTCGCTTCGACCGCGGTGATGCGTCCGTCGCTGGTGGCTCCCCACCGGGTGGTGACGGTCCCGCGGTGACGCTTGTGGTGACCGACGATCGACTCCTCGCGGCTCCACTGGCAACGCACCGGCCGCTGAATGCCAAGACCGGCCAGCTTCTGCGCGGCGAGGGCCAGCACGATCTGAAGGCTCATGTCCTCTTTGCCACCGAACGCGCCGCCGATCGCCCGATAGATGATGCGGACATCCTCCTGGGGCAGGTTCAGCGCATGGGCAACCTGTTCCTGATCTTCATGGGTCCACTGTCCACCGGTCTCGATGGTGATGCGGGCCTCGTCGTCGATGTAGGCCAACGCCGCTTCGGGCTGGAGGTAGGCGTGCTCCTGGTATGGCAGCTCGTAGGTCCCTTCGACGATGATGTCCGCTGCTGCCATAGCTGCTGCGGTATCGCCCTTGCGTATGACCAGGTGGTGGTAGGCGTTTGAACCGGGATTCGTGTAGGCCGGATTGACTTCGGGGTGTAGCAGCGGCGCGCCCTCGGCAAGCGCTGCGGGTACGTCAGGGACCAGTGGAAGCTGTTCCCACACCGGCGCCAACTTCAGGGCCGCACGCTCGGCCTGTCGTTCGGTCTCGGCCACCACCACTGCAAGATGGTCGGCCTCCCAGCGAGAAATATCGCCCGCCACCATGACAGGGTCCGTACCATTTGATTCGCTTACTGCTCCGTCACCTGCCGGTCCGATCAGCACCGGCTGGTCAAAGATGGTCAACCCGTATTCGTTGACGGCGACGTCGGCCGCGGTGACCACGGTGACCACTCCTGGCGATGCTTCGCAGGCGGCGGTGTCGAGGCTCAGCAACCGGGCGTGGGGCTGGTCGGTGAAAACCACCTTTGCATGCAGCACACCCTCCGGGCTGAGGTCGCCGGCGTAGGGGGTGGCGCCAGTGGTCTTGCCGACGGCGTCCGGCTTGCGCGTCGATTGACCGAGGCTCATGGCCGCTGCTCCTGTTCCGGGGTCATCGCCAGCCGAACCGCGTCCTCAATCTTGTAGTAGCCGGTGCAGCGGCACAGGTTGCCGGACAACCCGTAGGTGATTTGATCGTCGGTGGGCTCCGGGTGTTCATCGAGCAGCGCAGCGCCCGACATCAGGAAGCCGGGGATGCAAAAGCCGCACTGGACCGCCCCGGTCTGGACGAAGGCATCCTGCAGCCGATGCAGCTCCGCGCCTTCACCGGCCCGGTCGGCCAACCCTTCGATGGTGGTGATCTCGGACCCTTCGGCCCTGGTGGCCGGGATCAGGCATGACAGGACCGCCATCCCGTCCATATCGATGGTGCACGACCCGCATTCCCCTTCGGCGCACCCCTCTTTCACGCCGGTGGCGCCGGTGGTTCGCAGCCAATCCAAAACCGTTGCCCCGTTGCCGGGTAGGGACACCGGCTGTCCGTTCACGGTGGCCTGAACCGGCGTGTCCAAAGCGTGATGGACGTCGGAGCCGTCGCCGGCCTGCCAGTGTCCATCGGACTGGCCCCACAGCAGCGGCGGTGTCTCGGCCAGTACCGCTGTGTTGTCACGAATCGACCGCAACGCCCGCTTTGTCATCTCGGTGATCACGTCGAGGCGGTAGTCGGCGGTCGCCCGTAGATCATCGATGGGACTGACCGCGGCTTGCGCCGCGTCAGCGGCGGCACCGATTGCCGCTTCGTCCAGTGTTGTCCCGATCAGCCCGGCTTCCGCGTCGGCGACCCGCACAATCGTTGGAGCAACGCTGCCCAGCGCAATTCTGGCCGCGGTTACCCGCTGCGCGCTCTCGCCCGGTCCCGGTTCGAGGTGACACATCGCTGCCAGGTGGACCACCGAAATGGCCTGGGCGCTGCGAAGGCCCAGCTTCAGGTAGATCCCCCGCCACCCCTCGTCCAAGACGGGGAACGAGATCTTCGTCAGCAGCTCACCGGGGGCGAGCACCGTCTTGCGGACGCCACGGTGAAACTCCGAAATGGGGACTCGACGCTCGGTCGTGGCGCTGCGCAGGGTCAGCTCGGCTTCCAGTGCAACCAGGGCGCTCAGCGTGTCGTTGGCCGGACTGGCCGTCACGATGTTTCCGGCGATCGTCGCCCGGTTGCGGAGCTGCGGCGAACCGATTTCCCAGCACGCCTGGACCAACAACGCTCCGTGACGACGCAGCACCGGGCTGGCGACGGCCTGGTTGTGCGTCACCAGTGGGCCGATCGTGACGGTCTCACCGTCGCTCTCGATGGCATCGAGGCCGGCAATTCTTGTCAGGTCGACCAGGGTCTCAACATCGTGATGATCACCACGATCAAGCTCGACCATCAGGTCGGTGCCGCCCGCGATCGGCTTGGTGTTCGGCCGCCCCAAGATGTCGAGGGCAGAACCCAGATCGCCCGGCGTGACCGTTTCCGGGATAACCGTTCCCGGACGCTGTACATGGTGGGTCATGAGCCTCCGCCACCTTCTCCCCCGTCGCCATTGTAGATCTCGCCTCCGGAGCGCGAGTAGTCACGAAGCTGGGCGACGGCGCGGTCTCTGCCAACATCCTGGATGACCTCGATGCCGCGCTCGCCCAACCGGGTGACCCAGTCCGATGGCTTGTCACCCTCGTCGAAACCAACGTCTCGCGCATCACCATCTCTGGCGGCGGTGACCAGCGCGCTGACACCCGACCACGGGACCGCCCCGAGGCACATGGCGCAAGGTTCGGTGGAGGTGACCAGTTGGAACATCCCTTGTGAACGGAGGTCCCACGTGCCGAGCCGCTGGCCGGCCGACGCGATGGCGACGATCTCGGCGTGGGCGATCGGGGCCGATGCCGGAACAACCCGGTTGAT
This sequence comes from uncultured Acidimicrobiaceae bacterium, assembly GCA_964609665.1. Taxonomy (GTDB): domain Bacteria; phylum Actinomycetota; class Acidimicrobiia; order Acidimicrobiales; family SZUA-35; genus JAHELU01. The sequence continues at coordinate 41,574 of CAZSTV010000014.1, forward strand.
CCCCGGCCCGACGAGATGCCCCTGTTCGTCGAAGACCGCAGCGGCAAATGGTCCACCACCATCGGCAACATTCAACGCAACGAGATCCAGGACGGTTTCCATTCGCTCCTCGACCGTTGGCCGGCGGCGATCCAGTTCCACCGACGACCAGAGCCAGTCGGGCAACGAAATTGAGACTTCGGCCAGGGGATTCACTTACCGAGGTTGCCCCAGCGGCTGCTGAGAATCAACGCTTTCATCAAATCCACACCGACAGCGGGAACGCTGCGTTCAGATTGCGGCAAGGCGAAGGCTTGCCGGTACGGTTCCCTCGTGCCGCCGGTGCAGCGTTCCACTCTCAAAACCGTCCCCAGAGTTCATCGTCGGCTTGCCCCGCTGGCCATCGTCGCCATGGCGCTGTTGTTCGCTGCGTGTGGCAGCGCGGAGCTCGACGAGCCCGATGACGATGGTTCGGTCACCACCCAGGACGACGGACCGCGTGTCGCTGACGCCAGATTTGACGGTGAGTTTGTTGCTACCACTCTGGCTCGCAACGGCCAGGAAGTCCCGTTGACGGTTGCGCCGATCGTGATCTTCGAAACCCGCTTCGGGGCTCTGACGGTCAATCCGGGCTGTAACACGTACTTCGGGTCATTCACCCTGGCCGAGGACGGTGGCGCCTCGTTCACGATCGCTGGCGGATCACGCCAAGACTGCGGCGACCTGAACGAACAGGAAGAACTGTTGCTCTCCGCCCTACGAGGGGCAGCGTCCTGGGTGGCGGTCGATGACGGCTTCACGTTCGACGGCGCCAATGGCTCGGTGACCGTCATTCGCGCCTGAGCGAAGACCGGCCCGCTGTCACTCCATCGCTGCAAGCTGGTGCAGGCGGTTGATCAGCGAAGCGTCACCGGTGATGTTGGCATCGGTCAACTCGGCCCGACGCCACAGCCACAGGTGTAGCGTCGACGCTGCGGTGGTCAGCACCGCTCCGGGTTCGTCGAGCGAATCGACCAGCTCGATGGCGGGAAGATGGTGCTCGGTGCCATCGCCGTCGGTGCCGTCCACGTGTCCGAGCGCCATGTTCCAGCGCCGACCGGGGACCTCCAATGCCACCGTTGCGCCGTCGCGCTCAAAGCGGCCCCACGAAGGTGGCTCCCCGACGTCGAGCATGACGGTCAGAATCTCGTCCACGCCATCGGCGGCAAGCGCCTCGTCAACCGAAGCGCCGTGGAGGCCCGGTCTCGCGTCGTCGGATGCCGCCGCAACCGTCAGGTCGGCGTCGATGCGGTGGATGAGAACCTCATGGGCCTGGCGCCGCTGCACCCAGGCGATGTCTTGGCGACCCTCGTGCCAACTCCACACCGGCTGGGCCGGGTCGCCGTTGGTCAACAGCTCCACCAAACGCCCTGCCTGCTCAGCGTTGAGTGCGAGGAGGGCGTCATCCCCCGGCCGTGACAGCGGCGTCACCTCGCCGGGGTCCAAAAGCGACCCCTCGACAATCGACGCCCAGAAGTACTGCACCTCGGTCAGATGCCAGGCCAGATCGGCCGCCGACCAGTCCGGGCACGAGGGCACCGAGACCGACGCAGGGTCGTGAGGACCGTCCCACAACCGATGTAGCGACTGGTTGAACAGGTCCGACTCGGTGGTGACAGATGCGACGAAGTCAAGCATCGCGCAACGCTACCGCAGCGCCTCGCCCCAGCGCGGCGCTATTGCTCGGCGACGGTCACCGCGGCATCAGCCGTGTCTGAGCTGCCGGAGGTGTCAGGGGTGCCAGAGGTGTCAAAAGTGCCAGAGGTGTCAGGAGTGCCAGAGGCGTCTGGAGTATTCGCAGCGGCCTCAGACACCGGCCGGCGGAAAATCTCGACCGGAAGACCGCCGTGGCGGAACTTTGCGATGGAGCGAACCCGACCGTCGGCCGACTTTGCCAACTTTGCATCCGGGGTCAACAGCACCAACCCATGTTGGGGGAGCCGCTCGCGCACCACTGCACCAAGTCGGCTGTACAGGCCGTTCAGCTCGGAGCGACCAACCCGTTTCCCATACGGCGGATTGGTCACGACCATTCCTCCGCTCTCCCGCCCCTTGAGGTGGGAGACAACGTGGCTGTCGAAACTGATGCGATCCTCGACCTCGGCTCGTTCCGCGTTGCGGCGAGCGGCGTCCACCATCTCCTGGCTGCGATCCGACAGATGAATCGGTCCGGCCTCGGGAGCGGTGTCCATGGACTCCGCAATGGATCCGGCAACGCTGGCCCACGTGCCGGGCTGAAAATCGGGCCAATCGTGGAAGGCAAACTCTCGCTGCCCCCCGGGTGGCATCTTGGCCGCGAGCAACGCGGCCTCAATGCCAATGGTGCCGGAACCGCAGAACGGATCGACAAGGCCGACCGTTGGGTCCCATTCCGCGACGAGCAACATGGCGGCGGCCATGGTGGTGCGCAGCGGCGCCTCACCAAGCTCGGTCCGCCACGGTCTTTTGTGCAGCGCCTGGCCTGAGGAGTCGGCCGAGATGGTCACATTGTTGCGATCAATTCTGACGATGAAGAGCTGTTCGGGCTCGCCGATGCTCGGCGGCAGGCTGACCTGATGTAGCCGCTGGGCAATGGCCTTGGTGTGGTACAGCTTCGACTCGTTGCTGGAGATGCGAAACTTCGGCGCATGACCGGCGGGAATCCACGAGGTCCAGTCAATCTGGGCCGCGTGTTCCTGGAGATGAATAAAGTCGGTTGCCCGAAACGTGTTGATCCGCACGACCACCCGGCTTGCCGTCCGCAGCCACACATTGGCGCTGTACAGCTGGCGATGGTTGGCATCGAACTCGAGCAGCCCGGGTCCGCTGGGCTTCGGCTTAACCCCGATGGCGGTCAGCTCTGCTGCACAGACGGCCTCGAGGCCAGGAGTGCACACCGCGGCGGCACGATAACGACGGCTGGTCCGACCGGACCTTGATGCTGACATTGGTCTATCGACACTAGCGCCCATAGCCCATAAACAGCCGTCGAACGTGGCGACGATGCTGTCAGCGGTTGACGGACGGCCCGTTCCGACCGACCGCCAACCGCTTTGCGTCAACCTCGCCGACCGTCATATACGGTCAGCTCTCCGCACAGAATTCGAGGACGAGTGTCTCGTTTTCTGGTGACCGAACCGCCACCAACGCAATGTCTGGAGCGGTGAACGTCAACGTTTCCGGAGTACCGGAAACCGTCATGGTCGCTGCTCCGACGAGGGCGCTGGCGCTGTTGTAAACAAGCACCTGCGATGGGGTCGAGAAGTTGATGAGCGTGATGCTGACCTCGCTGGCCGGGCTGTCCAGCGCAATCCTCAGCTCGTGCCCGGCGTTCAGGCCGCTGACCGTGCCACCGACGGTGGTGATCTCGGTGTTTGGCGCCGCAGATCCTGCACTGTCAGACACCAGGAACTCACAGCCATCGAGCGTCCACGGATTGGGGTTCTTCCCCTCATTGAAACCGGTGAAGTCGATGCACTTGCCCTTGCCGCAGCAGGGGCACACGACGACGCCTTCGAGCGTGCCATGTACTTCGGTGTCAACGAACTCCGCGCTGTGGTCGAACCGAAAGCGGTAGACCGCGGTAACAAGGCAGCCGACCAGCCGCTCGTCCTTGGCTTTGACGATGCGGCCGCAGAGGCGTCCCTCCATGTAGCCGGGGTCGTGGCACTCCTGACACGGGTCGAAGACGGGTTCGCGATGGGTGCCGACG
>CAZSTV010000015.1:0-10971 GCA_964609665.1 uncultured Acidimicrobiaceae bacterium
ATTCCGGTGAATCGGCCTGCCAGGACCGCACCCCGAATGACTGGGCGAACAGCTGGAAGTCCGGGTTTTGCAGTGTCGAGGCAATCGTCCGGTCTGCCCCGAAGCGGTTGGTCTGAATTCGCCGTACGTTCTCATACGCACTGTTGTTGAACACGAGGATGTTGCAGGGAATGTCGTGCTGCGCGGCCGTGGCCAATTCGGTGGCAGTAAACAAAAAGCCACCGTCGCCAACAATGCCGACCACCGGACTGTCGGAAACGGCGGAGGCACCAATCGCCACGGCGGCACCGGCCCCGAGGGTTCCTGCCGCTCCGGAGGTGAGAAAGGTCCGTGGCGCAAGGTGATCGTAGAAGAGGTGACAGGCGAACCCGATCTGCGTGACGTCCTCCACCAGCGCGCAGTCATCTGGAACGGCATCGCGAATCGCCGCGGTGTAGGAACGCTGCGGCGTCAGGTGACTGGTGTACTCATCAAACTCGGCCCGGCGAGCAGCAAGGTCCTCAACCACCGACGGGCGGGTGACAGTGCCGACCGCTGACACCAGCGCCCGGCACGCCTCATCGGCATCGGCGTGAATCCCGACGGCGGTGATGCCGTGGCGGTCCACCTCTGCTTCGTCGATGTTGATCTGGATGATCGAGAGGTCATCATCGACGCCCCACTGGTTGAGCGGCCACTCCATCCTGGAGCCGATGCCCAACACAACGTCAACCTCGGGCCACATGTGGTACGCCGCAGTGAGCGGGATGAACAGCGGATGACTGGTGGGCACCACGCCGTGGCCCTGTCGCCTTGTCGTCACGGGAATCTGCAACCGCTCGGCAAGCTCGATGATTGGTTCCGAGGCGCCGTAAGCACCGGAGCCGACAATGATCAGCGGCTTCTTCGCTCCGCTAAGCAACGCTGCCGCCTGTTCGATCTCAGAGTCCGAGATGGCAGGGGTGGCGATGGTCGGCGGATCAACAATGCCGTCTGCCGGTTTGGCCCACACATCGACCGGCACCTCAATGCTGACCGGCCGAGGGACGCCGTTGTGCAAAGCGTCAATTGCGCGCTGCACAAGCGCCGCACCGTCGGCCGGGTCATGAATAACGATCGCTTCCTTCGTCACCTGACGCAGGACTGACGTCTGGTCATTCAAGTCGTGCAGGGTGCCGATGTCCTTGCCCTGCATTGACGTGGCGATCTGACCGATGATCGCAAGGACTTTGCCATAACCCCAGTACGCGCTGGTCAGGGCGGCACTGGCGTTGAGCATGCCCGGGCCGGGGACCACGCAGAACGCTGCTGGCTTGCCGGTGACCTGGGCTGCGCCCATCGCCATGTACGCAGCGCCCTGCTCGTGACGAGTGACGATCGGCCGGATGTCTCGTGCGTCAAACAAGACATTGAAGAAATCGTCGTTCTGCACGCCGGGCAGGCAAAACAGGGTGTCGATTCCCGACTGGCGGATCCCATCCACGATGAGATGGGCGATCGAAGGCTGATTCATCGCAACACCCTAGTGTGCGGTCCACTGAATACTGAAGTGCTGTGAGCGTGCTGCAAAAGGGTGCCGCCAGCGGACATACTGGTTCGATGGCTGAGAAGATTCCTCCTCGTTTCCGGAAGACGAAGACCGAGAAGTGGGCCGTGATGGCTCCGATCGAAGACCTCGAAAAGGCGCTCGCTGAGGGCGGCAAGATCGACGTCCAGAAGAAGTCCGGTGACTGGTCGAGCTTTACCGTGGGTTCGCTCGGCAAGCCGTTCGACGTCGACGGTGTGCAGATGTGTTACGGCTACGCGCCGGGTGACGAAGACACCGGTGGCGGCGGCTCGGGTTCGGGCGCCAATTCCGGCCAAGGGTCTTCGGGACACCGTGACGGTGGCTCCTACCAGCGCTCCGCTCCACCCCGGGAGGCCTCGACGGACGGGTATCCGGGTCGGGACCCGTCAGAGCCGATGCCGGAGTATCAGGGTGGAGCTGAAGATGAGTGGGCGGAGTTCTAAGTTCTCCACCGCCGGTCCTGCTCGACAGAGCGAGTAGCCCGCTGCCACACTGTGACCCAAGAGCGGAGGAAACTCTGCAGACGGCCAACGGTGGCGCCGCGGCGTCGGGGGAGAACGGACCACATATGAGCGACTCGATTGCATCTATCGGAGACATCACTCGGGTTCATGCGGCGGAGCGGGGAACCAAGACGGCTCTGTCCTACGAAGATCGCAGCTGGACCTACTCCGAGCTGGACAGCGAAGCCAACAGAGTGGCCCAGGCGTTGCTCGCCGCTGGTGTCGAGTCGCAGGATCGGGTGGCCTTCCTGGACAAGAACGCTCCCGAGTACTTCCCGTTCCTCTTCGGCGCAGGCAAGGTCAACGCGGTCACCGTTGCCGTCAACTGGCGCCTTGCCCCGCCCGAGATGGAGTACATTCTTGGCAACGCCGAGGCCAAAGTGCTCCTGGTCGGTGAAGAGTTCCTCGGTCACCTCGAAAAGATGGACCTGCCAACCGTGTCCACCACCATCGTGGTCGGTTCCGGCGGCGGCTTCACCAACTACGACGATTGGCTGGCAGACAAGGCCGACGAAGACCCGATGGTGCCAACCGCCCTCGGCGACACCTGCTACCAGCTCTACACCTCCGGCACGACCGGTTTGCCAAAGGGGGTTGAGCTGACCAATGAGAACTTCTTCTCGATGCTGCCCGCAGCGTCCGGCGAGTGGTACTTCGATTCCGACAGCGTGAACCTGGTGGCCATGCCGCTGTTCCACATCGCGGGCAGCGGCTGGGGAGTCGTCGGGCTGTACAACGGCGGCTCAAACGTACTGCTCCGAGACATCGACCCGGCCGCCATCCTGGACCTGATTCCGAAGTTCGGCATCACGAACGCTCTCCTCGTTCCCGCCGTGCTGCAGTTCCTCCTCATGACGCCGGGCATCGACTCCACCGACTTCTCAACGATGCGGGCCATGGTCTACGGCGCATCGCCCATCACCGAGGAGATTCTTGTCGGCTCGATGAAGGCGATGGGATGCAAGTTCGTCCAGGCCTACGGGCTGACCGAAACCACCGGTGGTGTGACCATCCTTCGAGCAGACGATCATGACCCCGGCGGCCCCCGGGCGGACCTGTTGCGTTCCGCCGGTCAGCCCTGGGGTGACGTGGAGTTGCGCATCGTCGACCCTGGAAGCGGGGAGGACCAGCCGGACGGACAGGTTGGCGAGATCTGGTGCAAGACCATCCAGAACATGGCCGGGTACTGGGCCAACGACGAAGCAACTGCCGAGGCGTTCCCCGAGGGTAAGGACGCCGATGGCCGCGGCTGGTTCCGAACCGGCGATGCGGGCTACCTGCGCGACGGCTACCTGTTCATTCACGACCGGGTCAAGGACATGATCGTCTCCGGTGGCGAGAACATCTACCCGGCGGAGATCGAGAACGTCCTGATGGCCCACCCCGAGGTGGCCGACGTTGCGGTGATCGGTGTGCCACACGAGAAGTGGGGCGAGACCGTCAAGGCAATCATCACTCCCGTCGGGGACGCCGATCCAACCGCGGAAGACCTGATCGCCTACACCAAGGAAAACCTCGCAAGCTACAAGTGCCCAACCTCGGTGGACCGGATGGATGTGATCCCCCGCAACCCATCGGGGAAGATCCTCAAGACCGAGCTGCGGGTTCCCTTCTGGGAAGGCCACGACCGGATGGTCAACTAGCTCAGGCCCTTCCGTTTGCGGTCAGGCCTCCGGGTCCTCGCCCGGAAAATCCAACTGCCGCTCCGCAGGCTGGCTGGTCAAAACACTGTCCAGGTAGTCGGCAAGCGAATCGCTGTGCGAGACCTCTTGTTTGCGCTGCTCGGAAAGGTAGTAGCGGTGCTCCAGGAGGTGGTGGAACAGCTCGGGCGCTTCAAGCCTGGCCAGAAGCGACTCTGGCACGGACTCGATGACCGGTTCATAGACGTCGGCGAGCCAGCGGGCCGCAGCGACCGCAGCTGGCGTTGTTCGCCCACCCGAAGCCTCGAGCCACGCCCGGTGGCTTTCGATGTCGGCCAGCAGGCGGCGAGCCTGGTTCTCCTGCACCTCAAGCCCGGTGCGTCGTCGCAGCTCCCGCGCGTGGTGGCCTTCCTCGACGAGGATCGGCTTGATCTGCAGCGCCGACCCACTTCGCTCAATCGATAGTTCTTCGACGTCGAACCCGAGGTCGTTGATGGAACGGACCCGGCGTTCAATCCGCCACCGCTGGTCGATGTCGAACTCCTCGGTGCGGGTCAGCTCATCCCACAGTCCTTCGTAACGCTGGTACAACTCTTCTGCGATCTCGAATGGCTCAATCTCCTCCGAGACGCGACCGTCGGCCTGCAGGTTCAACAGCCCGCCGATGATGTTCTCCCGGGCGATGTCCAGGTCGTAGTGGCGCATCCCATCGCTCAGGGTGCTGTGACGCTCGGTAGTTTCGGCGTCGACCATGTAGGCCATCATCGCCCCGGCGTCACGCCGAAACAGAATGTTGGAGAGCGAGCAGTCTCCCCAAAAGACTCGGTCCAGGTGAAGCCGGACCAGCAGGACCACCGCCGCGTTGATCAGCTTGTCGGCCAGTGCTGGTTCATCGCGGCCAAGGATGTACCAGTAGGGGAGCGAGAAGTCGAGGTACCGGGTGATGAGGATCGCTGGTGCGCCCTCCGGCCCGGTCACCACGCCGACGGGCTCCACCACGGGGAGGTGTTCCTCGCGCAGCATGCGAAGGACCTCGTACTCCTGGCGGGCGATGCCGGCCTCGGTCTCCTTCAGCGCGTAGACCCGGTCCCCGTAGCGGACAAAGCGCACAATGTGGCGGCTGACGCCGTGTGCCATCTTCACCATTCGCTCGTGACGCCACCCCTCCAGCGGCTCGCCGAAGGGCAGGTCCAAGAAGTCGGGGTGACCGCCGCGGGCCACGATGGTCGTTTCGGCGTCGCCGTGATTCACTTTGTCAACCTACCGCTCTGATCGGTGGCGCCAGGTGCGACATCCGCCGCACGTCAGCACAGATCGACAGACCAGATGGACCTGGGCTACACCTTGATTCCATGAGTTTCGATATGGTCGCCCGCTTCAAGCCGGACCTTCCTGCCGCCGCCGAACCATGGACAGATCCGCCGGACTTCGCATTCGTCGGCGGCAACAACGATGCCGAGAGCGTTCCCTACGATGTGCTCGCCGAGGCCGCCGTCACGGCGATGAAGCGTGAGGGGCGAGCGTTGGCCACCTACAACCTCGGTGGCTCCCCGCTCGGCTACCTTCCGCTCCGAGAGTTCATCGTGGACAAGTTGGCCGTCCGGGCCGGCACCACCACCACGCCCGATGAGATCCTGGTCACCTCCGGCTCCCTACAAGCGCTCGACCTGGTCAACAACGTGCTGCTGTCCGACGGCGACACCATCCTGATCGAGGAGGCCACCTACGGCGGCATGGTTACCCGGTTGAACAACCTGGGCGTGACCGCCGTCGGCATGCGGTTGGACGACGACGGAATCGACACCGACCACCTTGCCGACCAGTTGGCCCAATTGGCGGCCGACGGCATCACCCCGAAGTATCTCTACACCATCCCGACGGTACAGAACCCGACCGGTTCGGTGATGCCGGTGGCTCGACGCCGTCGTCTCCTGGAACTGTCGGAGCAGTACGGCGTCCCGATCTTTGAAGATGACTGCTACGCGGACCTGGTCTGGTCCGGTGACCGGCCACCAACCATCCGAGCCCTCGACGATGGTGGCGGACACGTCATCTACTGCGGCTCGTTCTCAAAGTCGATCGCTCCGGCTCTGCGGGTGGGGTACCTGGTGGCGGACCCACCGGTGATCCGCCAGCTGCTGGCGCTCAAGACCGATGCTGGCACGGGCGCCCTGGAGCAGCTGACCCTCGCCGAGTACGCGCCTACCCACTTCCATGACCACGTGGAGCGGCTGATGGTGGCCCTGAAGACAAAGTGCGACGCCATGATCGCCGCAGTACAGCGTGAATTCGGCGACGAGGTCCAGGTGACAACACCGAAGGGTGGGATCTATGTGTGGCTGACCTTTCCCGAGGGGGTCGACACGGGAGCATTCGCCGCCGAAGCGGCCGATGCCGGGGTTCTGTTCAACCCGGGAGCGGGATGGTCTGCGGACGCCGACTGGGGAGCCCGCCGTCTCCGGCTGTGCTTTGGCGATGCCGACATCGCAGCGATGGACGCCGGGGTTGCCGCCCTCGCCGAGGTGTACCGCCGCTCTCGCGGCTAGAAGCTAGCTGCTGGCCCGATTCACAATGTCGTTCAGTGTTGCGCTCGGCCGCATGGCCTCGGCGCGACGGCTGGGGTCGGGGTAGTAGTAGCCACCGATATCCATGGCAACCCCCTGGACGTCGGCCAACTCGCCAACGATCACCGCTTCCTTCTCGGCCAGTTCCTGTGCAAGTGGACCGAACTGGGCCGCAAGGTCGGCGTCCTCGGTCTGGGCAACTACTGCTTCGGCCCAATACAGCGCCAGGTAGAAGTGGCTGCCCCGGTTATCGAGTTCGTTCACGCGACGTGACGGGGACCGGCCCTCTTGGAGTACCCGTCCGGTCGCTACGTCCAGCGCGTCCGCCAGCACCTGGGCCTTGGAGTTGTCATTGACCTGGGCCAGGTGTTCGAGCGAGACAGCAAGGGCCAGGAACTCACCGAGTGAGTCCCACCGAAGATGGTTCTCCGCCTCGAACTGCTGCACGTGCTTTGGCGCCGAACCGCCGGCCCCGGTCTCAAAGAGACCGCCGCCGTTCATCAGCGGAACGATGGACAGCATCTTTGCGCTGGTGCCAAGTTCCAGGATGGGGAAGAGGTCCGTCAGGTAGTCACGCAGCACGTTGCCGGTGACCGAAATGACGTTCTCGCCGCGCTTGACCCGCTCAAGGGTGAACCGGGTGGCTTCGGCGGTGGACATGATTTCAATCTGGAGGCCGTCGGTGTCGTGGTCTTGCAGGTACCGCTCCACCTTCGAGATGAGCTGAGCGTCATGGGCCCGCTCGCTGTCTAGCCAGAACACGGCGGGCCAACCGGTGGCCCGTGCCCGGGAGACGCCGAGCTTCACCCAGTCCTGGACCGGTGCGTCCTTCACCTGGCACATGCGCCAGATGTCGCCCTCCTCAACCTCGTGCTCGAACAGGATGGTACCCGCCGAATCAACGACGCGGATCTGGCCGTCGGCCGCCGCTTCAAAGGTCTTGTCATGGGAGCCGTATTCCTCGGCCTTCTGGGCCATCAGGCCGACGTTCGGGACGGTGCCCATGGTGGTCGGGTCGAAGGCGCCGTGCTCACGGCAGAAGTCAATGGTCTGGGAGTACAGGCTTGCGTAGCTGCTGTCCGGGATGACCGCCTTGGTGTCCTGCTGATTGCCCTCGGCGTTCCACATCTGACCGGACGAACGGATCATGGCAGGCATCGAAGCGTCGATGATGACATCGCTTGGGACGTGCAGGTTGGTGATGCCAAGGTCCGAGTTGACCATGGCCAGGTCGGGCCCGGTCTCCATGGCGGCGGCAATGGCTGCGGAGATCTCGGTTCGTTTGGCCTCTGGTACCTCGTCGAGGGCGGCGATGACGTTGCCGAGGCCGTTGTTCGGGTTGGCGCCTGCGGCGTCGAGCGTGTCGCCATGGGCGGCGAAGACATCGGCAAAGTACGCCCGGACAGCGTGACCAAAGATGATCGGGTCGGACACCTTCATCATGGTGGCCTTCATGTGAAGCGAGAACAGCACGCCCTTGTCGGAGGCGTCGGCAATCTCAGCCGCCAGGAATTCACGCAGTGCACGGCGGCTCATGACCGTGGCGTCAACCACTTCGCCGGCCTGGACCGGCACGGACTTCTTCAGGACGGTTGCTGCACCGTCGGCGGTGACCAACTCAATGCGCAACTCGGTGGGTTCTGCGATGGTGGTCGACAACTCGTTGGAGCGAAAGTCTCCGGAGGGCATGGTCGACACGTGCGAGGTGGACTTCGACGACCATGCGCCCATCGAATGCGGGTTGTTCTGGGCGTACTGCTTTACGGCCTTCGGGGCCCGCCGGTCGCTGTTGCCCTCCCGAAGAACCGGGTTGACCGCGCTGCCCTTGACCCGGTCATAGCGGGCCCGCACATCTTCCTCTTCGGGGTTGGCGGGGTCATCCGGGTAGTCCGGGACGCCATACCCTGCGGCCTGTAGCTCTGCGACGGCGTCTTTCAGCTGCGGCACCGACGCGCTGATGTTCGGCAGTTTGATGATGTTGGCCTCGGAGGTTTGAGCCAGTTCGCCAAGTTGGGTGAGCGCATCGGAAACCCGTTGGTCCTCGTTGAGGTAGTCGTTGAAGTTGGCCAGGATCCGGCCGGCCAATGAGATGTCTCGAGTTTCGACTTCCACACCACCAGCGGCGGCAAAAACCCCGATGATTGGGAGCAGGGATTCGGTGGCGAGAGCAGGCGCCTCGTCGGTGTGGGTGTAAATGATCTTTGATGCACTCATGGTGGTTGTAATCCTACCCTGGGGGCCTCGATCCGCAGTCGGTCGATGGCGCTGGTTCTTTACTCTTAATCAGCCCGGAGCAATAGAGTGGCGGGATGCAAACGGTTTCGTGGACCGCCATGTCCGAAGGCACCAAGCAAGACTACGAGATACTCAATGCCGCGTTCGAGTCCCACACCAAAGCAGCGCTGGTACCGAACCTGATCGGCATGCTGGATCTGCTCAAAGGCCCGACGCTCGGCTACCAGATCGACCGGTACCAACACTCGCTCCAGTCAGCGACGAGAGCCCTCCGTAACGACGAAAGACCGGACCTCGTGGTGGGTGCGCTCCTGCATGACGTTGCCGACGGCTTCGCACCGGAGAACCACAGCGACGCCGCCGCGACCATGCTTGCCCCCTACGTCGATGCCGAGACCCACTGGGTGATCAAGCACCACGGCATATTCCAGGGTTACTACTACTTCCACCATCTCGGCGGTGACCGCAACTCTCTTTAGCGGTACCTGGATGAGCCCCACTTCGACGCCTGCGTCAGGTTCTGTGAGCGGTACGACCAGAACTGCTTCGACCCCGACTACGACACCCTGGGAATCGAGAACTTCATTCCGCTTATGGAAGAGGTCTTCTCACGATCGTCGCAACTTCCAGGCATCGCGCCAAGCACTGCAGGCGAGGATCACACAACAATCGAACAGCACAAGGGGAACCCATCGTGAGCGACGCAACCAACGGCGGAATCGTACGGGTGGCTCTTGTCACCGGCGGCGGCCGTGGCATCGGCCGAGAAATCTGCTTGGGGCTTGCTCGTGAAGGACGGCGGGTTGCCGTCGCCGATCTTCGTGCCGATGAAGCGACGACCACGGCCGGGTTGATCACCGATGCGGGCGGCACGGCCCTTGCGGTCGCAATGGACGTGGCAAACGGTGACTCGGTGACCGAGGGGCTGCTGGCCGTTCGCGACGAGCTTGGCGAGGTGGAGATCCTCGTCAACTGCGCCGGGTGGGATGAGCTCAAGCCCTTCCTCGACACCGACGAGGACTTTTGGGACCGCATCATCGAGGTCAACTACAAGGGCGCGCTGCGGACGGTCCACGGGTGTCTGCCGTCCATGATCGACCAGGGGTGGGGCCGCATCGTCAACATCGGATCCGATGCGGGCCGTGTGGGCTCATCGTTGGAAGCCGTCTACTCGGGAGCGAAAGGTGGCATCATCGCCTTCACCAAGACCATCGCCCGAGAGGTCGCCCGCAAGGGCATCACCGCCAACACCGTGTGCCCCGGACCGACGGCAACGCCGCTGCTGGACGAGATCGTCTCGGCGAGCAGCGACGGCGACAAGGTGATCGGAGCGATGGCCCGGGCGGTGCCGATGAAGCGCGTTGGCCAGCCGGAAGAGGTTGCCTCCGCTGTTGTTTACTTCTGCTCCGAAGACGCTGGCTTCATCTCCGGACAGACGCTGTCGGTCTCCGGCGGACTGACAATGGCCTGAGGCCGGAGCTTCTAGAGAGGGACCCGAGGTACCGGCCGAATTCGCTCGCTACGCGTCGGCCATCACGATCGTGCGGTCTCCGATGGGCGCCGCCAGGGTCACCTGGATCTCGTATTGGATCACCTGAGCGATGCAGCTCATCGCCGCTGCGTTGGGGTGAAGACCGGTCTCAAGTCCCACGACAACTTCGGTGTCCGACTCGGTCACGGTCACGTTGGCGAGCGAACACGGCTCACTGCCGTTTTGGTATCGCACCGCGATGGTTTGGTCATCGATGGTCTCCAGCTGGTCGATGGGTGCCGCCTGGGCGGAGATCATGTCCGGCTGGGACTCGGTCAACTGGTAGCCCGAGTCATCAGTTGAGCCGTCATCGGCTGCTGCATCGCCGTCTTGCGGCTCGTCGTCGTCATCGTCCGCTGGGAGCTCATCTGCGCTGCCGTCTTGGGCATCCTCGGCCGGGAGTTCCTGTTCCGCATCGGCCCCGGCATCGACCGCTTCATCGTCACTGCCACAGGCAGTCGCTAGCAGAGATAGTGCGGCGAGGACGGTCAGTGCAAGGAGCAGCCGAGTCTTGCTAGCGGACCCGGAACGGGGGGAATCGGTACGAAGTGGAGTGCGCATGACGCTATGACGTCGGCCGTCCGCCGCTGGTTCCCGACATCAACAACTTTTCTTCCCCACGATCTCCAGGACCACCGCCAGCCGCCGCCGACCCGGCCTGTTGGGCGAAACCGCCCGGACCTGCAAGACTGGCGACGTCTCACAAATACGCGAGTACTTTGTCACAGGCATCGTCGGCGCCCGCTGAATGAATGCCCTACATCGACCGCAAAGAATCGACTGCAAAGAGGTGCACACATGTCTGTCCCCGGCAACCTTCTCCATCCATTCGCCGAACCCTCGAAGGCCGAGACGGACTACATCAACATTGTTGGCGCCGAAGGCTCGGTGCTGACCGACGACACTGGCAAGCAGTACATTCGACAGCAAAAAGACCTCGATGTCGGCACCC